>DDSA01000104.1:39409-41832 GCA_002343715.1 Phycisphaerales bacterium UBA2402 | reverse complement strand
CGGTGGTCAGACCCAGCCGCCGCGCCATTTCCTCCGGCGTCACCGGGTTTTCTTCAAAGGTGACGACGGTCTCCGTGATGTAGTGGTTGTAGATGGCGGCGAGCGGACCGGCATCGGCGGGAGTGGCGGGGCGGATCATGGCGGGGAATGCTTGGGACTGTGAGCACTGCCCGTGCCAGCGAGGACGGCATTCACCGTCCGCCGAAGGTGCGTGGGCCGGAGGCCACGGTGGTGCCGAACGGCACGCCCCACAGCGCGGGCTCGGCCTGCACGCCGGAGTCGGAGTCGGGTGCGAGGTGGGTGAAGACATCCCTGAACCGCAGGCTGCACTGGAGCCGGCGCTGGGTCTTCGAGTCGATCTTCGGGTTGAGCACGATGATGCTTTGGGTGAAGGGCGGGGCGTTTTTCATGGCCTGGGCGCGGCGGCGCGCCTCGCGGTAGTCGAGGGAGCGGTCTTTGATCACCGCGTCGAGTTTCTCGAGATCGGCCCGCGTCACCGGTCCCCACAGTTTGCGCCATTGCTCCGGGGTGACCGTCACGGCGGTAAGGTTCACGAAACGTTTTTCCGTGCCGTCCTGTTGCCAGAAGCCGAGCACGAGGATGAAGGGCTCGTTGATGTCGAACTGTTGGAGCGCGTCGCCGAGACCGATGGGCGAGCCGTGTTTCACAGCCTTGGGGTTCACGGGCAGCCCGCCGTGGCGCGTGTTGATATCCGCCGGGATGTCCCACTTTTGGGTGTAGCGCGGCGGCTGGTAGCCGTCGAAAAACGTGTCGCGCACCCAGCGCTCGAAGACGAGCCCGTGCGACTGCACCTCCTGCGCGGGCAGGGCGATGGCCAGCCAGAGCGCGGCGACGAGACTGAGGATCCGGCGCATTTCGGCTCGCAGGATGGCGCGGCCGCGCCAAGGTGCAACGCGGCAAATTTTCTCCCATGCACCCCCCGCGCCCGGAGTCGCCCGCCGGCCCCAACTGCCAGTTGCTCTACTTCACGACCTACAGCGTGACCCAGGATGCCGCGCTGCTCGCCGCCATCACCAACGCCTATTCCACGCACCCGGAAGGCGCGAGCCTCGCCCGGATCGACCGCGCCACGGGCCGGATGGAGCCGCTGGCGGTGTTTCCCGGCCCGGCGATGCAGGCGTATCCGTATTTCGCGCGGCCGCGTTCCGCCAATCCCGCCGAGGACTACCTTTACAACGGCACCGTCGCAACGCACGGGCTCAACAAGTCCAGCCCCTGCCTCGACCCGGTGTCGGGCGATCTGTATTTCGTGTGGGGCCGGGAGGACGGCTGGGGCCTGCTCGACTGCGTGAACCTGCGCGACGGGCGGCGGCGCACGCTGCTGGAAATCCCGCCCGAGCGCTGCGTGGGTTACACGCACCTCGATCCCTCGCGCACCCGGGTGCTCCTCAGCCTGATGGACAGCCGCATCCTCGGCTTCGGGGAGAGGCGCTCGAACAACCGCGAGATGTCGGAGAATTACGCCAAATATGGCCTCACCACACAGCTCGCCGAGGTGGAGGTCGCCACCGGCAAACTCACGGTGCGCTGGGAGGAGCCGGCGTGGGTCACGCATGTGCAGTATCATCCGACGCGCCGCGACCTCGTGCTCTACAACCACGAGTGGACCTGGCCGCTGGGCACCGAGCGCATCTGGATGAAGGCCGATCGTGGGGAGCGCGTGCAGGTGCGCCGGCCCGGGCGGAGCATCCGTTTTCGCGAGTCGCCCGATCTCGGGCTCGACGACGTCGCGCACGAGGTGTGGCAGGAGAACGGCGAGGCCGTGATCTATCACGGCGTGCGCTGGGATGCGCCGGGGCACCCGGAGCAGTTCGTCGGCCGCGCGCCGGTGGACCCGGAACAGCCGCTGCAGGAAATCTCCATCCCGCGCGACCGGCCGTCGTTCTACGGCCACTTCATCCCCAGCCGGGCCGGCGACTTCGTCATCACCGATGCCATCGCAAACGAAAAGGGTCTCGCCCAGCGCAAGGGCAACCTCATCTCGCGGCTCAACATGGACTGGGACAACGGGACGATGGAGGTCGTGCCGCTCTGCGAGAGCAATACCTCCTGGCACACGCAGGACAATCACCCGCACCCCGTGCCCACGCCCGACCAGCGCGAAGTGCTCTTTACATCCGACCGCGATGGCACGCGGCGGATCTACTCCGTGCCGGCGCAATAGGGTGGGTTGCCTGTCGTGTGAATTTGCCCATTGAAGCCACATCTGCGGGTTCCTGCCGCGAGGTGCATTGCGCCGATGCGGTTCCCTGGCTGCGGGCGTGCGGGGTGATCCCCGACGCGTGTGCCGTGACCTCGCTGCCCGACATTTCCGAGGTGAACCTCGGGTTGCCGGCGTGGCGGGCGTGGTTTCTGGAGGCCGTGCGGCTGGTGGTCGAGGCGGTGCCGGCGGAGAATGCGGC
>DDSA01000104.1:0-39070 GCA_002343715.1 Phycisphaerales bacterium UBA2402 | reverse complement strand
GCTTTTTCACAAGATTGTCTGCCGCCGGCCGCCGGGTCTGCTGACCTACGGCCGGCCGGGCTTCACCCACCTGATCGCGGTTTCGCGGGCAATGAAGTGCCCCGATGTGCTGCCGCTGCCCGATATCATCACGGATGCGGGCCGTCAGCCGTGGGTGCGGGCGATGGGTATCCGCGCCGCGGCCCACGCGGTGCGCTTCGCGCGCGACCAGGCCGGGGCGAAGGTCATCATCGATCCCTTCTGTGGCGTCGGCACCGTGTTGGCCGTGGCCAATGCGCTGGGGCTCGATGCGATCGGCGTCGAAAAATCCCGCAAGCGCGCGCAGCAGTCGCGCCTGCTCACGGTGCGGCCGGACGAATTGTGATTTCGCCGACTCGCGCGCGTCCGCTCAGGGCACGGCTTCGCGGCGGACGGTGACAGTGTTGAAATTGAGCACCACGCGTTCGGCACCGTATTCCAAGGTGATGATGCCGGAGTTGCGGGTGGCGTTGAGCCACGGGCCCTCAAAGAGCGGCCAGTTGCGCAGGTCCACCGGCTTGCCGTTGACGCTGCGCTCGCCCCGGTGGGTGAACTGCAACCGGTCGCCGCGGGTGGTGGTGTAGGCGGCGGTCAATGTGGTCTCGTCGAAGGTGGGCGGATGCGCGAGGCGGTCGGCGCAAAAGGCGTCGAAGCTCCCGGCGTCCTTGGCGGCGACGGCTTCGAGCACGATGGCGGTTCTGGGGTGGGTGATGGTCAGGCGGTCGTGCGTCTCCTCCCGATGCCATTCGCCGGGCGTGCTGGTCCAGACGCCGAAGTAGATGTCGTCCGCACGGCAGAAGATCCAGCCGCCGGTCTCGCGACGTTCCGCGATGTGGTGCGGGAAGTGGCCGTTGATGTGTTGGCGCTCAGAATGCGGGGGGATGTCGTAGAGGTCGATGACGGCGCGGTCGTGCTGGAACACGTCCTCGTAGGGCGAGCCTTCGATCCACTTGTTGGGGTCGGCGTAGTAGGGCCGGTAGCGCACGATGGCGCCGAGGATCTGGTCCAGCGGCTCCACGAAATAGCGGTGCAACTGGCGGGCCGAGTAGGACGGGTTGATGAAGAAGCAGGTGGCGCCGTCGTGGGGCGACACCCAGGTGAGGTCCCAGCGGTGGTGCTCGACGTCGGTCAGGTCGCCCCACGAGGAGCCGACGGCAAACTCCGGCGCGACATGGGTGTATTTCCAGGTCGGCTCGCCGTAAACGATGAGCGGGCCGCGGCGCGGCGACTTGAGTTCGCGGAGAACGTAGGGCGTGGTGCGGTCGGTGGCCATGCGGCCGATCATCGGGAGGGCTTCGAAACGTTGGAGCGCGGCCAGCGGCAGGAAAAAGTTTTCCGCGAGATCGAGCCGGATCGGCGCCCCGCCGAAATACAGCCGGCCGAACTGCGTGGCCGCGCCGGTGTTTTCGTGGGTGTGCAGCACCTGGTCGTATTTCTCGCGGCTGTGCGAGCCCACCCAGGCGCCGTGCAGGTATTCCGTGGCCCAGTCGGCGAGGAGCACCTGCATGATCATCCACGATTTTTTCTTCAGGATGGAGTCCCTGGCGTATTCGTGCAGCGTGGCGAAGCAGAGCAGGTAGAGGTGGTGGTAGTTGGGGGAGTCGTATTCATACATCCCGCGGGTCACGGTGGCCTCGATCCAGCGGTCGATCCAGCCGGCGGAATCGCGCTGCGCGGCGGTGGGGGTGGAGCCGTCAGCGAAGGCGGGACCGTCGGGCCAGGTCTGGCCAAACAGATGCCGCGCGGTGTGAATCTGCAGCATGTGGTTGTCGGTGAAACCGAAGTCGTGCGCGAAACATTCGGCCAGCCGGGTGCGGATGTTGGCGACGAGTGGGGCGGGGAGCTTGTCGCCGAGCCGCAGGACCGCGTCCATCAGCACGTAGGGTTCGAAACTGTGCCAGTGGAGGTTGGTGTCGGCGACGGCGTCCTCCAGATAGCGCAGCCCCTCGGCGGCATCGATGCCCGTGGCCAGCTTGGCCACACCGAGATAGAGGCGCATGCGCGTATCCTCGCCCGGCGACCAGGTGCGGCGGGCCATGCCCTCGCTGATCTCATCGCAGCGCGCGGCAAAGGCGGCACGGTAGGAGGCGTCGTCAGGGTAGAGACCTTGGGCGAGGATTGTCGGTGCCGGTGCGAGCACGGCGGCGGCGATCAGGATCAGGCGGCGGAGCAGGAGCATGATGGAATCAATTGAGGATGGACGAACCGGTGCGCACGTCGAAGGCGTGGAAGGCGGCGGATGTCACCGGTTGCTGCGCAATCCAGAGCGTGGACGGGTGCGTCTGTGGCACGGCGATCGTGGCGAAGGCGGTGTGCGGGTTGTTGACGCGGCCGGGCTGCGGCATCGCGCCGAGAAACGCGACGGCGTCGGCCACGGTGGCGCGGTGGCGGTGGGCGTCCATCCAGCCGGTGATCTGCGCCAGCCGTTCCGGACTGAAGCCCGCGGGATCGGGGCCGGTGTAGCCGCGGGCGCGCAGGGCGGTGTCGGCGGAGCCGGCGGGGGGATTGGTCAGGCAGGCGGAGCCGTCGGCCGTCGGATGCGCGGTGTAGTCCCCGCAGAAGTTGGAACTGCTGAACACGCAGCCTTGGCGGTCCACCGCGACGAGGTTGCAGAAAAACTTGAAGCGCCGGCAACGGGCCTCGACCTCCGCGACGGTCGAGCAGAATTGCAGCATGTCGCGGAAGACGAGGTCCACCGGCACGAGCTGGTCGAGGTCGAAGGTCACGCCCGGGCAGATCAGCGAGGAGATGCCGAGGGCGAGGCCGGCCTCGTTCAGGCCGCGGTTGGCCCAGACGGTGCCGGCGATGGGAAAGCTGATGAAACGCAGCCCGTCCGCCGGGGTGACCTGGGCGCAGGCGTAGAGAAAGCGCGGGTCGTCGAGCGTGCCGCCGGTGAGGATTTTGCCGCCGGCGCCCGGCAGGGCGAAGCTGGAGCACGCGCCGGCGTGATAAACCTCGTATTGCCACGCGCGGAAGCTGAGCAGCTCGGCCAGCTCGCGGTCGAGGCCCGCGCCTTCGGCGATGCCTTGGATCTCAGCTTGCAGCCACGGCCAGTGATCGAAGCAGAAGGCGCGCAGGCGCCGCTGCCATGCGCGGATTTTTTCGAGCTGCGCGGCCTTGGCTCCGGTGAGAAAGTCGCCGAGCAGCACGGCGACGTTGGCATGGATCTGGTTGCGCAGCGCGACCCCCTGCTGGCGGCCGAGGTCGGCCGCGGTGCCGGAAAGCGGGAGAACGGAGACGGGCGGGGTGGTCACGGCGGGGAAACGTGCGGGGCTGCCCCGGCGGGGTCAACCCGGTCCCCGCAGGACGGCAAAATATGTCTGGCGCGGCCCGGGCGCGGCGATAGCTGTCGGCTGTCCGGGCTTCAACCCCCTCAACCCCATGCTGACCCTCGAACAGATCCAGGCCTATGACCGCGACGGCTACGTGCTCGTGCCGGATGTCTTCACCCCGCAGGAGATCGAAATCATGCTCGCGAACGTGACCAAGGAGGGCAAGGCCACGAAACACCAGTTTGACCTCAAGGATGCGTCCGGCCTCGCCAGCAAGCTCGCGCTGTGGTCCGACGTGAGCGACGATGTCTTCGGCGCGGTGACGACGAGTCCGCGGGTGGTCAACGGCGTGCGCCTGTTGCTGCGCGAGGAGGTCTACCACTGGCACAGCAAGGTGATGCTGAAGGAGCCGCGCGTCGGCGGCGCGTGGGAATGGCACCAGGATTACGGCTATTGGTATGGCGACGGCTGTCTCTACCCGCGGATGATTTCGTGCATGATTGCGCTGGACCCCGCGACGAAGGCCAACGGCTGTCTCAAGGTCGTGCCGGGCTCACACTTGCTGGGCCGCTTCGACCACGGTCGCGTGGGCGGACAGGCGGGGGCAGACCAGCAGCGCGTGCAAGCGGCGATCGACCGGTTGGGCGTGGTGTATTGCGAGGCCCCGGCCGGCAGCGCGCTGTTTTTCCACGGCAACACGTTCCATAGCTCCGAGGCGAACCTGTCGGACCAGCCGCGTCGCGCCTACATCTGCTGCTACAACGCGCTGTCGAACGTGCCGTATGGCGGCGGGGGTCACGGCCGGCCGGTGCCGATCACGATGTCGCCCGATGATGCGATCCTCCGCTTTGCCGAGGCGGTCGCGACCGGCTGAGTCTTCAGCCCTCGTCCGGGGCGCGGGCCGATTGGTAGGCGAACAGCCGCCAAGCGCCGTCTTCGCGTCGCCAGACCGAGAGGAACCGCAGCCGGAAGGCCACGCGCTCGGTGCCAGCGATTGCCCGCAACCGGGCTGTGCCGGTCATCAGCGCGAGGTCCGTGGCCACGGGCGTAATCTGGCTTTCCTCGTAATCGTAGGCTTCGTAGCGCACCCGGTTGCTGCGCACGGACTCAAGGAATTCCTCCTTGGTCTGCGCGCGGCCGTTGGAGTGTCCGTAGGAGAGCGCATCGGAAAGCAGCGGGGCCAGCCGGTTCGTGTCGCCGGCGATGGTGGCCATCACGCGGGCTGTGTCCGCGGCGCGGACTTCCTCGGCCGGACCGGCGAAGGCGAAGATGGCGGAGCAAAGGAGGGCGAGAAACAGGCGCATGGTTTCAGCGGTTGACGGGTTGCGGGCGGCCCCCGTCGTCGATGGCCACGTAGGTGAAGACGCCCTCGGTCACGCGCAACTGCGCGCCGTCGGTAAAGCGCTGCACCCAGGCTTCGACATCAATCTTCATCGAGGTGCGCCCGACTTTCAGCAGCCGGGCGTAGCAGCTCACGGTGTCGCCGACGGCCACCGGTTGCAAAAAAACCATGCCGTCAACGGCGACGGTCGTTACGCGGCTGCGGGCGGTATTGCGGGCGAGAATGGCGCCGCCGAGGTCCATCTGGGACACGAGCCAACCGCCGAAGATATCGCCGTTGCCGTTGGCGTGGGCGGGCATCGCGATGGTGCGGATAACGAGTTCGCCGGTCGGTGCGGCGGGGGCAGGGGAATCAGGCATGGGCGGAATATGGCGGAACCGGGGCAGGGGCGCCAGTTCTCATTGGCGGGCGGGTCTTGTTTTGCCGTTGTTTTCGGAGGGTGGCTGCAGCAGGCTGGACAGCCTCATGAGCTCAGGGTCCACCGCCGCCTTCCGGCATTTGCTGAATGAAATCGGTTCCGTCGATCAGGTCGGCATCGAGGAGCGCGTGGCGAAATACACCACGCGCAGCATCAAGAAGGCCGCCAAGGTGCAGGGCCTCAAGCTGGCGGTTTCGATGGTGGACCTCACCACGCTCGAAGGAAAGGACACCCCCGGCAAGGTCGCCTCGCTCTGCCAGAAGGCGCTCGCACCGCACGACGGACTCGACTGCCCGCAGGTGGCGGCGGTGTGCGTCTATCCCGCGATGGTGAAGCATGCCCGGCGCGCGCTGGGCGAGGACACGGCGGTGCGTATCGCGTCGGTGGCGACCGCGTTTCCCTCCGGTCAGGCGCCGCTGCGCACCCGGCTCGCCGAGGTGAAGGCTGCCGTGGCCGACGGCGCCGATGAGATCGACATGGTCATCAACCGCGGGGCGTTTCTTGCGGGCGAATTTCAGGAAATGCAGGATGAGATTGCCGCCGTCGTGCAGGCCTGCGGCGCCGCCACGCTCAAGGTCATTCTCGAGGTCAGCGAGCTGGAAACCTACGACAACATCCGTGCCGCGTCCTTTCTCGCGATGCGTGTCATCCGCCCCGGTGATTTCATCAAGACCAGCACCGGCAAGACCTCGCTCAACGCCACGCTCGGCAACAACCAGGTGATGATCGAGGCCATCCGCGACTTCTACCTCGAGACCGGCACGCCCATCGCGATGAAGCCCGCCGGCGGCATCCGCACCGCGAAGCAGGCGCTGCAATTCCTCATCGCCGTGAAGGAGACCCTCGGCGACGCGTGGCTCAACAACACGCGTTACCGCTTCGGCGCCTCCTCGCTGCTCAACGATCTCCTCCGCCAGCTCGAAAAGGAAAAGACCGGCGCCTACCAGGCCCCGTATTACTTCAGTAGAGCCGCCGAATCCTACTAACCGCTAATCTTCGCTAATCCGCGCTAATTCTCCCGCCTCTCATCAGCGAAGATTAGCGTGAATTAACGGTTCACAAAATGCCTGCTCTCACTCCCGAAAAGAAACGCCCCGCTGCCCGTTCCGCCGGCCGCCCGCTGCCCGAGCTCATCTTCGGCGACCTCTGGGAATACGATCCCGCGACCGAGACCGCCGATCCGAAGCTCAAGCCGCGCTACGACCTTTTCATCGGCGGCAAGTTCGTCGCCCCTGCTTCCGGCAAATACTTCGACTCCATCAACCCGGCCAACGAGACGAAGCTCGCCGAAATCGCGCAGGCCAACGCGGCCGACGTGGATGCCGCCTACGCCGCCGCGCAGAAGGCGTTCACCACGACCTGGGGCAAGCTGCCGGGCAAGGAGCGCGCCAAATACATCTACCGCCTCGCCCGCCTCCTGCAGGACCGCGCCCGCGAATTTGCCGTCGCCGAAACCATGGACGGCGGCAAGCCCATCAAGGAATCGCGCGACTTTGACGTGCCGATGGCCGCGGCGCATTTCTTCTACCACGCCGGCTGGGCCGACAAGCTGGACTACGTCGCCCCCGGCCGGAAGGTTGCGCCGCTCGGCGTCGTGGGCCAGGTTATCCCGTGGAATTTCCCGCTGTTGATGATGGCATGGAAACTCGCGCCCGCGCTGGCTATGGGCAACACCATCGTCATCAAGCCGGCCGAGACCACCAGCGTCACAGCGCTCAAGTTCGCCGAGATTATCCAAGACGCCGGCCTGCCGCCCGGCACGGTCAACATCGTCACCGGCTTCGGCGACACCGGCGCCGCCGTGATGAACCACCCGACTGCCGTGAAGGTCGCCTTCACCGGCTCGACCGAGGTGGGCAAGATCATCATGCGCTCGCTCGCCGGCACCGACAAGAAGATGACCATGGAACTCGGCGGCAAGGCGGCGAACATCGTGTTCGACGACGCGCCGCTCGACGAGGCCATCGAGGGCGTCGTCAACGGGATCTTCTTCAACCAGGGCGAGGTGTGCTGCGCCGGGTCACGGCTCTTCGTGCAAGAGAGCATCCTTCCCGCGGTGATCAGGAAACTCCGCCACCGCATGGCCAGTCTCCGCGTCGGCGACCCGATGGACAAGAACACCGATGTGGGCGCGATCAACAGCAAGGCCCAGCACGAACGCATCGCCCATTATGTGCGTCTGGGTCGGGAAGAGGGGGCCACGCTTCATGCGAGCGATGACACCGACCCGTGCGTCAGCCCCGCCGCGGACGGCAAGGGGTTCTTCTGCCGTCCGTGCTTCTTCTCCGATGTCCAGCCCAGCCACACCATCGCCCGGGAGGAGATTTTCGGGCCGGTCCTGAGCGTGATGAGTTTCCGCACCCCGGACGAAGCCGTCTCGCGCGCGAATAACACACCCTACGGCCTCGCGGCGGGTGTCTGGACCGACAAGGGGAGCAAGGTGTTCGACATCGCCCGCCGCCTCAAGGCGGGCGTCGTCTGGTGCAACACGTACAACAAGTTTGACCCGGCCAGCCCCTTCGGCGGGTACAAGGAGAGCGGGTTCGGGCGTGAGGGGGGCGTTCACGGCCTACGGCCGTACGTAGATCTTGACTAACCCGCTTCCGCGTCAACCCGTTGGTTCGCGGGGAGCACCGCCCCCATCGCAGTCGCACGCCGAACCCCGAACCGGCCTCGCTTACGCGACCGCGACCGGCCTTTCCGGGCCGCCCGGCTCTCGCCCCTTCTCCCGGAGTGGTACGCTCCCCGCATCACCATGATGCGCTACCTGCCATCGCAGTTTGCTTTCTTCCTTGGGCATCGCGCTTCGCAACGCAATATCCTGTCGCTGGTGCGCTTTGTCCTCGCGCTCATGGGGCTGATCACCCTCTACAGCGTTGTCTTTCACTTTCTCATGGCGTACGAAGGACAGAACCACTCCTGGGTGACGGGCTTCTACTGGACGCTGACGACCATGTCCACGCTCGGCTACGGGGACATCGCCTTCAAAAGCGATCCGGGGCGGATCTTCTCGATGGTCGTGATGGTGTCGGGGACTGTGTTCCTGCTCATCATGCTCCCGTTCACGTTCATCCAGTTCTTCTACGCCCCGTGGCTGGAAGCCCAGCAGGCGGCGCGGGCCCCGCGAGAACTGCCCGCCGAGACCGGCGGGCACGTCCTGCTCACGAACCACGACCCCGTCTCGGCCTCGCTGGTAAAGAAGTTGAGCGCCTCGGGGCGCTCCTACGCCTTGATTGTCGGCGAGTTGAAAGAGGCTCTCGAACTCCACGACCAGGGCCTGCGCGTCGTGGTCGGGGACCTCGATGACCCCGAGACATACGAGCGTGTCCGGGCGGATCGCGCCGCCATGCTCCTGGCCACCCAGGGCGACCCTCTCAACTCCAACATCTGTTTCACGGCTCGGGCGGTGGCGCCGCGACTGACCATCGTATCGACAGCGCAGTCCGCCGCGGCGGTGGACATCCTTCACCGAGCGGGCGCCACGCATGTTCTGAGCCTCAGCGACCTGATGGGGCAGGCCCTGGCCCGGTGCACGGTCGGGGGTGACGCGGT
The DNA here is from genome assembly GCA_002343715.1 of Phycisphaerales bacterium UBA2402. Lineage (GTDB taxonomy): Bacteria > Planctomycetota > Phycisphaerae > Phycisphaerales > UBA1924 > UBA2402. Next base: position 30,468 of record DDSA01000104.1, on the reverse strand, counting down.
CAGCCATGTTGTCGCTGAAGTGGACGATGTACTCATCGCCGAAGCGAGCGTGGGACGCACGCCCCTGATCGGCAAGACGTTGCGCGATAACCGACTGAGCGATCTGGGGGTCAGCGTCATCGGCGTCTGGGAGCGGGGCCGGTTCGAGTTGGCCCGGCCCGATCTCACCGTTCGGGAGGGAGCGATCCTTGTGCTCGCGGGTTCGCGTTCTCAACTCGACGTGTACGACGAACACTTCGCCATCTACAACGTGTCCGGCGAACCGACGGTCATCCTCGGCGGCGGGAGCGTGGGTCGGTCCACCGCGCAGGCGCTCCGGGATCGTGGCATCCCCGTCAGGATCGTGGAGAAAGAGCCATCCCCGGACTTCCCCCCCGAGAGCCTCATCATCGGGGACGCGGCGCGCCTGGACATTCTCGAACGTGCGGGTATCCGCAAGGCCCCCACCGTGATCATCTCCACGAGGGACGACAGCCTCAACATCTATCTCACCATCTACTGCCGCCGTCTACGCAACGACATCCAGATCATTTCCCGCTGCACGCACGAGCGGAACCTCGCGACTCTGCACCGCGCGGGGGCGGATCACGTTCTGAGTTATGCCAACATGGGCGCCGGCACGGTGTTCAATCTCCTCCAGAACAGCCGCATCAGGACCATCGCCGAGGGCCTCGACATCTTCCGAGTTACCGTCCCCGGGGCGCTGGTCGGTTTGACGGTCGCGGGCTGCGGTGTGCGGGAGCGAACGGGCTGCACGATCGTCGCGGTTCGCGGCCCCGCCGGGTCGATCATCAACCCCGGAGCCGGCGAGGTGCTCCGCGCGGGGAGCGAACTCGTCCTTGTCGGCGGCGCCGAGGCCGAGCAGCGGTTCCGCGAATTCTTCGGCTCCTGACCCGTCTCTCCCAGGAGGATTCCACCTCGATGCCGCCCGACCACGAACCAGCGCACCTGCCGCGAGACCTTCCCGTGCCGATCGACGACGGGGCGTGCCTTCATCTTCGCCACGCTCCACTCCCGCCCATCGCGCTGCCCGCGACCGGCGGCGGCACGGTCATGCTCTCCGACCTTTCTCGTGCCGTTCTCTTCTTCTACCCACGCACCGGGATCCCGGGGCGGCCTCTTCCGCCAGGCCCGGGCGGGGAGAGCTGGGACTCCATCCCCGGGGCGCGCGGATGCACGCCCCAATCCTGCGGGTTCCGCGATCACTACTCGGATTTTCGCCGACTCGGTCTTGATGTCTACGGGATCAGCACCAACACCACGGACCACCAGCGCGAGTTTGCTCATCGCGCGGATCTTCCCTACACGCTTCTCTCGGACAGCCGGATGGAACTGACCCGCGCACTGAGCCTCCCCACCTTCGAGTTCCCGGTCGAGCCTTGGTCGCCCTCGACATTGCTTCGCCGGATGGCCTGGTATATCGCGCCCGACTGGAGCGGGGCACCGCGCATCATCCGGGTGTGGTACCCCGTCTTTCCACCCGATACGTGCGCCTCCGAGGTGCTGGGTTGGGCCGCGGCACGCGCCACGATCCGCATCCGCCGGGCAGCATCGGGTGATGCGGACTTTGTCCGCGGCACGTTTGTGCGCGAATGGCATGGATCGCACCTCTGGTCGCGCGGGGTTCGGTACGACCTCGATCAACTCACGGCGCTCGTCGCGACTCTCGACGGCGAACCGGTCGGGCTGCTCACGTACAGCGTGCTTCCCGGCGGGTATCAGTGCGAGGTTGTCTCCCTCAACGCGCTCGCACCCTCGCGTGGAGTCGGCGCTGCGCTGCTCGACGAGGCCGTCCACGCCGCGCGGGCGTCCGGGTGCCACCGTATCTTCCTCACCACGAGCAACGACAACCTGCACGCCATCGCCTTTTACCAGCGACAGGGGTGGCGGCTTTGCGCCGTGCATCGCGGTTCCATCGATCAAGCCCGCCGGTGGAACTCTGTTGTTCCGCACATCGCCCCCAACGGCATCCCGATCCGCGATGAGCTGGAACTTGAACTCCCGCTCGATGCCTGACCACGACACTACGATCCGGTCTTCACCGCTGTATCCGCCTTTTTTTATCCGCCTTCCGCCCGCATCCCAGCACTCCATCGCCCGCCACTTCATTCTCACTCCCGAATCACAACGAGGCCATCATGCCGGACCGGCTCGACGTGCTCAAGACATACAAACTCTTCATCAACGGCGCGTTCCCACGGTCGGAGTCTGGCCGCTCGATGCCGCTCTGCGCGGGTAAACGTGTCATGGCGCACCTCTGCAAGGCTTCCCGGAAGGACCTGCGTGATGCGGTCGAAGCCGCCCGGGCCGCCGCGGACAAATGGGCCGCGGCCACCGCCTACAACCGGGGCCAGATTCTGTACCGCATGGCCGAGATGATGGAGGGCAAGCGCCGCGAACTCTCCGAGGCTGTCGCGTGTGTGCCCGCTCCTGCTTCCAAATCCAGGCGTCGCGCCGTGTCCCCCGAGGATGAAGTCACTCGATCCATCGACCGCCTGATCTGCTTCGCGGGCTGGGCCGACAAGTATGCGCAGGTGCTGGGGTGCAACAACCCGGTCTCCGGCCCTTTCTACAACTTCACGATCACCGAGCCGACGGGTGTCGTCGCGGTCATCACGCCCGATGCACCGCCGCTCCTGGGCCTGATCACGCTCCTCGCCCCTGTGCTCAGCGCCGGCAACACCGCGGTGGTGCTCGCGGGCGGACCCAACCCGATCCCCGCGGCGGTGCTGGGCGAAGTGTGCGCGACCAGCGATGTGCCCGCCGGGGTCGTCAATATCCTCACATGCGATCGCGCCGAACTGCTGAAGTTTGTCTCGGGCCACCGCGACATCGACGCCGTTCATGGGGCCAACCTGTCCGCGCCCGACGCGACCATCCTGCGTGAAGGAGTCGCCGAGAATATCAAGCGTGTCACGATCCGCGCCGATGTGAACTTCATCGATGCCGACTGCGACAGCGCCCGCTGGATCGAGCCGTTCGTCGAGATGAAGACCGTCTGGCACCCCGCCTCGGTCTGAGGTGATGTTCAGGCCTTCTCCGTCCGGCCGAACTCAAAGGCCCGGATCAGGCAATGGCCGCACGCGCTGAGCAGAACCACAGCGAGCAGCCCGACGATGCCGATCATGGTCGAACTGAGCCAACCGGGCATCGCCTTCATCGCGCTCTCCACATGGCCCCTCGCTCCCAGGGCGATCAAAGCCCCCGCCGCCACAGGCCCGCCCGTCAGGACGGCTCGCAGCACGTAACCCCGCGACCGAGGGTGACGTACCAACACCGCGTACGCCCCGATGGCACCGAGGATCAGCGCGGCGCCCAGCCTCGCTACCAGCCACCCCTTCAGACTGATCGTGCTCCCATCCTTTAGTTGAAGTTGTCCCTGCACGCTCAGTTGCGCAAGAAAAGCCGCGACCGCCACGGACGCCGCGATGCAGGCCAGGGCCATGCCCTGACCCTTCTGAAACCTGCCGCGTGCAAAGATCACGCCGAGCGCAGAGGCCACGATCGTCACCAACTCGAACCCGAAAATCATCCAGAAGGGTTTGGCGCCGACCAGCAATGAGACGATCCCGAATACCGCCGCGGAGAGGCCGACCGCACCGCAGAGCAACGCCACTGTCAACATCAGGAGTTTCGGGAGCGGTTTCATGACGATGTGGTTCCTTCGATGTCCAAACAGCCTTGCACTATCGGCATGCGTTGTTCGTGCCGCACAGAGTCCGATACGTCGCACCCCCCGCTTGAGTGCGAAACCCGCCGATCGTGCACCCTGTTCGGGCAACTCATCATTATTCGCCGCTCCCCGGGTACGCCCACTCTCAAGACCACCCACCCCTCGCGCCGATCCCGGAGAGTGCGAACGGCGGCGGGTGGGAGGTCCGTTTCTCCCAGGCGCCTTCCGGGAGTCCCCGCGGGCTTCGCCATACCACTCACCTATGCAGCCCTGCAACACACCAATCACCGATGACGTGCATCGCATGTACCAGCGTGTCGCAACTCGATGGGCGATGAATCTTCTCACGCTGCGGGCCGTGGGTATGGACCGACCCCGAAATCGGGGGGCGAGATCGGATTCATCGCGTACGAAAGTCCCGACCACCCGCGTGATCCGCAGGGCGGCATAGTAAAGAACTCACCATGGGCGGCATCTCTACCGGCGTCGGCATTTTCAGCGGCATCAACTCCGCTCAACTGATCGAGCAACTGCTCGCGATCGAGGCCCGTCCCAAGGCCCAGGCACAGGCCCGGCTCGGGCAGTTTCAACTCCAGCAGGCGGCGTACCTCGACATCAACGCTCGCCTGACCGCGGTGCGCACCGCCGCGGCGGCCTTCCGCGAGAGTAAGACTTTCCAGACCAAGTCCGCCACATCCTCGAACGACGCGGTTCTCAAGGCCGTGGCGGGCACCGACGCCGCGCCCGGCACGCACCAGTTCATCGTCGATCGCCTCGTTTCGACACAATCGCAACTGTCACGCGGGTTCGCCAATCGTGACGTCTCCTCGCTGGGCATGACCTCGATCTCGTTCGAGTCGGCGCAGGCTCGACTGGACCGCGATGTCGAGTTAGCGGACCTGAACAACGGCTCGGGTGTTGCCCGCGGGCGGATCGTGGTCACGGACTCGGGGGGGCGGTCGGCCACGATCGACCTGTCCCGCGCTACGACGGTCAGCGAGGTGCTCGAAGCGATCAACACCAACGGCACCGCGCAGGTCACCGCCTCGGTCAGCGGCGGCCGTTTTGTGGTCCGCGACAACGCCGCGGGTAACCTCTCCATCGCCGATGCGCAGGGATCGACGACGGCCACCTCGCTCGGACTTGCGGGTGTCGCCGCATCGGGCGGGTCCGTGACCGGGAACGCGGTCTACGGGCTGAGCGGCTCCACCACGCTCGCCTCGCTCAACGACGGTCTCGGGGTCTCCAGCAAGCCATCGACCACCGAAGATTCGTACTCGTTCATCATCAACGTCGGGGGTGCCGCCCCCGCCACGGTGCGCGTCAACCTCGGCGATGTCTGGGAGACCGTCGGGGGCACATTGACAAAGGTCCGGGGTGCCGTATCGGATGTAGGAGGCGTTGTGACTCGCATCAACGAGGCGCTCGCCGCGGCTGGAACCACGGGGGTCTCCGCCTCGATCGACTCCACCAACGGCCGCCTTGTCATCGACGACTCCACCGGAACTCAGCCGCTGACGATCACCGAAGGCACCGACACCACCGCCGCGGACCTGGGCTTGATGACCTCCCCCGTGTCGGGCGATATCGTGGGCCGGCGGATTCTCTCGGGGATGCAAGCGACCATGCTGCGGGGTCTCAAGGGCGGCGCGATGCCCGCCCACGACGGTGCCCTCGCCTTCACCCTTCGCAACGGCGCATCGTTCAACGTCACCCTCGACACCGGCGGCTCGATCCAGGATGCGCTCAAGGCCATCGAAGACGCCAGTGTCAGCGGCGGGACCAAGCGCCTGTCGGCGACGCTCGATGCGCGGGGTACCGGAATCGTCCTGACCGACCTGACCGGCGGGGGCGGCAACCTCATCATCACCGGCACGAACGGGGCCGATGCGGCGGCGGCGCTGGGCATCTCGACCGGTGCTGGCGGCATCGCGTCCGCGACGGCCGCCAGCGGGAATCTGCAGCGACAGTACATCGGACGCTCGAGCACGCTCGCCTCGCTCAACAGCGGCAGGGGGATCGGCACGGGCGAGTTCCGAATCACGGACTCCTACGGCACAAGCGCCTCGGTGAACATCACCGATTCAATCAAAACAGTCGGTGAACTGATCGACCTCGTCAACAGCCGCGGACTTCGGATCTCGGCCCGCATCAACCCCAACGGGGACGGACTCCAGATCGTTGAGCAACTCGGCACGGGCGAGGCCGAGGGGGCGCAGAGGATCAAGATCGAGGAGGTCGGTTCCGGCGGCGTGGCCCGGGCTCTCAACCTGCTCGGAGAAGCATCGGGCACCGGATCATCGAACACCATCAACGGTTCGTTTGAGCGGGTTGTCACCCTCGCCGCCACCGACACGCTCCAGCAGATCACCGACAAGATCAACGCGGCGAGAGCTGGAATGACCGCGTCGATCGTCCGCGACGGGGGGGGATCCAACCCGTTCCGGTTGAGCCTCGCTTCCGTGCAGAGCGGGCGCACGGGGCGCGTTATCGTGGACTCCGGGTCCTTTGACTTGGGCCTGACGACGCTCGATGCCGGACGCGATGCGCGGGTCTTTTTCGGGAGCGCCGACGCGGCGACGGGCGTCGCGGTCACCGCCTCGACCAACACCATCGACAACATTCTCACCGGCGTCAAAATTGATCTCAAGGGAGTCAGCGCATCCCCGGTCACCCTGACCATCGCCACCGACACGGCGGGCATCGAGAAAGCCGTCTCCACCTTCATCTCCGCGTTCAACACCGCCGTGACGCGCATCGAGTCGCAGACCCGTTACGACAAGGACAACAACCGCAAAAGCCCGCTGCTCGGCGACGCGACCGCGCTCGAACTCCGTGCAGCGCTCTACTCGACCGCGCAGGGGTCGGCCACCGGGCTGAGCGGGCCGTACCAGCAACTCGCCGATGTGGGCATCACCGTCGGATCGGGCGGCACGCTCCAGTTCAACGCCGACCGGTTCCGCGCCGCCCTCGCCGAGGACCCCGCGGCCGTGGAGGCACTCTTCGCGGCCCGCACCGCTTCGAACGACTCGACCATCACGCTCTCGGACGGCATCACGGTCCGCAACCCCAACGCGGGGAGCACGTTTTCTACGCTCGGCGTGATGGGCCGGCTCGAGCAACTCGTGAAGAAGTACATCGAGGGGAGCGACGGCGTCCTGAACAGCCGCGGGGAGCAACTCCGCGGCCAGATCACGTCGCAGCAAACGCGCATCACATCGATCGACGATCGCCTCTCACGCCGCCGCGACATTCTGCAAAGGCAGTTCGCCGCGATGGAGCGCGCGATCGGTCAGATGCAGACGCAGCAGGCCTCGCTCGGATCCATCCGGAGCATCGGTTGAACGGACTGAAGAGACGCCTCCCACGGGCCGATAGCACCGCACGCCATGAGTTCAGGCACACACGAGACGATGCTCCCCACACCCGCAGCGCCCCGTGTATCCGCGCAGGCGAACGCGTACCTGCGGACACGGGTCCTGACCGCCAGCCCGGAGGAACTCCGCCTGCTCCTCCTGGACGGTGCCATCAAGTTCGCGAACCAGGGCAAGGAAGGGCTTCTGCACAAGGACTTTGAGGCGAGTTACAACGGGTTCTCGCAGTGCCGAGAGATCATCATCGAACTGCTGACCAGCATCCGCTCCGAGCCTGACCCGGCCCTCGCCGAGCGCGTCAAGGCGCTGTACACGTTCATGTACAAGCACCTGGTCGAGGGCGTGCACGAGAAGGACATCACGAAGATCGATGCCGTCATCGAACTTCTCAACTACGAGCGGGGTACGTGGGTCTTGCTCATGGAGAAAGCCGCGAACGAGCGCGCCGGAGAACACGCCTTACCCGCCGCGGCGTTCACCGCGGCGGGTTGAAGGCGGTCCGCGCGAAGCGCATTCAGACCCCCGACGCACGTATCCCGCACTCACCAACGGCGACGCCCGGCCACCGCCGCACCGATCAGCACAAGACAGGCGACCCCGCCGGGCGCGGGCACCGGCTGCAGTTGATTGTCGAAGATGTACTGCGCGACCTGGTATCCCATCACGTTGCCGTCGACGGCGTCGATGTAATAGTGAACGCCCAGCCAGATGCGGCTCATCGCGTTCTCCCACGCCGCGTCTGAGAAACTCGTGAACGTCCTCGTCAGGTTCGGGTCGTACCCGAGGGCCGTGTTGACAGAAAACTCATCGCTGCCGATGGTGAACGTGGTGTTGTCCCCGAAGAGCGCGGCCATGATCCCCGCGTGAGCCGCGCCCATCGTCGCGTGCCCGGAGACATACGCCGGGAACGGAGGTTGGAAATCGTTGAGCGGGAGCCAGAGCGGGTCCGGTACGGTCTGGTCGTTGCCGTCGTTCTGTGTCTCTCGCACCGCATCGGTTGGCCGCCAGAGGTCGCACGACGTCAGATACTTGCAATCCCACGCGGCGATGCACGCGTCACCCATCGCCATGTTGATCAGCGCGAACATGCGTGCGTTCTGCGACATGGTGGTGCCGCGGTCGGCCGCGACGGCCTTGCTGATGTCCACCAACTGCCCCGGCGGCTTGGAGGTGCCGTCCCGGTCGTTGGCCCAGAACCAGGCCGCCTCGGTCTGGTCGGCCGTTCGAGTGTTGCTGATGCGCGCCCCGAGGTCTTTCACGCCCGGAACGGTCGCGGAACCGTTGATCTGATCGGCGTACTCCTGGCTGGCGAGGAAGTCGTTCATGGTGCCGTACGCGGTGAGCCGATCGGGACGAAACTGTGAACCATTCGCGATACCCCACGGCGTCACGTTCCCCCAATGCGGCGAAAAACCCGGAACATTCGGGCCGTCCGGGGTTGGTCGCCAATCGCCCGGGTTCGTGCCCGGCGTGTAACTCGGATCAGAGTCGAAACCGTCGTTCGCCCGCACGGCAAGGAGCGCGTCGGCCACGGCCGTTCCGTGCGCCAGACCGGCTGTCTTCGCGGGGCCTTCGGGAATCGCGCCCAACTGCGACGCGTACCGCGCGTTCACCAGTGCCATGGCGGAAGGGTTGTTCTGGTGCAGTTCAGACAGCGTGCGAAACGCCGCCGCCGCCGCGGCTGCTTCTCTCGATGTCTCTGCCGCGGGGACGGGCAGTCCGGACAGATAAGGTTGAAAGGAGGAGTTGTAATCATGAACCGCATCGATGCTGTTCACCGCGTCGTAGACGGCCAGGCTCATCATCGGACCCGCCCGAGAAACCGGGCAGGGAGCCCCCCCCGTGATGCGGATGATGTCCTGATACGTGCTCTGCCACTCGATGACAACGTCTGATCCTTGCGCTCCGCCAACCAACATTGCCAAAGCGACCGCTCTGAATGCGGAATCAATCGAAGCCCGACTCATGTGTATCTCTCCTCGATGTTTCGGATTCTGTGATGAGTGAATCACTGAACTGAACTTCTTCAGCATAACAAATTCTTCATGGAAATGCAACTGATCATTACTGAGCAGCACAAGCAGTTTTCGCTCATCAACATGCTCAGCATGAAACCTTGGCACAAAGAAAAAGACCCTTCCCGGATTGGAAAGGGTCTGATCAGAACTACATTTCAACTTGCTAACAGAATCAGAACGCGATTATTCCGATGAGATCACCAGCCACCGCGTCCTCCGCGGTCGCCTCCGCGACCTCCACCACCGCCACCACGATAACCGCCGCCGCCGCCACCGCCCCGACCGCCGCCACCGCCTCCGAAGCCTTTCGGCTCCTTCGGGCGTGCCTCGTTCACAACGATGGCCCGACCGTCGATCTGCTGGCCGTTCATGGCTTCAATCGCCGCACGGCCTTGCGAATCATCCGACATCTCGACGAAACCGAAACCTCGGCTACGCCCCGTGTCTCGGTCGCTCACGACCTGCGCCGAAGTGACGGTGCCGTGCGCCTCGAACATGCTGCGCAGCGTTGCGTCGGTTGTGCTGAAAGGAAGGTTGCCCACGTACAACTTGATCATGCGATTCTCAAACTCTGCCCGAGTTCCGAAGAACACCACCAGTTGCGCCACTGAAACTCGGGCTCGAGCCGGAGCGCTGGTCGCGCGGAGACTCGGGACGTACAGCCGCCCGAAGCCCACGCAAGAAAAACACGCTTCTGAACAGGCCGCCCGTTCAGATCACACAAGAGAGCGGGTGAAGACAATTCTACCAACCGCCCCGGGAACGACTTCCGCCGCCCCCTCCACCGAATGACTTTTGTTCCTTGGGACGAGCCTCATTCACAACCAGCGCTCGCCCTCCCAGGCTGTACCCATTGAATCCCTCGATCGCGTTGTTCGCCTCGTTCGCATCCGCCATCTCGACGAAGCCGAAGCCGCGGCTGCGGCCCGTCTCTCGATCAATGACCACCGATGCGGAAGTGACCTGTCCTTTTTGCGAGAAGAGATCGCGCAACTGTTCGTCCGTCGTGCCGAATGGCAAGTTACCTACATATAACTTCATGCTCGAACCCCGATCATCCCCGAGCCTCCAGATCTCGTCATTCAACCAGAGCCTCCGCTGAACTCGGGACGTAACCGGGCGCTGGCCGAACACCGACACGCTCGTACCATACCCGGCGGATCAGCGTCCGGAAAGTATAACCCCCCCAAACCGGGTCGGGCAAATCGTGCTCCCGACAGGTCCGGTTGACCGACTTCCGAAACGTTCACTCCCGTGCGCCTGCGGTGTGCTGTTCAACCGCCCTGTGCATCAGCAGCAGAAACAGCGTTGTTGACGCCCCTCTCGCCCCGCAGGCCCGAGATCAATGGCTACGGGGGTCGGTCAATAAACCTGGCACGGGATCCTCAGAAGCGGGGATCATGGAATACCCACGAGCCTTGCGGCGAGTGAAACCGCCTCTTCCAATCCCACGGCGTAGCCATCGGCTCCAAGGCTTTGCCACGAGTTTTCGCACCCGCTAAAGCCGGTACCTCCGACGATGATCCTGGCGGACGAGGAGGAGCGGATGGCACGTATCGCTCCTTCCACGCCTGTAAGGTGGACCGGCAACGCCGCCGAGAGCGCTACGACATCGGCATGGAAGTCCGCCGCTGCGGAGCCGAGGTCGGGCGCGGGCACGCTCGCCCCTAGAACGATGCTCCGCCACCCCGCGAACTCGAAGAAGTCGGCAAGTATGCGCACCCCGAGATCATGGGTATTCCCTTCGACGCACGCGGTGATGACCGTCCGCCCGTTCGCCGGCGAACGGGGAGCCAGCGCGGCCAACCTGGCGGCCACGGACTGGGTCGTCGCCGTCCCAAAGTGCTCCTCCGCGATCGAGAGTTCGTTCAGGTGCCACAGCCTGCCCAACTCCCGCTGAGCCGGGATCAGGACATTCAAGTAGGCATCTCGAACGCTCAGCCCATCCGCCACCGCATCGAACACTACATTCGCCGCACGTGCCCGGTCGCCTTCCAGCACCGCCACCAGGTACGTCGCGGCCAAACGTCCGTGCTTGGTTCCCGGATCGAGCGAGGGCAAACTCGCCGGGGTGGGGCCGTTCACGGCAAGGAGCGCCTTCGCGATGTACTCACTCACCAGCCCGGCATCCTCCGAAGCCGCTTCTCGCGGAAGGTATCGACCCATGACTTCGAAACTCAGTCGGAGGTCCTCCAACGGAACACCCCTGGCGGAAAAGGCGACGGCGGACCACGCCGCGTGCGCGGCGAACAAGTCCGCGCTGCCCGCATCCAACGCCGCGGCAAGGTCAAGGATTCGGTTGGTGAAGTTCTCTCGCCAGTCCTCGTGCGCCCGCGGCCCGAATCGAACACGTATGCCCGTGTCCGCAGCGATCAGACGATCCGCCAATCCCGCCCCCAGTTCCGCCGCGCGCTCGCGAAACAGTTGAGCCACGAATCGCGGATCGGCGGCCTCATGAACTGATCGGGCGGAATCCATACTATTGTGTTCGCGGCGCAGGGGATTTGGATGCTCCAAGGGGCGAATCGACAGGTACCGATGCTTCCTGCGCGACCTGCGCGTTCACGCCGGGCTCATCGGACGGTGCGCATCAATAGAATAGCATCGGTTCAGATCACGTACCTGTTCTGTTTCTACTATGCAACTCATCCGACTATCACCGGCGCAGGCGGCAGGCCCGCGCGGGTTTGATCGCTTGATCGTCCCCCCGGAGAGCGGGGGGGCGTTCGCTTCAATCCGTGCGGAAGCACGCCGTGACACGAAACCCATCGGAGTTGGGTTCATGAGTGTCTTGTCTGGTCGAGTTATCACGCTGGCGGTCGATCGCGGCGAACCTTCAGCCGCCTTGGCCATCCTGGATTGGTTGGAGCGGGCCGCGGGCGATCGCGGGCTTGCCGATCTTCATCTCTCGGCGGACACTTCAGAGGCCGAGTGGATCAGGCAGAACGGTTATTCACTCGATGAGGCACGGAGGTCGGCCGTGCCGCCGGGTCTGGTGCCCATGCACAAGACGCTGGCGGGCAGCGGAACGGATCGCCCGTGGCACATCCGCTCCGCCCGGCCGGAGGACTGCGGGGGCATCTGCGCCGCACACATCGAGTCCATCAAAGCCCTGTGCGCACCCCACTACCGGCCCGAACACATCGAAGCATGGCTGGAAGGAAAAACACCTGCGCTGTACGCGCCCCTGCTCGCGAAGTATCGTTGGTTTGTCGCCGAGGAATCGGGCCGTATCCTCGGATTCGGGACGCTCGATGCCGCGGATGCCGCCGCCGGTCAGGGTGAGATACACGGGCTGTATTTCTCGCCCCGCGGAGCGGGTCGGGGTGTAGGGCTGGCGATGATGCGCCGGCTGGAATCCATCGCCATCGAACTCGGGGTTCGCACGTTGAAGGTGAACGGCACGACGAACGCCGCGCCCTTCTACGCGAAGTTCGGCTTTGTAACGATCGCCCGAACCACGCACCGCACCCGAAGCGGGGTCGAGTTGCCCAGCGTGGCGATGGTCAAACAACTCGATGCCTGAGCATCACTCGGCAGGCTCGATACCCGCTTCGAGCACGGCGTGCCCGTCGATCTCGAAGTACTCGACGGTGACGGTAGCCGGGCCGTCGGCTTTGTGATGAAAGATGCCTGTGTCCAGCGTCGGGCCGTGCCACGTCCAGTTGTCGATGACCGTGGTGCTCTCGCCCGCGACCGCGACTTTCACCCTGACGCCGTCGTCCGAGCGTGTCCAGAACTTCCAACGTCCCGCCGGAAGATTGATCGTGGAAACCGCCACGATCCCGAAACGATCTCCGCCGGGCGCGGTCGCTTTTTCATCTGCAAACTGCGGCATATCCCGTGGCCCTCCGGACCCGAACTTGAAATCCAGCGCGGGCAACGACACCACCGCCCGGGGCACGCGGAGCCGCTCCGCTGTCCACCCGGCGTAATCCTCCCGCGGGTCTTTCGACCACGGAAAGGCCACGCACTCCCAGGTGGCGCGGATCAAGGTCCCGCGCGTCTTCCACGCGAAGTCGCTCCCGGACACCGACAGTGAATAGGACGAAACATCCACCCCCGCCGGCTGTGAGACCGTGATGAGCGTCGGCCCGGCCCCGTCCATCTGAGTTTCCATCTTCACCGGCGCATCGCACACGACCCGGGGTTCGCGCCCGGTGGCAGCAAAGTACTCAAACTCGTGCCGCCCCGGTTTGAACGCGCGGGGCCGGACCATCGGCGATTCATGATCCCACGGCCCCCACTCGCCCATGATGATGCTGCCGCGACCCCTGAGAACGGCCCGAGCGCCGACGGGACGGCACTCGCCCAGAGCGACCGGCAGGGGACCGAGATCGATCGGGGTCGTCTCGCCGGTCATTCCCAACTCGATCCCCGGCGAGAGTTCAAACTCCACAGCGCGCGGGTCGGTCAGCACTGCGCGATTGGCGATGTACCGCGTCCCGCGGACGTTCCCTTGGCCCGTGTCGCGCAGGCGCAGGCCGACCAGCGGCCCCGACTGACGCGGGGCGGTGAACGGGTGGTCCGGGTTGATCTCGATGGTGTTGTCGAGGATCGCGTTGTCCGTCACGCCGCGATGAATCGCCTTCACGCCCGGAAGTTTCAACAGCCCCTCATCGTTGTCCCACCACAGGTGAACGGCGGCGCGGTTATTCGTGAACGTGTTGCCGCGGATCACGTTGCCGCTTCCGTGCTCGATGTTCACGCCGCCGCATTCCAGCCCGTAGGCCATGCCGCCGTTGCCGACAAACTCGTTGTCCGCGATGAGCGTGTCGTTCGAGTAGCCGCCCCACACGCCGCAGATCGCGTTCTCGACGATCCTGTTGCCGATGAACCGATTGCCCCGGCTGAAGGTCATCTCGATGCCGTGCGCGGGCGCGTACGAGAAGTCATTGCCGATGAGCAGGTTCTCGTTGCAACCGATCTGTTCGATGGGGAGCGGATCGGCGGGCCGCCCGATGTCACCGATCGCCTCCTTGCCCGCGAAACCGAAGAAGCCGTCGCCCCCGTGCGTCGCCGAGTTCTCGATGAAGGTGTTGCGGTGGCACTGTTCGAAGACCAGGAACCCCGCCGAATCCTGCCCGCGGTTGTACACCCCTTCACTGTGCCCGCGCACACAGAAGTCCACCGCGTTGCGCGAGATGAGGTTCCCGCTGCTCCGCCAGAGCGCGATCCCCCAGCCGGAGAGGAACGAGCAGTCGTTGTCGAAGATTCTGGAATCGGTCACACGGTCGAGGATGATCCCGTTCTGTCCCCGCCGCACCCGAACGCCCCGCACCGTCACATCCCGGCTCGTTTCGATGCACAGCGCGGCACCGTAGTTCTTCCGCCACTCGGCCCCGTCGTTCTGGTGCGGCCAGAGCCAGTCCGAACCGGCCTCCGCTTCCGGGGTGGAATGCAGACGCTGCCGGAAGTTGTCCGACAGGTCTGCCCCGTCGATGGTCAGGCCGTCGCAACCGCGGGCCTGCACGCCGACCTTGTACCCCCGAATAACCGCGCCGCGCAGCGTGGCCCCCGCCGCGTTGTCGATGCGGACCCCGATGCCTCTGTAGCCGTCGGGCGAGGTTCCCTCGGCCGCGCCGCGCAGCACACTGCCCTTCTCGAACTGAACGATGATGCCGTTCCCCTGAACGTGAATGACACCATCACCGTCCGGGTCCTCGATCACAGCGTCATGGTGGATACGCACCGTGCAGGAGCGGTCGATCACAGTGTTGTCACGTGTCACGATGACAACATCCGCGGCCGAGGACAGCGATGCGGTCATCGCGAGCAGCACGCCGAAGAAGCGGTTCATTCGTGAAGCGTATGGGATGCAGGCCCCAAGGCAGTTGCCTCAGTGCGGTACGGGCCGTGCGTGTCCCGGAGTGAGCCCGCGACCCGTACAACCACTCCCGGAGCGAGCAAGGCCCAGCGCCTTACTGGTCTTTGATGGGTTCTTCGACAGCATCGGCGCGGCTGACGCGACGATCGGCACCGTCGACCAGCGGAGCCTGATAGGCATTCTCCGAGGCCAGTTCGGGTCGTCG
The DNA here is from genome assembly GCA_002343715.1 of Phycisphaerales bacterium UBA2402. Classification (GTDB taxonomy): domain Bacteria; phylum Planctomycetota; class Phycisphaerae; order Phycisphaerales; family UBA1924; genus UBA2402. The sequence continues at coordinate 15,371 of DDSA01000104.1, read as the reverse complement.
GGCCGGCTTGCTGGCCTGCTGATCAACCTCTTCCTCGATGCCCTTGAGACCCTTCTTGAACTCCACGATGCCCTTGCCCAAGCTCTTGCCGACATCGGGCAACCGCTTGCCGAAGATCAGCAACCCGAGCACCAGCAGCAGGATCACCTCCCACGTGCCAAGGTGCGGCAGGAACGCGATGATCTGGGGGGTTTGCGCTGGGAGGCTGCTCATTCTGGACTATCGTACACCCTTCCGCGTGTCCGCGGAGGACGATCCTTACGCCGGGCGGGATGGCCCTTCATTTTCCGAACGGGATGTTTCGCCTATTACCCTTGTGAGCATCCTCCGGCGAAGACCCCGGACGGGATCGACCCAGCGCCTCTCGATACCCTCTCTCCCCATGTCGCCTCGTATCATCGATGCCAACTCGAACCGCGCCCGTGAAGCCCTCCGCACGATCGAGGAACTGGCCCGGTTCGTGCTCGGGGATGCGGGGTTGACCGAACACGCCAAGGCCATACGCCACCGTTTGACGATGGCGGTGGCGGATCTCCCCTTCGACCATCTGCAGCTGCTTGCTTCACGCGACACGCCCGGCGATGTCGGCACTCGCATCGAAGGCCGCGCGGAGTTGACCCGGCCGGATACACAGGCCGTCGCGGCCGCCGCCGCTTCCAGGCTCACCGAATCGCTCCGCGTGCTCGAAGAATCCGCCAAACTCATCGGCCCGGTTTCAGCGGCGACAGAACTCGAATCCTGCCGCTACGAGTCGTACGAACTCGCACGCCGCATCGGCATGGCCCTGGGTCGAGGAGGAACTCCCCAATGGCGTCTGTGCGTCCTTCTCACCGAATCGTTGTGCGTTCATCATCCGTGGGACGTGGTCGCCCGCCGCGCCATCGCGGGCGGTGCCGATTGCCTTCAACTGCGTGAAAAGTCCATGACCGATTCAGAACTGGCGCATCGCGCTGCCGTGCTGGTGGCGCTCTGCCGCGGATCGGGCCTTGCCGTGATCATCAACGATCGACCGGATGTGGCTCTCGCGGTCGGTGCGGATGGGGTCCACCTCGGGCAGACCGACCTTCCGGTTGAGGCGGTGCGACGCATCGCGGGCCGGCGCCTGATCGTGGGAGTCTCGACGGAGAATGCAACGCAAGCACGAAAAGCCTTTGACGATGGGGCGGACTACTGCGGTGTGGGGCCGATGTTCCCGACCACTACGAAGCAGAAGTCTCGAATCGCCGGGTTGGAGTACCTGCGCGAATATGTGGCGTTGACCGGTTCAAGGCCTTATCTCGCGGTCGGCGGCGTGAACGTCGAGAGTGCGCCGTTGCTCGCCGCTGCCGGGTGCCGGGGGGTTGCGGTTTCTTCAGCGGTGTGCGGCGCAACAGACCCCGAGTCAATGTGCAGAAATTTGTTAGAAATACTATCAAAAACCGTACGCTCAACGCCGAATTGATTTCTTCCGTTTTCATATCCGAAGAGCACTGGATCGAGTTTTCCTCCATGTCGGCTACGCTCTGCCCCAATGGCCTATCAGTTTCAGCACGCCACGCTGCCCAACGGGCTCACGATCATCGCCGAGACAGACCCATCGGCCCACTCCGCCGCGGCGGGCTTCTTTGTCAAGACCGGCGCCCGCGATGAGACCGACGCCGAGATGGGCGTCAGTCACTTTCTCGAACACATGATGTTCAAAGGGACGGGAGACATGACCGCCGACGACCTGAACAAGGCCTTCGACGAGATCGGCGCCCGCAACAACGCGTTCACCAGCAACGAGATGACGTGCTTCTACGCCCATGTGCTTCCCGAGTCTCTCCCTCGCGTCAATGAACTGCTGGGGAAGATGATGCGCCCCTCGCTCCATCAAGAGGACTTCGAGACCGAGAAGGGGGTGATCCTCGAGGAGATCGCGATGTACAAGGACAATCCCTTCTGGGTCCTGTACGAGGCCTGCACGGAAAAGCACTTCGCCCCGCACCCGCTGGCCCATCGCGTGCTGGGGACGACACAGACCATCACGGACCTCAAGCGCGAGCAGATGCGTTCCTATTTCGACCGGCGGTACTCCGCCGACAACACCGTTGTCGCCCTCGCCGGCCGTCTCGACTTCGACGCGTGCGTTGCGCAGATCGGTGAGCTCTGCGGCGAGTGGAAACCAACCCGAGCCTCGCGGGACAGCACCAAGCCCCGCACCCCGGGGGGCGAACTGCGCTTGACCGATTCCAAAGTCAGCCGCGGTTACGTCCTGGCGCTCTGCGAAGCCCCGGCGGTCGGCGACGACCGCCGCTACGCCGCCGCCCTCCTCGCCCAGATCATGGGAGCGCCGGACAACAGCCGGATGCACTGGTCCCTCATCGAGCCTGGCATCGCAGAAGAGGCCCAGGCGAGTTTCGACCCCCACGACGGTTTCGGCGAGTACTTCGTCTACGCCAGCGGCGATCCCGACCGGCTCGATGAAATCTGGGAGACCATCGCTCGTGACCTGAAGAATCTTCGCGACACGCTCTGCCAGGAAGACATCGACCGCCTGCTCAACAAGTTCGTCACGGGTGCCACGGTCGGCGGCGAGCGCAGCCACGACCGCATGCACCGCCTGGGCCGTCAGTGGACCTACCTCGCCGAATATACACCGCTCGAGGAAGAACTCGCCCGGATCAGCCGCGTCACGCTCGATGAACTCCGCGCGGTCTGCGACGAGTTTCCGATCCGGCCCATCACCATCGGACGCCTCACCCCCGAGTGAGCACGGCATCGTGCTCCAGGTACTGGCGCAGGGCGGGCGGATCGGCCCCGAAAACCCACCGGAAATAGGACCCCAGCAGCCCGGCGGCACGACCCAGCACGGATTGCTCCCCAACTAGCGGCGCGACAGGATCGAGCGCAAGCCCGCGAAGCACCGCCACAGTCTCGGCCCTCACACGCCAGTTGTCCTCGCCCGTCGGCAATGAACCGTCTTTCGTCAACCCGCCCAGCCGGGGCGCAAATCCATAGACAGCAGACTCCGCCAGCGGTGATCCGTCACGCACATCGCGGCTCAGTTCCGGCCTGTGCCCCGTGTCCGCCAGCGCGGCCCACAACAGACGCACCACCGCCGCCCGATCTCGATCAGAGGTTCCCAGCAGCCTGGCCGACTCGATCATCGCATCGAAGAGGCCGGGGTGCGGGTCGGCATCGTGGACGCTGTGCTGCACGATCGCCAGGAGCGCGCACCCCGCACGGAAGGTTCCCAGGCTCCTGCGTGCAGAAGGGAATGTTTCACGCAGATCCCACGAGGTCAGGATCGACAGGGCCTCGGCCCCCTTCACGCTCACGAGCATCTCACCGCGGGTCAGCACCTCAAGCCCCCCGCTGAAGGCGCTCTTTTCACGCCTGGCTCCCTTGGCAACGCACCGGAGCATGCCGATCTCGCGACCGAAGAGCGACACGGTCTGGCTCGTCTCCGACCAGTCCCACACCCGGATACAGAAGGCATCATCCCGAACGATCGGCACAACGCAGGGTACGTGGCCTTACGAGATCAGCGCCAGGACATCGTCCCAGTTCATGGCGTTCCCCGGCGCGCGGCTCTCCGCGAACTTGACTTTGCCCTTGCCGCCGGAGTCCTTTCCGATCACCACGGTGCCCCGCGTCGCCACGTTCATATCCGCCCAGTACAGCCCGAACGTCTTGCAGACCGCCCGATGGAGATCGGCGAGGATCGTGTGCGTGTACCCCTCCTTCTCGGCCCAGGCCTTGTTCGCGAACATGGAATCGCAGTCGATCGCCACCACGGTCGCACCCTTCGCCGTCCAAGCCGCGAGGTCCGTGCTGATGCACTTCATCTCCGTCGAACAGACTCCGGTGAAGGCGAAGGGAACGAAGCAGAGGGCCACATCGCCCTTCCTGACCGCGTCGGAGAGTTTCCATTCGGACTTGTTCTGATCGAGAAGCGTGAAGTCGGGCGCGACCTCACCGACGGTGATGAGCGAGGCGCGGGGGGACAGGTGTTCGTTGGCCATGGGTCTCTCCGTCCGCCGCGCGAATGGGACGTGCAGGCCCGGAATTGGGGAACGTACCCCAATCCCGGCGCGCGGGAGGGACGTATCCTATTCGCGGGCTGCGCGCCTCTCCCGCGACGGATGTTCGGGTCGAGACCGCGCCCGGCGAGAGGTCCGTCCGGAAAGGAATCCACATCATGTCGACCGCCATCATGCCCGACACGCTCCAAGCACGCTACCAGACCGTCTGCGAGCGCATCGCCAGGGCCGCCGAACACTCCGGGCGGAAGTTCAGCGATGTCATTCTCGTCGCCGTCACAAAGCACGCCGACCCCGAGCAGATCAAGACACTCCTCCAACTAGGCCACCGCGACTTCGGCGAGAACAAAGCCCAGATGCTCATCCAGCACGCGGCCATCGTCGAGGAGTTCTTTTCACGGCAACTCATCCACCAGACCACCCGCAAGGTCCGCAGCGCCGAGGCGTCCGAGATGCTCTTCCGCCCGGCGACCGGCGTCGGCCTCTCTCCCCACGTGGGCCAGCCCAACAGCAAGGACGGCCTGCGGTGGCACATGATCGGGCACCTGCAGCGCAACAAGGCCAAGAAGGTCGCCGACATCGCCCGCCTCATTCACAGCCTCGATTCGCTCCGTCTGGCCGAAGAACTCCAGGCCATTGCCGTCCGAAAGGACCAGCCGATCGACGTGCTGCTCCAGGTCAACTGCTCGGGCGAGGCCAGCAAGTTCGGATGCCTGCCCGCGGCGGCCATCCCGCTCGCGGAACAACTCTGCACCATGATCAACGTCCGCCTTCGGGGACTGATGACCATGGCCGCGCCGACCGACAAGCCCGATGAAGCACGAGAGACATTCGCCCGTTGCCGCGAACTCTTCGAGGAGATGCAGAAAGAGGGGTTCGATCGTGCGGCCCCCTTCAACATCCTGTCGATGGGCATGTCGGGTGATTACGAAGCCGCCATCGCCGAGGGCGCCAACATCGTCCGCGTCGGCACGGCCATCTTCGGCGACACCCCCACGCCGCGCGTTGAAGAGCCGGAAGAGCGCGAAGATCCCGAAGACTGATCCGGCGCCGACGGCGCCCTGAAATGCTCGCCCGGCACGTGCACGCGTGGCGCACGCTCTAAACTGCGCCATGCTCTGTGCGCTCCTCGCTCTCCTCGCCGCCGATCCGCTCGACGGGTACAACGTCCGCTGGAACTCGCCAACGTCACAGGCGCAGGCCGCCGCCGGCTCCATGCCGATCGGCAACGGCACCGTCGGCCTGAACGTCTGGGTCGAGGAAGGAGGTGACCTGCTCCTGCTCCTCTCCCGCACCGATGCCTGGAGCGAGTGCGACCGCCTGCTGAAACTCGGACGGGTGCGTCTCTCGATGTCTCCCAATCCGTTCGCGGCGGGCTCGCCCTTCTCGCAGGAACTCATCCTCCGCGAGGGGCGGATCCGCATCACCGCCGGGCCGCCCGGCAGCGCCGCCGACTTCTCCGTCTACGTCCTCCCCGATGCGCCGGAAGTCCGCATCGACGCTTCCTTTGATCAACCGACCAGCCTCACCGCCGCGTTCGAGACCTGGCGCACCGAGCGTCGCTTCCTGAGCGATACCGCCGAACTGATTTCCTCGTGGACCATGCGCGATGCGCCGGCCGAGGTCCGCCGTGATGTTTGGGAATCCGCCGATGTCGTCCGTACCGTGGGCGACGCCATCGTCTGGCACCACCGCAACGAGCATTCCGTCGTTCCCTTCACGCTCCGTCATCAAGGCCTTGAAGCCATCGCGGACCAGTTTCCCGACGCGCTTCTTCACCGCACCTTCGGAGGCCGCATGTTCGGGCGCGGCTTGTCACCCACCGGCACGGGTACACTGAGCACCCCGGCACCGCTCACGGATGTCTCGCTGCGCATCGTGACGCACTCGGCACAGACCCAGACGCTTGACCGGTGGGATACTCAACTTGAACGACTCGCCGGCTCAGGCCCGGACCCAGCGTCCGCCCGCGCTCGAACGGCGGAATGGTGGGGTCGATTCTGGGAACGCAGTTTCATCTTCGTAGAAGGCGACCGCCCCGAACGCGCTTCCGTTCCGGTCAACAAACACCCCTTACGCATCGGGGCCGACAGCAACAACGCCAATCGCTTCCGGGGCTTCATGCTCTGGCCGGCCGTCTACGCCGCGCCGCTCTCGTCCGAAGACATCAGGAATCTAGCCGGCGATCGCTCGATTGTAAATCCGCCCGCCGGGGTTCCTCACCCTGTCGCGGCGTGGGGGCATGAAGCCGAAGACGGCACGATCAAGCCCATCCACGGCACCGCACCGCTGACCGCCGTCGGCGATGCCGCGGCAGCGTTCTGGGCACCCGACGGGGAGGCCCTGGCGTTCCGCGGCGGACATTTCTCGCTCGCGCACGATGCGGCGCCGGATTTCTCCAACGGCTTCACGCTGACCGCGAACATCATGGCCGATGCGGCCATCCCGCAACGCATCTTCGACAAAAAGACCGCCGGGAGCGCCGATGGATTCATCCTCGACACGCACCCCGGCGATGCCCTTCGCCTCATCGTCGGCCATACCACGATTTCGGCGCCCGGTGTGCTTGTGCCCGGTCGGTGGCAGTTCATCGCAGCGACCTTCGACCCAGCCACCGGATGCGCAACGCTTTTCGTGGATGGGAAGCCGGTGGCGAGAACCCCGATGTCCGATCCCGCGCCGCCCTCACGCGTCACCCAGGCGTATGTGCTCCAACGATGGATCAGCGCGTGCGGGAGTCGCGTGCCGCGCTCCATGTCGGACGACCCCGGCGAGAGCGCCCGAGTGCGTGCCTGGCCAATCAAGTTCAATGGTTCCATCTTTACCGTGGAACCCCGCCACACCGAGGGGCAACCCTTCAACGCCGACTGGCGCAAATGGGGCGGATGTTTCTGGTGGCAGAACACACGACTGCCTTACTACCCGATGCTCGCGGCGGGCGACTTCGACTGCATGGAGCCGCTGTTCGCTTTCTATGAGTCTGTCCTGCCCGGCTGCCGCGCCCGCACGGCGATGTATTACGGCGCATCGGGGGTTTACTTCCCCGAGACCATCACGAGTTTCGGCGGGTACGCCAACGGGGACTACGGCTGGAACCGTGACGGCCTGGCGGTCGGGGACATCAGCCCGTGCCCCTGGTGGCAGTGGGCGTGGAACCAGAGTCTGGAACTGTCCCAGCTCATGCTCGATTACGGGGCGTACACGGGTGATGACCGCTTTCTGCGGGAGCGTGCCCTGCCCATGGCCCGTGAAACATTGCGCTATTTCGACTCACGCTTCAAACGTGATGAGAAAAGTACGCTCATCATCAGCCCGACGCAGGCCGTGGAGACCTACTGGCACGACGTGGTGAACGATGCACCGACCGTCGCCGGGCTGCACGCCGTATGCGATCTGCTGCTCGCACTCCCGGCGACGATCGGCAGTGAAGAAGACCGGGCGCTGTGGCGGCGTGTGAAGGCGGCGACGCCTGCCCTGCCGGTGACGATGATCGACGGCGAATCGCTGCCGCTGCCCGCCGAGTCGTACAGGAATCAGCGGAGCAATGTCGAAACACCGGAGCTCTACCCGCTCTGGCCGTTCCGCCAGTACGGCCTCGGAAAGCCCGGGCTGGAGGGTGCCCGTCGGGCCTTTCAGGCCCGGCGTGACCGCTCGACCGTCGGCTGGACGCAGGACGGACTCTTCGCCGCGATGCTGGGGCTGACGGAGGAGGCCCGCGACAACCTGCTCGCCAAGACCCGCAACACCCACCGCGCCTTCCGCTTCCCGGCGATGTGGGGACCGAACTTCGACTGGCTCCCCGACCAGTGCCACGGCGGCAACCTGATGTCGGGACTTCAACTCATGCTCATGCAGTGCGACGGCGACACGATCCGGCTCCTGCCGGCGTGGCCGCGGGCATGGAACGCGACGTTCAAACTGCACGCCCCCCACCGCACCATGCTCGAAGGGCGCGTCGAGAACGGCACGATCACCCGGCTCACCATCACACCGGAACACCGGCGCAAGGACATCATCATCCATGAACCGGCGCCGTAACAAAGCGGAACAAGCCTCGAACACTCACACCACATCATCGTCTCATTCGACCGTGGTCTTGTTCGTCTACCGTTGCCACCATGCGTCACGTCGTTCTCATCACCACCGGCGGCACCATCGAAAAAACCTACGATGAAACCACCGGTAGCCTCGACAACCGCCGCTCGATCGTGGGCCGGATGCTCGGGCGGCTGCGGCTCGACGGCGTCGCGATCTCGACGATCGAACTCATGAGCAAGGACAGCCTTCACATGACCGATGAGGACCGGGCCCGCATCGTCGCGGCGGTGCGGGTCGCCGCCGGCGGGACCCCGCCGCCGAGCGGGGTGGTGGTCCTGCACGGCACCGACACCCTGGCCCAGACCGGCGAGTCGCTCCACGCAGCGCTCGGCCGTGTTTCAATCCCGATCATCCTGACCGGCGCGATGCGGCCGTACGAGATGAAACGTTCAGATGCGCTGCAGAACCTGACCGAGGCGGTCTTCGCCACCGGGGTGCTCTCGCCGGGGGTCTACTGCGTGGCGCACGGCAAGGCCCTGGCCTTTCCCGGCGTTGTCAAAGATCGTGACCGGGGGACTTTCGCCAAGCGATCCTGAAATTCAACAACCGCCCAGCTCCCAGGCGCTGAAGAAGGTTTCGACATCGCCGCCATCGATCCCGCCGTCGCGGTTGACATCGGCCGACGGATCCGACGCCTCCCACGCGCGATAGAACGCTTCGACATCCGCCCCGTCCACGCCGCCGTCACGATTGAAGTCCGCAGGACAGGCGCATTCGTCGAGCAGGCCGTCTGAGTCCGCATCGAGTTCGGATGACACGACAAGGCGGGCGTCGGCCACCGCGAAGTGGTCGCAGTTTCCGCCGTCCGCGTTGAGGGCCATGAAGGTCAGATACCGGTCGGCTTCAGCGATGGGCACCTCGAAGGCCGCCGCGGCGGTGGCCCGTGGTGAACAGAGTCGGCGGAAGCGGACCACGCCGTCGACCAGCACCATGAACTCGGCGTGGATGTCGGCGCTAAAACAACTGTTCATCGTGAAACCCGCCACGCCCGATACCATCAGCACGCGTCTGCCGCCTTCGAGGGCACGAACTTCGGAGAGGTCGAAGGTCACGCCCGCATCGGTGTGCATGCCCAACCCGGTCCGGGGGATCAGCGGTCGATCGGCCAGCCTGATCGGCGGCGCTCCCCCGCTCTCCCACACAGTGCCCGCGTTGCGGATGGCGTCCCACCAGTTCCCATCGGCGGTGGCGAAGTTCACGCTGATGCCGGGGGCGATGGGCGTCGGCCCACGCGGGACCATCACCGCTTTCACGCGCCGAAGGTTGGCCCGCCCTCCCCCGCCATCGAGCGGGCTGTACAACCCGATGCCCGACCCGCCGGTGGTGCCGAAGGCCGATGCGGGCACCGCAGCGCCGGTAGCCATGTTGAGGCCCGCGCCGATGATCGCTTCGCCCCGGCCATCACCGCCGGCGATCATGTCTCCGAGATCGAGCGACTCGGTGACCTGATCGGCATCGTTTACTCCGTCGTTGTTGCAGTCCGTAACGCCGGCTGGGACGTGGAAGAGCGCCCCGGGCGTGATCGGGCCGCGGGTCAGCCCCGGCCCCTCAACCTCGACGATCAGACCGGCACCGCCGCCGCCCTGCCAATACTCGACCTTGAACGCGTGGAGACCCGCACGCAGGCCCGCGAAGCCGCTGCGCTCGATCATCCCATGTGCGCCACGGTTATTGACGACCAGCGCATCACCCACATAGACGACCGACGCGTCATCGGACGTTGAGTAAAACCGGTACAGCCCGTCGGCGGGCGCGGCGAAGTACCCTGTGAAAGTCGCCGCGACATGCTCCCTGCGCACACTCCCGAACAGGAACGGATCCACCGTGGCTTGATTCAGGTGAGCGACGACACCGCGGGAAGCGGGTGCCAGCACCGAAAAGTCCGGCAGATCGTTCAAATCCGCCCCGAGGTTGTAGTACGCGGCGCTCACCCCTGGCACGGCCCACATCGTGGGCGGGATCACCTGCTTCGAGAGGCCGGGCCCCTGGATGCGCGCGATCAGGCCGCCCGGCCCGCCGCCCTGAAAGTACTCGATGCGGATCGACACCGGGCCTGCGGCGAGCGCGATGTCCCCGCCTCGCTCGGTCATGCCCTGGGGGCCGTCGTTGGCAACAACCAGATGATCGTTCACGTACAGCGCGGAACCGTCATCGGATTCCGTGAAAAAGTTGTACGTCCCCGCGGCGGTCAGGTTGAGCGTGCCCGTGAAGACGGCCCCGATGCTGGTCCGCCTCCCGCTGCCCGCGAACGGATCGGTCGATGAGGGGAAGTTGATCGTCGGCACAACCCCGGTCGCGTACGGGGTGGTGAGCCGGAGGTCCGCGAGTTCCATCGGGTACGTGTGGTAGTACGTCGCGTCAAGCCCCGGCCACGTAAACGCGGGATTCTCGGGTGTGCGAAGGGCGAGCACCCGGACGGTTGCTCGCGCGGTCACCGCGAACCCGCCGGGGTCGCGCACGCTGTAATCGATGCAGTCGTCCCCGACGTAGCCGGGATCGGGCGTGTAGAGGAGTTCATCACGCCCGCCGGGGCCGGTGCCGACGGAGCGGGAGACGGTCCCGTGCCCGCACGTCGCCCGCGACGGAAAACTCAGGAGAATCAACGGTTCGCAGTTGCCGTCAAAGTCGTTGGCCAGCACATCGATGCGGACCGGCGTGCCGACCGTGGTGGCGGCCTCATCGTTCTGAGGCCGTGGCGGCAGCGGCGTTGGAAAGCCGTCCACTGCTTCAAGACAGGTCCGCGTGGGAACAAAGGCGCGGATGTCACGGATCGAGCGCGATCCGAACCGCGTGACGTTGTTCGAGCAGCCGCCGATACCGCCGCACATGATGAAACAGTCGGAATCCCCATCGCAGTGCCCCGCGCCCCAGTTGTGGCCCAGTTCGTGCGCGGTCAGGCCCACCCGGTACGCGAGGTTGGTCGTGAACCGGCTGCGTGACCAGCCGTACCCGTACGTGCAGACCGCTCCGACATAGGCCACGCCGATGACGCCGCCGCTGAAACGTTCGGCGACCATCAGGTGAGCGATGTCGCGCGTCACACCGGTCTGGTTCTGCTCCCACTCCTGCGCCAGGGCTCCAAGCAGTCCTTCGATCGTGCCGATGCCCGCGTACGGGTCAGTCGCCTGATTCGTCCGCACGATGACCGTGGTGATCTGATGGATGATGTTCACATCGCGGGCGTAAATGATGTTGTTGGCGTTCAGGACGCTCTCGATATCGGCGATGGTGTTGGGCACGGAAAGACCGTTGGCCTGGTAGAACGAGTAGTCGGCATCGAAGGCGATCTGGGCCAGCGTGTTGCAGGCCACGCGGCCGGTGTACCCGGCCCGGTTGGTCCGCGGCAGCACGAACGCCACACCGGCGCCGCACGACCAGTCGCCCGGTGCCAGGTCCGCACCGGTATAAGCGGCGTACCCGGGCGCGTCGTGTTCGCCCAGGTCGGCCCACGACTGCACAAAGATCGTTCCCTCTGGCTCGTCGCCCCCCTGAGCCGCGATGATCCGCCACGCTCCACGCACGCGCGAGGCGGCGACGATGCTGCCTGGGATTCCGCGCACCACGCCTGCGAACGTCCCCGGCTCGGGCCAATCGAGTTCACGCCGTCCCTCGATGCCATCCTCGATGAGTGTCGCTCCGTGGGCTCGGATCACCGTCGGGTGGATGTCGAGCAACAGGCGGCGAACCCCGACCGTTACGTCCAGCGTCAGGCCGCCCCCGATGTCCTCGTGCTCAACAACCGCCGCGTGTTCTGAGCGCAGAAGGTTTGCTTCCGGGCCCCTCGCCGTTGTTGCATGCTGCGCCAACGCCGACACAACACACCCCGAGGCCACGAACGCAGCCCGACACCACTGCCTAGTCATTCCACGCCTCCTGATGACAACACTCCAACTACGCGGCGGCGACCTTCGCCTTACGGGAATCATCCACCGTAGCCAATCGAAGGATATTGGCCTGGGTCATGTCCTCGCTCGAAAGTTCGCCGGTGATCCTGCCCGCGCACATGACGAGCACGCGGTCGGAGAGGGCCAGCAGTTCGGGCATCTCGCTCGACACCAGGAGCACCGCCGCCCCACGATCCGCGGCCGCCCGCACAAGTTTATACACCTCGGCCTTCGTCCCTACGTCGATTCCACGGGTCGGTTCGTCCAAGAGCAGGACCCTTGCCTCCGGGCTCATCCAACGGGCGATCAGGAGTTTCTGCTGGTTGCCGCCGGAGAGCGATCCTGGCACAGCCCGCGGCCCTGCGGACTTGATCTGAAAATCGGTGATCCGCCGCGAAACCAGGGCACGCTCCGCCGCGCCGTTACGCAGGCCCAGCACCCGGGCCAGCCGCGACATGAAGGGCATCAGGATGTTCTCATCCACGCCCAACTGGAAGAACAGCCCCTGATTCCGCCGGTCTTCGGGAACATACCCGATACCTGCCGCGATCGGACCACGCGGGGAAGTGCGATCCACGATTGTTCCATCAATACGGACACGCCCGGTCGCGGAGCGATCGAGGCCGAAGATGGCGTTCAACAGTTCTGAACGCCCGCAGCCCACCAGCCCGCCGATGCCCACAACCTCCCCCGCCCGCACGGAGAACGAGATGTCCGAGAGTTTCTTCGGTGACGAGATGCCATCAACCTCCAGAACGACCTTCCCGATGGAGTGGGGCGTGTGGGGGGCGAGTTCATCGGCGGGGTTGGGCGCGGTTCGTCGTGAGAACTCGCTGCGCCCCGCCGTTTGAAGGCGCCGCCCGATCATCTGTTCCACCAGCGTGGGTTCGTCGATCTCCTTGACCACGTTGGTGGCAACGAATCGCCCGTCTCGGAGCACCGTGACGCGGTCGCACACCTGAAAGATCTCGCCCATGCGGTGCGAGACATAGATGATCGTCATGCCCCGCGATGCGAGATCGCGGGTGATCTCCAGGAGCCGATCGGCCTCGGCCACCGAGAGGGAACTCGTCGGCTCGTCCAGCACGATGCACGTCGGACCATGAGCGCTCCCCCCGGCGCGTGCATCGGTCTCATCGAGGGCCGCGGCGATCTGGCAGATCTGGCGACGGCCCGGCGACAGGTCGCCCAGCGGCGCGCCCACGTCGATCCCCGGGTCGAGCACGTGAACGAGCCTCGCGGCACGCTCGATCATCGCCCGTCGGTCCACCAGGCCCAGCCGTGTCACGGGCATGTCGTGAAGACAGAGGTTCTCGGCCACCGAGAGGTTGGGGCACTGCGCCAGTTCCTGGTGAACAAGGCGGATCCCGAGTCCGAAGGCGTGATCGATGCTGCCCGGCGTCAGCGGCGTGCGCGAGATGGTGATGGTCCCGGTGTCGGGCTTGTGCAGGCCGGCGATGGTCTTTCCCAGCGTGCTCTTGCCCGCGCCGTTCTCACCCATCAGCGCGTGCACCTCGCCCCGGCGGAACGAGACAGAGACATCGTCCAGGGCCTGGGTGATGCCGAAGCGCTTGGAGACGCGGCTGACCTCGATGAGCGTGTTCTCGTGACTCACGGTGCAAGTGTACCTCGCGGCGGGCGGGGTGTGGGCGGTCGAGACGCGTGCTCAGAAATCAAAGATGGTGCGGAAGACACGCGTGATCCACCCCGGCTTGTTGCTCTCGCGCAGTTCACCCTCGTTCTGCATCGTGAGTGTCAGGTCGGCGAGCTGGCTGCTCAGGATCGTGTTCGCGCCCGTCACGTCCTCGCGCCGGCAGTGCCCGCTCAGGAGCACACTCTGCACCTCATCATCTTTCGTCACGGAACGCCGGGCCTCGAGCACGAGCACCCCGTTGGGCTTGACTTCCACGACCTCGGCGCTGATCTTGTCGGTGAAGCGATCATTGCGTTCGTACTTGGCGTCGCCCTTCCACTTCTGGTTGCTGTTGAGGCCCACCTGCACGATGGGGCTGCTGCCGCTGTTCTGAAGCTGCGCATCGCCGAAGAGAGCCTCGATGTCGGGGAACTGCTGGAGCGTGCCCTGGAAGTTCGAGTCCTTCTTGGTATCCAGTTTCTGCTGGCTCGATTGCTTGCTGCTCTCGTTGATGATGATGGTCACCAGGTCGTGGACCTTGAACTCCTGGGGCTTGGGGGCCTCCACCATGATCAGGCTTGTTGATCGCAGAACGGCCTTCGCGTCCGGCTGTGATTCGTCCGTGGCTTTGCGCGGGGAGCGCAGCAGTGCCTGCCCGGGAGCGATCGACACGACAGCGATGAGTACGACCAACGACACATGTATATGGATCATGCTGAAACACCCTCATCTTCCGCTGGAACACCTCTCCGAGATGTTCCGGAGCCGTTGAATCGCGGCACGGCTCTCCGAGCCGTCGTGTTGCCGTCAGGGGACTCGCGCCGCTCGCCGTCCTCTGGATCTCGCCGAATCACCGGACACCCCCGCTCCGCCCACGATGACCGCGTGCCCGGATCGACTGACTTTGGCTGTTACCACCGAGCGCCATTGCAGCGTCTCAACCGGGATCGTCTCGCCTTCCTTAGCATCGTCCAGTGCCTTGCCCGTCGTGCGCACCACCAGACCGCCGCTCAGGCAGTCCAGCGCCAACAGATCGCCGCGCCGCACGGCCAGTGGGGCCTCGATGTGCCGCTCTTCGATAATGCTCCCCGCATCGATACGGGCCCTCGCCTTGCTCCCGGCGATCGCCCGGAGCGCCGCGGGCTTCACCGTCAGCGGAATCCATTGCACGTCCCCGGTCAGCGCTTCCGCGGGAACCGTCTCACCACGCGAAACCGCCCCTTTCGACACCGTCACCTCGCGCCGCACCAGCACACCCACGGCGAGGGTGCCCTGGGCGATGAGCGTGTCCCCTTCGTACACGCGCACCGCCAGGGTCACTTTGTCCCCCGTGCCGGTCTGCTGCGCCGTCACCACGCGGCCCTGAGTCGGCGTGTTCAGCAGTTCTGCCCGGCTCTGCTCGAATGTCAGCCTCAGCGCATCGGACGCGACGCCGAATGTCTCGGCGAGCCGGGCGGTGACGTGCTGTCGCACGGTGCCCGCGAGTGGTGTTGCCTCGGTTGCGATCACGCCGCTCTCCTCCCGGGCGGCAGGCGCGAGGGCGGGACGCACACGGCACACGCCGCCCGAGAAGGCGATTCGCCCGGCGTTGATCCCCGCCGCGGCTTCCACGGCTCGACGCACCGCCGCCAGGTCGATGAGACCCGCCGCGTCCGCCGAGATCGGCAGCGCCGAGAGCGATGCGGCCTGCGGCCCGGCGATCGCCGCGATGTCTCCCAGGCGCAGTTCGCCGCCGGGTTCGGCCCGGACGCC
>DDSA01000235.1:1058-56233 GCA_002343715.1 Phycisphaerales bacterium UBA2402 | reverse complement strand
CGATCAGATCGGCTTGGCCGGCGGGCCGCCCCCGCCGCCCCACTTCCACATCGGGGGCCTTTTTGGCGGCTCGCTGCCCCCCCCCCCCCGCGGGCTTCCCGGCCTCGTCCCGCCGCGGGCGGGGGGGGGGGGGGGGGGGGGGGGGGGGCGCGCGACACCCCGCTGGGAGGGGAGGGGGGGGCCGCCCCCCCCCCGCCGATCGTTCGGCGGGCCGATGATGCCGACATCGTCTCTCGCATCGACGGCCTGATCGGAGAACTCGGAGGACAGTCCGGGAGTTTTGAGGCGAAACTGATCCGCGACATGGTGCAGACGGCCCTCAAACTCATACCCGATGGACGCGACACGGGCGAGATCAAGTTGATGACCAACGCGCTGAAGGAACTGCGGTACGCCTACCGCATCTTCGGCAAGTACAAGGAACCGCACAAGGTCACGATCTTCGGCTCGGCACGCACACCCGAGACACACCCGGACTACACCGCCTGCGTCGAGTTCAGCCGCCTGATGGCCGAGGCGGGGTGGATGGCGATCACCGGCGCGGGCGGGGGCATCATGCAGGCCGGGCACGTCGGACCCGGCCGGGCCGCGAGTTTCGGTGTCGCCATCCGCCTTCCCTTCGAGCAGAACGCGAATATCGTCATCAAGGGCGATGAAAAACTCATCAACTTCAGGTACTTCTTCACCCGCAAACTGATGTTTCTCAGCCAGGCCGAGGCGGTGGTCCTCTTCCCAGGCGGGTTCGGCACCATGGACGAGGCCTACGAGACGCTCACACTGGTGCAGACCGGCAAGGCAACTCCGATGCCCATCGTGCTGGTCGAAGGGGCGAACGGCACGTATTGGAAAGCGTGGGATGAGTGGGTGCGGAGGGAACTGGTTGACCGGGGGTGGGTCAGCCCCGAAGATCCGAGCATTTACTATCTCGCCAAAGACCCGCACGATGCGGCGAAACACATCATCCGCTTCTACCGGAACTATCACTCCTCCCGTTACGTCAAGGATGATTTCGTGATCCGGCTGCGGAACCCGATCGCTCATGCCGACGTGAAGATCCTGGAACGCGATTTCGATTCCCTGATCAAGGACGGCGGCATGAGACTCTCCGGCCCGCTCGAAGGGGAGACGGATCACCTCACACGACCGCGTATTGTCTTCCGTCACAACAAAAACAAGTACGCCATCCTGCGGCAGTTGATCGACCGAATCAATGACCTGGAGCCGGCGGTGTGAGCCCGCGGATGAGATTCATTGGGTCGAGGTCGTTGTACGCGGCGGCATGCCTCGCCGCGTTTGTCATCTTCGCCGGTTGTGAAGCACCCACCGCGACGGATCAGAGCGCACAGATTGGGTCTTCCGGCCCGCCGGGAGTGGAGGTTGCGTGGCTGGTCGTTGACGACCGGATCGTTCCCCCAGCTCCCCCGCCGCCACCCGTGCGGGCGGGATCTCCCGGGAGCGATGCCGCGCCCAAGCCCCCGCCTCCGGACACGACCATGACGCTGGAGGCGGCTCTTGCTCCGTACGCCGACCGCCCGGTACCGTTGCCGGATACGTGCCTGGAGGCATGGAAGGCGTGCGGATTCGACGTGTACAGCATCCCCGCGGCCGATGTCCCTTCGCTGCGACGGGTGCTGCGTCTGGCCGGTCCAGAACAGCGCCAGATGGTTCTCGCGACCGGCAAATGGAGCGAGATCGCACGCGGGGCCGAGTGCCGCGGCGTGCAACCCGTGCAGACCGATACGGGCGAGTTTGACGTGAGGGGTGGGCTGTTCAGACTTTTGATGCGCTGTTGGGCCGCCCCGGGCGGAGAGGCCGGCACGACAGGGATGCTGCAGGTCGAGTTCGTCCCACAGCATCTCGACGCGGCCAACGTTCGGCCCGGCGGCGGGTCACAGACTGCACCACCGGGGATCGCGCCGGCACGCGAAGGCACCAACTTTGAACGCCTCTTCTGCGATGCGAACCTGGCGCGAGAAAGTGTGCTTCTCATCACGTCGAAGGCGACCCGGCCCGCCGCGGATCCCGCGTCATCGGATCGTCCTTTCGGCCCCGACATTCCCGAGGCGACATCGCTGGCGAGGGCCATCCTGACCGACGCGATGGGTGGTGGTGAAGGTCGAGTTCGTCGTGTGCTGATTTTGACGGCCACACCGCCCGACGGGTTCACGCTTACAGGCCGATAAAGAGCGGGACCGCGTCGAACCGGGGTAAATACTCCGATACAGGAACCGTGCTACGCGTTCCTGTGAACGAAGCCCGCCCCGGCATGGTCCTGGCGCAGGCGGTAACGCATCCGCAGCGCGCGGACACAGTGCTGCTGCGCCCCGGGGCGACACTGGACAAATGCAGTGCTCCCAAACTGGCCGAACTGGGAGTGCGAGAAATCTGGATCAGGCATCCCGGCCTCGAAGACCTTGTGCGATACGCCGATCCCGTGACGTTGGCGGTGTATCGGGGAGTCGTTGATCGCGTGGGACAAGCCCTGGACCTGGCGGCCAAGACCGACGCGGCATCGGTGGAGTATCACCAGTATCGTGACGCCGTGGTCGGGCTGCTGCAACGACTGACCGGCAACCCGTCATCGGCCCTCCTCGTGGCGGAACTTGGCGCGTGCGCCGGACACGCGGCCCGTCACGCGGGGAACACCTGTTTCGTGAGCCTCCTGCTCGGGCTGAGACTCGATTACTATCTGATCCGCGAACGGTCCAGGATGAACGCGTACACGGCGAAGGATCTGTCTTCCCTGGGATTGGGCGCGATGTTTCACGATGTCGGGCTGTCACGTCTGTCCGGCGAGCAGCTCGCGGCGTGGCGTGCCGCCGGCGGCGAAACGGACGCGGCCTGGTCCCGTCACTCGATCATCGGCTACGACATGGTGAAGGACCACCTCGATCCCGCCGCGGCGGGGGTGGTGCTGCATCATCACCAACATTTTGACGGGAGCGGACACCCGCACCGCATCGACCCCAACGGAGCGAGCGTGCCTCTGCGAGGCTCGGAGATTCACGTGTACGCACGGATCGTCGCGTGCGCGGAGTTGTACGACCGCGTGCGGTACGGAGCCTTCGCACCCGGGGATGTGGAGGGTGCGCCGATCCCCGCGGCGAAGGCGCTCGCGGCCATGCGGAGGTCACCGATCCGTGACTGGCTTGATCCCGTGGTGCTGCGAACACTGCACCAGGTCGTTCCCGCCTTTGCGCCCGGCACGCTGGTGGAACTCTCCGACGGTCGGCGGGGGGCCGTGGCGGAGTGGAACCCGAAGGCTCCGTGCCGGCCGCGCATCCTGATCGTGAACGAGCCGATCGGACGGAGTCGTAAGGCCGGCACCGGGGTGGACCTCGCCGTGGAGCACGGGTTGAGCATCGCGCGAGTCGACGGGGTCGACGTGAGCGGCGACCTGTTCACGATGCACGAACTGGGGGAGAAGGCCCTCGCGGCGTGAAGACCCCGTCTCAGAAGAAATCGCAGAACCCCGCCGAGTTCGATCCGAAGACGGCCGCGGCTACCGCCAGAGCCGGATCGTTACCTTCGACTAAACCCAGCACGGCGTGAGCGCGGGGCGTCATGAACCCGGCGTACATGGAAGCCAATCCCCGGATATCACAGCGCAGCGTGCCGTCTCCACCTCGCTCGACCGTGCCCCGTCCCCCTTCCACGCGCAACCTCCACCGACCGGCGTTTTCGGGGAGCGTCTCATCGCGCACATCGAGATCGAGGGAAGTGCTCAGCCAGGAGGAGTACCCGCGGGCGGTGAGTGCCGCGGCGAGATCGACGATCCGCAGCATCCAGTACTCGCGGAAAATGGTGCGCAGGCCCCGAGGCTCATCGCACAGCGCGAAGAGCGGATGAATGGCCCCGGCACGGATGACAAGATCGTTCGCCATCGAGCCGAACTCGCCGAGGAATCCGAGGAGCTGCCGTGCGGCACGAGGAGAGGCGGCCACCAGGTCGCTGCACTCAATATCGTGCCTCCCCATGACCGGGTCGCGCTCCTGTCGGAAAAAGACATAGGCCCCGATGCCATCGGGTCCGCACGCGTCGGGGCTGAGTTCATCGATGACGAAGCCGGCGCACGGGCCGGATCGGGGATTGAATACGCGGTTCCAGATATAGTCGCCTCGGTCCAATGCGCCATCGCACGGCATCGCGGTCGCGGTGTAGCACGCCTTGAGCGCGGGCAGGTCGGACTGCGTGAAAGGACGAACGGGCTGGGTGTCTCTCGCCGGGCGGAATCGTGAAACCGGCAGTCGGTGTTCGAGGTGCAGACCCGCGTACTCGTATCCGACACGTCGGTAGAGCGTGGACGTGGCGGGGTAGAGGGCTGAGATCGGCACGCCATCGCGGCGCATCTCACGGAGAGATTCGGTCATCAAGGTTCGGGCGACCCCTCTCCCGCGAGCTACGGGCGAAACTCCAACACCCGCCACCCCCACCATCGGGACACTCCTGCCGCCGAAGAACTGACCCATCGGCACGCGCAGCAGGGTGGCGACCGGGGCCGCGCCGTCTCTAACGACTCGAAGGTTGGCAAAGCCCGCGTTGCTGATCCAGTCCTTCACACCGTCGGGTTCGCCAGCAAAGGCATAGCACAAGATACGGACGGCTTCGTCAAGATCCCGAGCCGGGTCGAAGGGTTCATAGAGCAGGGGCATGGCTCCTAGCGTACGTTCGAGTGTCGCCACGCGACCCACGATGGCGGGTGTATCCTTGTAGACTCATGCACTTCTCACTCGTAGATCGCGTTCTGGAACGCACCGAAGATCGAATCGTCACGATCAAACACATCTCCGCTGCGGAGGAGTACCTGCAGGACCACTTTCCGACGTTCCCGGTCTTGCCCGGGGTGTTGATGCTCGAGGCCATGGTGCAGGCCGCGCGTGAACTGGCGGGGGAAAGCTCACACGGCCCGCTGGTGCTGGGCAAAGTAAGGGCGCTCAAGTACGGGACCTTTATGCAGCCGGGTTCAACCCTGCGCGTTGAAGTGAAACTCGCGGGCCGGTTGCCCGATGGGTCGCTCGATTTCAGGGGCGAAGGCCGCAAAGCGGGCACCGCTGTCGATGGCGGCGAGGATCAGGTCGCGGTGTCGGGCCGATTTTCGCTCCGCCCGGTGCGGGTGATGTCGGCGCATGGATGAAACAACGCCGATTTCGAGCAAAACATTGTGGAAGTGCTGTCCGAGAAAGCCACGGGTTCCTATCATCGGCCCTTCCGTTCTCTGCCACGTGGTAGGGAACTGACAGGGTTCACGGGATCGGAAAAAGATGACACGAGACGACATTTTCTCCAAGGTTCAAACAGTACTCGTGGACGCCCTCGCTGTGGACGAGGATGAGGTCAAGATGGACTCGGTCCTCACGGCGGACTTAGGTGCCGAATCGATCGACTTCCTGGACATCGTCTTCAAGTTGGAGCAGGCCTTCGGCGTGAAGATCGGCCAAGGTGAACTCTTTCCCGAGAACGTCGCGCAGGATCCCAAGTACGTGCAGAACGGCAAAGTGACCGCCGAGGGTCTGGCGGCCCTGAAGAGCAAAATGCCCCACGTCAACTTCACCGCTTTCGAGGCGGACCCGCAACTGGCGAAAGTTGGTTCGTTGTTCACTGTTGAAACGCTGGTGGATTTCATGGAAGCGAAACTGGCCCGCTCGTGAGTCGGCCCTGAGTGAGAAAGGGGCCGCGATGCGTTGGATGTGGATCGACCGGATCATCGAACTCGTTCCCCGTGAGAAAATCGTGACTGTCAAGACGGTCTCGATGTCGGAGGAGCATCTGCACGACCATTTCGCGGCGAGGGGTGATCGACCGGCGATGCCCATCATGCCCGCGAGCCTCATCATCGAGGGGATGGCGCAGTCCGGCGGTGTATTGGTGGGTCATGCCTCGGGCTTTCGGGAAAAAGTCGTCCTGGCCAAGGTGAGCAAGGCGGAACTGGATGTCGATGTGCAGCCGGGTCAGACACTCCGTTACACCACGCTCATACGCCAGATCGATACCGCCGGCGCTGCGACCGCGGGTACGGTGGAGGTACTCGACCCGGCACGTCCCGGTGAGGCACGAAAGATCGGTGAGGTGGACCTGATGTTCAGTCACATCGACAACAACATGGCAGGGACGGAGTTCCCGGCGGAGAACTTCGTGTTCAGTGATGCGTTCAGGACGCTGCTGCGGATGAGCGGCGTTCAATAGGCTCGATTCCGGGATTCCATGCCGTTCCGGGCCGCGCCGTCCTAAATTATTACGCAAGCAGCGATTCGCCCGACATCTCTCCCGGCTTGGGCAGTCCAAGCATGGCGAATGCGGTTGGCATGATGTCGGCCAGGCGGCCGCGCCGGGCGCGGACGGCGGGATCGAACCAGCCATTCGCGTTCTGATCGCCGCGGAGCATGCGGCCCTTGAAATCCGCTCCCACGATGATGAGGGGCACGTCGTAGACGGTGTGCGCGGTGTGCGGCGCGTTGGACTCGGGGTCCCACATCTGCTCGCTGTTGCCGTGGTCGGCGGTGATGATCAGGTTACCACCACGGGCAAGAGCGGCCTCCACGATCCGGCCCACACACCGATCAACCGCGGCGCAAGCGGTGACAGCGGCTTCGAGCACGCCGGTGTGCCCGACCATATCGGCGTTGGCGAAGTTGACGATCAGGACGTCCTCGCCGTCGGACGCGGCGAGGCGTGCCAGTACAGCATCGCACACCTTGTCCGCAGACATCTCGGGCAGAAGGTCGTACGTCGAGACTTTCGGGCTTTGCGGATTCTCTCGCTGCTCGCCGGGGAATGGCTGGTCGCGGTAGTCGTTGAAAAAAAAGGTGACGTGCGGGTACTTCTCCGTCTCGGCGCAGCGGAACTGCGTCAGGCCCGCGGCGGAGATGTATTCGCCGGCGATGTTGATCATTTTCGGTGGCTTTGGAAAGGCGACCTTCACGAAAGGGGCGAGCTCTTCCCAGTAGGCGGTCATGGTGACGTACTCGAGATCGAGTTTCGTGCCGCGATCGAAGCCGATTCGGCCCGAATCGGGGCTGGGCTTGACGCGGGCCCACTGGGCATCCGGAAAAACAAACGCCGCTGAGAGTTCGCGCGGACGATCGCCGCGATAGTTGTAGAAAATGACGCTATCGCCGTCTCGGATGCGGGACTCGGCGATGGAGGCGGCATCGGCCCCGATAGCGGTGGGCGTGATGAACTCATCGCCCTTGAGATTGTCGGCCGCGGGCTTGTCGTAATACGACTGAATCGCTTCGGCGGCATCGGTCGAGGTTGCCAATGTGCCACGCCCTGTGAGGCATTCGTACGCACGTTGAACACGCTCCCAGCGATAGTCGCGGTCGAGGGCGAAGTAGCGGCCCATGACACTGGCGATGCGGCCCACGCCGATCCGCTCGCACGCCGACTGTACCTGTCGCGCATAGTCCAGCCCGGAGAATGGCCCGGTGTCGCGTCCGTCGGTGAACAGATGGATGTACACACGCCGCTGCCCCTGTTCGCGGCAGGCGTCGAGGCAGGCGTAGAGATGGGTCAGCAGCCCGTGGACACCCGCATCGGAGTTGATGCCCATCAAGTGCACCGCCCCACCGCGGGACATGGCCCTGTTGATCGCGTGGGCGACGACCTGGTTCTTCGCCAGGCCGGCGCGGCAGGCCTTGGTGATGGCGACGCTCTCCTGATCGACGATGCGGCCAGCGCCGATGTTCTGGTGGCCCACTTCGCTGTTGCCCATGGTGCCCTCGGGCAGGCCGACATCCTCCCCGCTGGTGCGGATGAGCGTCCAGGGGTATTCGCGCATGAGTCGATCGGCCACAGGGGTCAGGCCGCGGGACCGGGCAACACGCACCGCGTCGAACGGGGCGTGCTCGGGGTTCGGGTTCATCCCCCAGCCATCTCGAATAATGAGGACGAACGGGTTGTTGGTGAGTGTCGGCTTCGCCATAGGGTGCAGTGTACGGAGTGATCTGGCCATCCCGAAGGATCAGAACCGCACTCACGGAGCACCGGAATCGCATGCGACTCGGTCGGGCAATGAAACTCGGCTGCCTGCCAATGTTCGGGGTGGGCCGCGCGATTTATTTCACCTCATCCGCACCCACCAGATTCCCACGAAACGTAAAATGTCTCCACGTCCGCTCCATCTACCCCGCCGTCCGAGTTGACGTCCGCGCCCGGGTCTCCTGTTTCCCAGGCCACGAAGAAAGCCTCGACATCAGCACCATCTATGCCGCCGTCTCCATTGAAATCCGCGATGCATGGCGGAGGGGCTGATGCGTCTTCGAGCGTGAGAGCCGTAAAAGCGTAGTCAACGAACAACTTGATCTTGTATGTGTCATATCCCTTCAGCCTGGCCGTGCTGCCCCAGACGTTCGGCGACTCGTCGTATGAAAAAGAACTGCCGTAATACCCGCTGGCATCGAAGTAAAGCGGATCGTTGAAGCCGTCCTCTCCGTTCAACAAGGGCATGATCTCAATCGCCGCGCCTGTCGAGGCCGTGTTGGCAAGGAGCCTCGCGGTGAACGAGATCAGATCGAATACCTGACCGTCCTCGCGTCTGAGTGTGATCCGAGCCGCGTGGTCGGTCACGCCGGGGGGTGGGGTCGTCACGGCCTGTGCTTCCACACCGTTGGGCCACGAGATGCGCTCCCTTCGACCGATCGGTACACTTCCCCCCCCGGTGAACAGTTTGTCACGGGTGTAGGTGAACACATACCCATTGCTGCTGATGGTCTCCGATGTCACGCCCGATGCGATGTGCGTTGAAGTTTGGCTGCTGTTAAAAAAGACGGTGACCGCGGCTCCGGCACTTGACGCAGCGCCGCAGGACAGAACCGAGGCTAATGCCCAGGCCATGGGACGTCTCGTGACCGTCTGACGCTGGGTGGGTCGGCGTTCGGTCGATTCGATCTCTGCTGTTCTGTCAATTCTCATCGGAACTCCTCCTGTGTGCTGTTCTGAAACTCACGACCCCTGGTCACCCCTCGTTGATTCATGAGGAATGGCCGATCGCAGTCATTTTTCAGCATACGAACACAATGGACCCAGTGGCTGCCGGGGAATATTGCATTTCCCGATTGCTTTTGCAAGGGTTTCCCCGCTACAGAGCCGGATCTCAAACAGAACGAACGGCTCAAAGCCGCGGCGGAAGAGAAGAAATATCAACTCCACAGCACCGGGAGAGTCGCGGCGGAGTCGAGCATGCGGCGGTATTCCTGAGCGCTGACTTCATAGGCTCCGAACTGCTCGATGTGAGGGCTGATGAGCTGTGCATCGAGAAGCGTGAAGCCGCGGCGGCGAAGGTGCTCGACGAGCGCGACGAGGCAGACCTTGCTGGCATCGGTCCCGCCGTGGTCCGGGCGGGAGAACATGGATTCGCCGCAGAACGCCCCGCCGAGCGCGAGGCCGTACAACCCTCCGACGAGTTCATCGCCCGAAGGACCGAGGAGCCAGGCTTCAACGCTGTGCGCGTGTCCGGCCCGGTGAAGATCATCGAAGATGGTGATGATGTCGCGGTCAAGCCAGGTGGCCGGGCGGCCTGCGGTCGGCGCTGCACAGGCGCGAATCACATGGGAAAAGGCGGTATCGAAGCGGATCGTGAAGCGTGCGGATCGAACCCTGGCGCGGAGTGATCGAGAGACGCGGAAGCGGTCATCGAGGGGGATCATGGCGCGGCGGCGGGCCTTCACCCATTCGGTACCATTCCCGTTGTTCATCAGGAACCACCCTCGGCGATAGGCGGCCAGCACCTCGCTCACGCGGGCTTGGGACGGTTGTGTGGACACGCGCCGGAGCGTAGAAGTGATGGGGAAGGATCATCGCGGGGTGAAACCGGCGACGTACCATTCCCAAGCATGTGATCTCGCACCTCTTTCTGACGGAGTCGCCGCATGTCCGATGAAGAACTTTTCCGCATGATCCTCCGTGATGAAGTGCTCATTCCCTGCCTGATCGCGGGGGGCATCGTGCTGGTGGTGGCGATGAAAACGATCGGGAGCGTGATCCGGGGTGTTTCCCGAGAGCGGACACGGCGAGAAATCGCGGCCTTCATCGCCGAAGGCTCCATGACGCCCGAACAGGGGGAGCGGTTGCTGAAGGCGGGTGACCGAGGGAGTTCCTGCTGATTGTTTCGCGTCCGGATTTGAGTTTCCCCGCCGCGTCAAGAGCGAGGGAAAACGCACTAGCGCGTGCTGATATGAAGCGGGGGACACCCTACACTTCGCCCTTGGGCGTTGGCCATGCGGCCCGCCAGTTCGGTTTCTGAAAGGGCATTCATGGTGGGTTCGATCATTGGATTTCCCGTGTCGCTGGGCTTTGTTTGGCCGAGTTGGCTCGTTGCTGTCATTACGGTGCTGTTTCTGGCGATCTGCATCGTGATGGTGCTGACCGTTTTGATTCAGAAGCCACAGGGTGGCGGCTTGGCGAGCGCCTTTGGCGGGGGGGCGAGCGCTGGTCAAACAGCGTTCGGCACAAAGACCGGCGATGCCCTCACCGTTTTTACGATCACGGTCTTTGTTTTGTATCTGATCGGCGCGGTGATCCTGAACTACGCCGCGCGGCCGCAACTAGCACCACCATCTGATCCTGCTTTGATCGCGCCGGGTGAACCCAGCACACCTCCCGTAGATACGGGCCGGGGTGTAGAAGTTGTGCCTGCCCCCGCTGATGGGGCCACACCTCCGGTCAACCCGCCGGAGTCCGCGCCCAGTGAGAGCGGAAGTTCTTCACCTACCACGACTCCCGAGGTGCCGCCTCCTGGTTCGCCGGCGACAGATTCGCCGACGGCCCCACCACCCGCTCCGGGGAACGAGCCGGAAAATCCTGAGCCGAAGACCGCTCCCGGGCGATAACATCGCCCGTGGCGGCAACGATCTTCAGGAGGCTTGTTTGATCCGAAGCATGACCGGGTACGGCGACGCGTCGGCGCATGTCGATGGCTGTCATTTCTTTGTTGAACTTCGCTCTCTGAACAACAAGTACTTCAAGGCGGTGATCCGCCTGGCCGAGGAGTTCCAGGGGCTTGAGGCCGAGATGGAGGCCCGCCTGCGCGAGCGGCTGATCCGTGGGACCATCACGATTACCGCCCGGTGTTCCGAGGATTCCGCTTCCGCCGCGTACGACATCAACGTGCGGGCGCTCTCGACATACATCGCGCAGTTGGAGAAGGTGCCGCAGGTAGCGAGCGGGAAGTTGAAACTCGATGCGGCGGCCTTGCTGGGACTGCCCGGGGTCCTTCAACCGCCTGCGAACGAGGAAGAACGTGTTCGACGGGCGCGGGCGGCGTTTATGCCGCTGCTGGACAAGGCGTGCGATGCGCTGATCGCGATGCGGGAGCGTGAGGGCGGGACAATCGTGGCCGACCTGGAGAGCCACCGTGGGCTGATCGCGGCCCGGCTGGCGGAGGTAAGCGAGCGTGCCCCGGCGGTGGTGGCGGAGTACCAGGTGCGGCTCAAGGCCCGGATTGAAGCGCTGCTGAAGGAGTCACAGATCGCGGTGGAGCCCGGCGATCTGGTGCGCGAGATCGCGATCTACGCGGAGCGCACGGACATCGCCGAGGAGATCAAGCGACTCTCGGCCCATCTGGACCAGTTCCGCGACCTCCTGAGCGGCTCGAGCAACGGGAAGCCCGTGGGTCGCACGCTTGATTTTCTGGCACAGGAGATGCTGCGCGAGGCGAACACGATCGCGAGCAAAAGCCCCGACGGGGCGATCTCACGCGCGGCGGTGGAGATCAAGGGGGCGATCGATCGGATCAAAGAGCAGTCGCAGAACGTGGAGTAACGGGCGACGGCCGGAGGCTCGCCCCCTACACTCGCTCCCACCCGGCGCGCGGAGCGCTGCGCCGGGTCAACAGGAGCATTCCACGTGGCCGAAACCCACTTCGACGTGATCGTGATCGGCGGCGGACCCGCCGGCTATGTCGGCGCCATCCGCGCCGCCCAACTCGGGTACAAGGTCGCCTGCATCGAACGGGCGAAACTCGGGGGCGTCTGCCTCAACTGGGGTTGCATCCCCAGTAAATCGCTCCTGGCCAACGCCGAACTGGTGGAGAAGATGCGCAGCGCCGAGGACCAGAAGTTCTGGGGACTCAAGATCGGCGGCGCCGTGGACCTGGACTGGGACCGGATCATCGGGCGCAGCCGCGAGGTGGCTTCGAAACTCAACGGGGGTATCGGGTTCCTGTTCAAGAAAAACAAGGTCACGCACATCGTGGGGAACGCCAAGATCGTTTCCGCCGCGACGCCGGCCTCGGGGAACAAGTGCCGCGTGGAGGTGCAGGAGTGCGAGGTCAAGGAGGAACTGACAAGTGCGCCGGCGAAACCGGGAACGACGATCCAGACGCTGACGGCGGACCACGTGATCGTGGCCACCGGCAGCGTGGCCCGCGACCTGCCCTTCGCCAGGTTTGACGGCGACCGTATCTGGGGCGCGCGCGAGGCGATGTACAACAAAGAACGGCCCAAGAGCCTGATCGTCATCGGAGCGGGGGCGATCGGGATGGAGTTCGCCTACTTCTATCACTCGATGGGGACGCAGGTCTCGATCATCGAGATGATGGAGCGCGTTCTGCCGATCGAGGACAAGGACATCGGCGATGCGATGGGCAAGTTGTACAAGAAGCACGGGATGAACATCCTGACGTCGACGACGACCACGGCGGTGGAGAAGACCGCGGCGGGCGTCAAAGTCACGGTTGCCCCTGTGGTCAACGGTAAAGCCGATGAGAGCCGCAAGCAGACGCTCGAGGCGGAGCGAGTGCTGTTGGCGGTGGGTGTCGTGGGACGGACGGACGGGCTGTGCGACGCGTCGCTGGGCTTGAAGATCGAGAAGGGGCACATCCAGACGGACTATGTTCCCGGCACGACGCGGAACGAGCCGATCGACTACAAGACCAACCTGCCCGGCGTCTACGCCGTGGGAGACGTGATCGGCCCGCCGTGGCTGGCGCACGTCGCCAGTGAAGAGGCGATCCTGTGCGTCGAGCGCATCGCGTACCGGGCCAAGAAGTGGCACCACGAGCCGTATCCGATCGATTATTCAACGATCCCCGGCTGCACCTACTGCATCCCGCAGGTGGCGAGCGTGGGCTTCACCGAGCAGAAACTCGTCGAGACGGGCAAGGTGAAAGGGAAGGACTACGAGACCGGCAAATACGGTTTCACGTCGCACGGGAAGGCCATCGCCGCCGCCCACACCGATGGGTTTGTCAAGATCATCCGGGGCCTGCCACGCGGCGAGATCCTCGGGGCGCACATCATGGGCGACCAGGCAACGGAACTGATCGCGGAGATGACGCTGGCCCGACGGCTGGAGGCGACGACCGAGGAACTGATCTGCACGATGCACGCGCACCCGACGATGCACGAGGCGATTCACGAGGCGGCTCTGGCGAGCGAGGGTCGCGTGATCCACGCGTGACAGGCGGGAACGCTCGACGCCCGCCGGCCTGGGACGGGGTCGGTGATACAAAGACAGGAGGCACTCCGATGAACCCCACCAAGCGTCTGCACGATCTGGGCCAGAGCCTGTGGCTCGACAATATCACCCGCGACCTGCTCGACAGCGGCACGCTGGCGCGTTACATCGCGGATTGGTCCGTCACGGGGCTGACGTCAAATCCCACGATCTTCAACCTGGCGATCAAGAACAGTTCGTCGTACGACGCCGCGATTGAAGAGGGGACACGGTCGGGCCGGGCCGTGGAGGACCTGTTCTTCGACCTGGCGCTCAGCGACCTGACCCGCGCGGCGGATCTGTTCCGCCCGATCTTTGAACGCACCTGCGGCGTGGACGGGTGGGTGTCGCTCGAGGTTTCACCGGTTCTGGCGTACGACTCGGCCTCAACCATCCGTGTGGCCAAGGAGCTCTTCGCCCGCGCCAAACGGCCCAACCTCTTTATCAAAATTCCCGGCACACCGCAGGGGCTGCCCGCCATCGAGGAGGCCGCTTTCGCAGGGGTTCCGGTGAACGTGACGCTGCTCTTCTCTCCCGAGCAGTACGCCGCCGCGGCGGAGGCCCATCTGCGAGGCTTGGAACGCCGCATCAGTGCGGGTCTGCACCCCGGGGTCGCCTCGGTCGCGTCGCTCTTCATCAGCCGGTGGGATGCGGCCGTGGCGGGCAAGGTACCCGCGGACTTGCACAACCGCCTGGGCATCGCCATCGGGCGGGCCGCGTACAAGGTCTACCGCGATCTGATGGCTACCGACCGGTGGCAGCGGGTGTTCAATGCCGGCGGTCGTCCGCAGCGACTTCTGCTGGCCAGCACGGGAACGAAAGATCCCAAAGCCCCTCCGGGTATGTACATCACCGCGCTCGCCGCGCCCAATACCGTGAACACGATTCCCGAGGCCACCCTGCGGGCCTTCGCCGAAGGGGGCGCGGCGGACGGCGTGATGAATCCGGACGATGGGGCTTCGCTCTTTGCGAAGTTCGCTGCGGCGGGAATCGATATTACGGCGCTGGCGGCCAAACTTCAGGAGGACGGGGCCGCTGCGTTTGTGAAATCCTGGACCGAACTGCTGGACGTCATCGCCGCCAAGAGCGGTGCGATTGCGGTACATCAATAGGACTCCACCGAATGAGTTGAGCGGCCGCGATGCCGTCGCACGGACGCGAGTTGACGCGACGGCGGTCGTGGTACGCCTTACAGCGGCAGGCCCGGCCCGATGATGCCACCCTCTGGAGGTGTTCCACGCTGTCGGGCGAGCGTAGTGAAAGCCGCGAATCCGAAAGGAGCATCGGAAGGTGAGTCACGGCCTTCGGCGGCGCGAGCCGCGGCCTTGACGCGCTCGACGAGTTCCTCGGTCAGGGAATGGAACATCCGCATTTCGTGAAGGGGGAGCGTAAAGACCTCTCCCTCTGGCGTGCGGACCTGGAAGACGGAACACTCGACGGCGGTGGAAAGGGATTTTTCAGCCTCGGTGCCGCTGATACCGCAGGCGAACAAGGGAGCGATATCTCCGATGGGGATGCGGTGGCCGAGCGTGGTGATGATCGCCAGGCGACCGTCGAACAAGTCCCGCTGAGCACCCTGGGCACTCAGAGCCGACAGACCTGTGAGCATCTCCTGCAGCACGTTCTGCCAGAAAAGTTCCCGGGTAGTGAGGGTTTCGGCGCTGTGACCGTCGGGCACCCTCGCGGGCTGGGGGAGCGACTGCCCCGGAGTGCCGGGGGCGTTGAGCCGGGCGTGGTCCATGGTGAACCGTAGTGCGTGCCGGGATAAGCGGTCGTTCATGCGTTCAGATCGACAGTCGGGCGTGCCTCGGGACAGGCCCGAACTCCATCCCGTTTCTGCAATAAAAAAACGCCGCGGAAGGCCGCGGCGTTCTGTCCGATGGGTGCTGAGTGCGAACCTGCTTACTTGCCGTCGGTCTTGGGAGCCGGCTTTGCATCGGTCTTGGCACCGAGCCATTTCTGCCACAAGCCTTCGTAGTCCTTCACGTTGTCGGCGGTCACGATGGCGAGGTCGAAGTGATTGATGACGTTCTTGGGTGATTTGTTGCTGTGGAGTTTGTCGATCAGGAGTCTGACGGACTCGTGCCCCCAGCCGTAACAGTCCTGGCCGACCAGGCATTGAACCTGACCCTTCTTGACATACTCCAACTGCTGCGGGAGCGTGTCCACGCTCACAACCTTGGCCTTGTCATACACACCGTCGAGGGCGTTTTCGGTGAACAGAGGCCAGCCGCCGACCATGGCCCAGCCACCGATCTCCGGGTTGGCGTTCTGCACCTGCTGGACCATTTTGGCCGCCTCGGGGGCGGTCTCGGCGTGGTAGTAGGTGTCCTTGACGGACATTCCCTTGTGCTTGGCGAGTTCCTCGCGCACGCCGCGGACGCGGGCCTGGAGATTGGGAGCGTTCTGATTGCCGGCGAGAATGGCCACAACGCCCTTGTCCCCCATCACTTTGGCGAGTTCGCGCCCTACCGCACGCCCGGCCTCGACATCATTGATGCCGTAGTAGGCGAAGCGTTTGGAGTCGGGGGCATCGCTGTCGAAGGTCACGACCTGCACGCCCTTCTCGACCGCGGAGTTGATGGCGGCGGTAAGAACCTTCGCATCGGAGCACGAGACGGCGATGCCGTCGGCGCCGCTGGAGACGAGTTGCTCGATGAACTGTGCCTGCTGCTGGGCATCCTCGTTGTTCGGGGTGCGCCAGACGACGTCAATGGTGATTCCCAGTTCTTTCGAGAGTTCCTTTCCAGCGTCCATCGCGCCCGTCCGTGCGGCCTGGAACACGGGGTTCCCCTGGCTCTTGGCGATCACACCGATGGTGTACTTTTTTTCCGAGTTCTTGGCTGTTGGTGCCATGCCGAACGCGAACAAGGACATGCCCGCGGCGGCCAACGACAGGATCAGACTGGTTTTCATGTGGATAGTTCTCCGAGTGAAAGCAGAAATCGTATGCGGCGGCCCGTCCGAGGCGCGGCGTTCGCACGTTTGACGTGCGGGGATCTGCATCGTTCCCATCTATTGAACCGGAAACCCCGCCGCGGGTCCGAAATATACACGCAGAATATTACTTCAGGAGACGCGTCTTCAACTGATCGAGGACCACGGCGATGATGATGGCGGCACCCATCACGATCTGGTTGTAGTTCTGATCAATGTTCAAAATGACCATGCCGTTGTCGATGAGTTGGATCAGAAGGCCGCCCAGCACAGCACCCAACGCTGTGCCACGCCCTCCCGAGAGAGAGGCGCCGCCGATGACTGTGGCGGCGATCACCTTGAGTTCATAGCCGCTGCCCGCGGCGGTCTCGGCCGCGCCGAAATACCCGAGATAGAGCGTGGCCGACAGCCCCGCGAGCGCCCCCATGATCGTGAAGACGGCGATTTTCACGCGACCGACAGGAATACCCGCGTACCCCGCGGCGACTTCGTTACCCCCGATGGCATAGACACGTCGCCCGAGCACGGTTCGCCCCAGAACGAAGGCCCCTCCCAAAGCGGTTAGAACCATAACCGCGACTGGAACGGGGTTGATGCCGTTGACGCCCGGTGACCATTTGAAAAACCCCCTGGTAAAAGCCTCGGGGAAGTTACCGACGGACTGGGCCTTGGTGGGAATCGCCACCAGCCCGCGCAGAGCGGCCATCGTGCCCAGCGTGATGATAAACGGATGGACGCGCAGGCCGACGATCATGACGCCGTTAAGGAACCCGCAGGCCGCGCCGACAAGGCAACAGACCGAGACCCCCACCGCCAGCGAGGACGCCAGCCCCGCCCCGCCTGCGCTCGTCACAGGACCATCGTAAGGAACTCCAAGTGCACTGGCCTGGAGTGCGTGAAGGGCGATGGCCCCGAAGAGCGCCGAGGCGGCGTAGATGGAGCCGATGGACAGGTCGATGCCGCCCATCGCGATCACGGCGGTCATGCCCACCGCCATCACGGCGATGAAACTGGCGTAGACGAGCTGCAGGAACAGATTGTCGAGGTCGAGAAACTTGTTCACCTGACGCCGTCGGATGAGCGTGCCGCCCTGACCCTCGCCACGGTATTCCCATCCGTCGCCCGGTTCGAAGCGGCTCGTGTCGGTGCCTTGAACAACGGTGATCGTCCCGCCATCGACCTGTGAGACCCGCGCGGATTCCAGAAGGGGCACGCGGTCCACCCGGGGCTTGGTCCCGCCCATGAACGTCAAGACCGCCATCAGGAGCACGATGACCAGGACAAGCCCGGATTCCTGCGCCAGCAGGATCCGGCTCCACAGCGACCGCTCATTTGAACCCAACCTTTCGGCCATACGTGGGCGGAGCGTAGCGCGGAGGCGTCAAGGGCGGTGACGCTGAGATGGGCTCGCCCGGGGATGATCCGGGGGGCGCAGCGCCCAAGACGCCGATGAATCAAGAACGCGCCAGCAGCGGATGATTATGCGGCTTTTTTGCGTTTGACGGGCTTCCTTGTCGCTGCGGCTGGCAATGAAAAGACCTCGGCCCGGCGGGCACGCTCGATCTCTCGGCAGACGCGATCGAGCAAGGCCCGATCGTGGTCTCGACCGACCAGTAGCGAGCCGAATCGGATGTCGTCCAGCACGTCGCTCAAGAAGTAGCCGAGTTCTGTCACGGAAAGCGGGGCGGCCCCCAGGCACACGCCCGCCGCAAGACGCCCGACGGTCAGCGGCGCTGGACCGCCGTGCTCCAGTTCACCCTCGATAAAGGCCGCGGCATCTGGTCCAGCGAAGGTCTGACCGGCGCGCAGCATCCGGTCCGCCCTGAGGAGCGCATCCATCCCGGCATCATCCTCCATGACACCCAGGCGCACGGCCGCGAGCCGCAGCATGGTCTGTGGCTCCTCGCCGATGGTCGAGGCGGCGTTTTCCATCCCTGAGCGGCGGAGGGCATCATCGAGTTCTGAACCCGCCGTCGCGAAATACGCTCCGGTAATGCGGGCGGCGGTGCGCTGAACATCCGTGCGGGGCTGCCGGGGCGAGTGGTTGAACTCTCGCTCCAGTTCCGCGGCGAGTGCGAGCATGATCGCACCAGACGCGTCGTGGTTGGGCAGGTAAAGCCTGGGCCTTGACGATGCAGGGCGGAGGTGTGGTTCGTTGGTGGGCGTTCGACCGAAACAGATATCGGCGAGGTCAAGACGGGCGGAGTGACGAGAGCAGACCGCAGCGGCCTCGATGAGGCGCAAGGCCAGCTCACCCCGGATGGGGGCGCTGAGGGTCACTCCCGCTGCGTCGAGCCGATGCGGGAAGACCGATGGATAGGCGAGCGGACGCTCGCGGGACCAATCGAACCATGCGGCCTCTCGATCGAGCAATTCTCTGGTCTCGATGCGGATGCCCCCCTCCCCATCGGAGCGGACCACGGCATCGAGTCGTGTGGAATCCGGGCCAAGCCGGAAAGACGCCGGAACGCTGAACCACTCAAGATCACAGACCGGCGCAGCGCTGGTCACCGGCAGGGACCAGAGGCCCGGGTCTTCCAGCCCGATTCGCAGCGGCCGCGAAGGCCAATCCGTTCGTTGCAACCAATCCGCAAAGACGCGATCCGTCGCCTCACGCGCCCGCTCACCGGACTCGCCGATCAGTTCCCGCGCCAGGACGACGGCCGCCGCAGCGGATCGCACAAAGGCTCCGTGCAGCCCCATCTCTGCGCGGCAGAACGGATCGCTGGGCCAAGTGGCGGTCAGGACCTGGGAGCATCGGGACGTGGGAGAAGGGCGCGGCATGGCACCCTCTGCATCGACGGGCGCCCTCCTGCTCTTCGGTCTGTCACGCCCCGGTTCCGGAAGAGAACGCCGCACAGGCGGCCCGACCGATTCGGGCGGCGCACACCCGATGCGCCCCCACCGGGGTCAACCTCCAAATCCGTCGTAGCGCTTGAACTCGTCGATCGCCCCCTGATCCGGGTTGGCAGCGGTCCACGCGGCTTCATACAACGCCTGGAGCATCGACGCCGCATCGGCGAGACGGAGTTCGATGAACTCCTTGCCGGGCGCCTTGTCGAGGTCTCCAGATTTCTTGAGTTCGTAAAGGGGCACGACCTGATCGAATGACCGCTGGAGATACGTTAGAACGTCGAGCCATGGATTGCGGGCGTCGACCTTGACCGCCGCGGTGAGGCGGGGACGGATGGTGTCGGTATCGATCTTGTGCAGCCGGATGACGCCGCCGTCGATGTAGGAATGAAAACTCCGATCCGTGTAATAGTTATTCGGATTGTCACCAACCCAGCCGTGGTGGTGCTTGGTCATGTGAAGGGGCTGGGCCGCATCACCCACGAAGTGGGCCAGGATTCCCATGTGAACGCCCGCGTCCTGCTTCGCCTGTTCCAACTGGGCGGCGCGGCGCGGATCGTTGATCTTCTCCAGCACACGAACAACCCGGAAGGCGGATTGGACCTTGCCGTACTGCTCGACGATGGCCCAGGGAAGGAAGCCGGGCCACTCCTGTGTCTTGTCCGTGTCGCGGGCCGGGTTCACGGGCTTGGGAGAGCGCGTCCAGCCCTTGGCGCACCGTACCTCCATCAACTGCTTGATGAACTCCACGCGCAGGGGGGCGATGTCGGCGAAGGCGATACCGTAAGGTTCGAGGTCCTCGACGTCGAAATAGTGATCGGGGTTGTTGGCGTGCTGCAACTGTCCGATCTTGATCGACCGCCATCGATCGGGCACGACGGATTGATCGGCG
This sequence comes from Phycisphaerales bacterium UBA2402, assembly GCA_002343715.1. GTDB lineage: Bacteria > Planctomycetota > Phycisphaerae > Phycisphaerales > UBA1924 > UBA2402. Next base: position 36,120 of record DDSA01000235.1, on the reverse strand, counting down.
ATACGGGCGATGGCGTCCGGGGTCTTGAGCCAAGCGGGGCCGTCCGCCGGCATGCGCTCGAGCGCGAGCCGCGTCACCGCACGATGGCCCGCGGCGTCCCACCCCAGGGCGGCGGGAACACACAGGAAGAGGGCAAAGACAATCCGAAGCATGAAGTACCACTCCGTGGCGATGGCGTTGCCGCCCCGAGGAACATGAGACAACGATGAGTGTATGTATCGGACTCTACACGTGAGTGAACTGCAGAAGTCATGTAACCGTTACGTGTCGTGAGCGGGTCGGACGGCGAGAAAAAAGCCCCTGAAAAGTCCTGGTTTCTTTGGGAAATCGGCGTGATTTTCAGTGTTTCGGCTTGATTCATCTCCCGAGTTGTGGGATAGTACGACGGCAGAGATAAGTTCTTTGGATGTTCCGCACGGATCACGACATGCGGACAGATGGAGAGGAGCGATCGACATGTATCCGGCGAAACTTGGCCGCACAGTTTGGGCTTGCGCGTTCGTGTGTGTGAGTATCGGGGTCGCCGCTTCTCAGCCGGTGTACATCTTTCACGGGCCGGGCAGCCCGGTCTTCTCTGAACCCGCCGGGACCACCATGCGAGAGCCGGAAGTTCCCCGCGAGGATGAAACGGTGGACCTCTGGATCGAGGTCGGGTACTCCTTCGACTATGCCAATCTTGCCGTGTATTACACCACCGATGGGTCGATCCCCAATGGAGGGTTCGGCACTGGCGACGGCTCGACACAGGTCCTGACCAACCTCAATGGCGGTGTCGTCTTTGTGCGCAACCAGTTTGATCCGGGCGCGGGCCGCAACCGCGACTGGTGGCGTGCGAGACTCCCCGCCGCGGCGCGGCACTACGGGCAAACCATCAAGTACAAGATCGGCACGTGGGGCGGCCCCAACGGCGGATTCAACAAGTTCACCAACGGAGCGAACACGTCGGCGGATGCGAACCAGTTCGAGTTTGTCAATCGCCTCGCGTGGCCCGGCGCCGGCGCGGGCAGCGGCACACCCGGAGCGGGCTACCCCGCGGTCAGTTTCTGGAAGGAAGAGGCGATCTTCGGGAATACGTACACCGCCGGACAACTTGACCGCAACGGAACGGTGTACGACTTCCATTTCCCAACGGTCGGGGGTGTGTACGGCGTCGGAACCAAGAACGAGGGGTACGTGGACGGGGTGGACACCTTCCCCCCCGGGCTGCCGCTCGGATGGCGCGGGCAGATGCACTTGAACCAGGCGATGGCGGGCATCCGCGTTGACGGGATGACACACTGGCTGAGCAATCCGGACGGCGTCTCATACTCGAACGTCGAACAGGCGTACGTCGCGGACTCGAACACGATCCGCACCACACAGACCCTTGTGGCGGGCGGGAACAGCATCGCGGTGGAGCAGTTCGATTTCTCGCCCCTGGGCGTCTCGTGGCCGACAGATAACGGCGGTGCGCCGCAGCGGCATATCTACATCAAGCGGCTTCGTTTGACCAACAACGGCCCATCGAAGTTCGCCAATGTCTATTGGTACGTCGATCCGGCGATCAACGGCGGAGACTCCTACGACGGCATGTTCTCCCTTCGTCCCCGCGGCGCGATGGTGGCGTACGACAACACGTACCGCGTGGTGACGGGCACGGGCACAGGGTTTACTCCGCCCAACGAGTACAACCCCACCACCACACCGGGGTACGAGAAGAACAAATCCTTGTACCTTGCGAGCGCGATGAAACTGATCGGCCTCGACGGCCTCACGACCGAGGCGGCGGGCACGGAGTTCTGGAGCGACACCTCCGCCGACCAGGGGCAGGGGTGGCAGGGGCTTCGGGTATTCCTGCCTACGGGCATCACCCGGGAGGTCAACATCATCATGGCCGGCGCGATGGACGACAGCGCGGGCATGACGGGCACCTACGACTACAAACTCGACAACGTCATCAACTGGTTCTACAACTACGGCATCGCCAACATGCAGGCTTCGACGGACGCGTACTGGGCCCAGTGGCTCAACGGCTGTGTCACGGTCGACACGCCCGAGGACCGCTACGACCACCTCTTCCGCCGATCGCTCCTGGCCACGGCCCTGCACGTGGACGGCGTGAACGGCGGAGTGATCGCCGGGTTTCACAACGGCGCATACCCGTATGTCTGGCCGCGGGACGCCGTCTACGCGGCGGTCACGCTGGCACGCACGGGCCACCTGGACATGGCCCGCAACGTCTATGAGTGGATGAAGACGACAACGTACCGCGATTTCGAGCCGTGGGGACGGCTTGGCTTCTGGAAGCAGAAGTACACCACCGACGGGTACGTCGTCTGGGGCGCACCCCAGATCGACGAAACGGCTGTCTTTCCGTGGGGGGTGAAATACCAGTACGACATGACGGCGGACCAGGGCATGCTCGCTTCGTACGTTGAGCAGGTGCGAGACGGTGTGCTGATCATGACCCGAGACTCGGTGGACTCTCGCCTGCGGTTCGAGGAGGCGGTCAATCTCTGTTACTCCAACAACGTGTGGGAAGATTCCTACGACACATTCATCTACAGCAACGCCGCCATCGTGCGCGGCCTGAGCGACGCGGCGGGGATCTTCAGAGTCCTGGGACTGGGTGCCGAGGCGCACGACGCCGACACCCTTGCGGCACAGGTCAAGAGCGGGTTGGATGCGAGGTTGGACTGGAACGGCGAGAACTGCGACATCAGCCAGTTGGGCATCACCTACCCCTTCGGTGTTTATACCGCCAACGATCCCCGCGTGAACCGCGTCGCTGATCGGATCAACGGCGTGGCCGCGGACCGCTTCGGCAATGTTCACCCGCTGGTGAACTTCGGGGGCGAGCACGCCGGCACGATCAACCGCTACTGGGGTGACACGTACTGGAACGGCGGCCCCTGGTTTCTCACCACGCTCTGGTACGGGCTGTACTACGGAGAGCGGCAGGATGTGAACCCCGGCACGGCGGACATCGACAACATGAAGTACCGAGCCGATCTGTGCATCGACCGGCTTGGACCGGCGGGGATGGGCGCCGAACAGATGGCCTACTCCAACTCGTACCTGTACCCCGGCGGCGACTTCGTTCTCCAGACCGCGTGGCCCAACGCCTGGGAGAGCATGAGCACGTTCGTCGATACCGTGATGAAGTTCATCGATTTCACCCCGGAAGCCTGGGCGAACCGGATGGTGCTCGAACCCAAACTCCCCGGTGCCTGGCCGGAGATGACGTTCAATCGACTCACGCTCGTCCACGCTCCCACCTCGCGGACCCACAAGGTCACGGCCCGGATCGAGCGGGTGGGTGATGGCGAACGGCACACGTTCACCAACCACACGGGCCACGACCTGATCATCCGCGCAGCCCTGCGGGTGAGCGGAGCGGGGTGCTTCGGCGGGGTTTTCCGCAATGGCGTGCCGATCACGAACGACTATGACGCAGCGACGGGTCGCGTGACGGTCGAGACCGTCATCGACACCGGGATCGAGGCGCAGACGATCCTCGAAGCCTCCTTCATCAGGTCCGCCGACTTCAACGAGGACGGCGGGGTGGACGGCGGCGATGTCGAGGCGTTCTACGCCGCGTGGGAGGCGGGTGAACCGACCGGCGACTTCAATCTTGATGGCGGCATCGACGGTTCAGACGTCGAAGCGTTTTTCGCCAGTTGGGAGGCGGGTTGCGTCTGAAGATTGAAGAACCTGATGACTCTGGCGGTCGAGCGTTTCGTCGGCAGCATCGGAACTCTGTTCACAGATAAGCCGGTGTTTCGGATCGAACCCCCCGCCCTCGTCGGCCATGCTTTCCTTCGCCCGGCTTGGCGACCTTCTCCGGGTGATCACCACGTATACCGAACCGTATAACGCAGCGTGCCCTCTTCCCCGGCCTTGAGCGTCATGGGGAACTGCACAAGCCTCGCATCGAGCTTTTTCGGTTCGATCGTGGACTTCGTGATTTCCCACGTCGACCAGCGGTGCATCCGCTCCTGCACGATGACGGTCACCGGCTCGGTCTTGCGGTTGCGGACTTTGATCTGGATCGTTTCATCGATCGTCTTACGCGAGGTATCGAGGCGGAAATCGGCCTGGATGCGCTCCCCCACCACATCGAACGCGTTGCCCATCTTGACCAGCACGGTCTCATCCCGGGGGGTGTGGCGAAGGACATCTTCCCCGATGAACTCCAAGCTTCCGTCCGCGGGGTCGGCCTTGCTGACGCGGATGCGGCCCGCGGGCAGGGGCATGCCCATGCCGCTCTCCTTGTCGTTTTTGAACCTCAGGTAGACCAGCACGTCCTTCCTTGATTGCACGCCGAAACCCTGGTCCATCATCGGGTTGTACGGGTCGAACCACATGTCGCCGCCGAGCGCGTCATACACCAGGACTTTCTCGCAGGGAACGCCCCGGGCCGCGGGGAAGAGTTCAATCTGCTTCGTCGAGTTTTCGGGGATCGTGGCCGGGCGTCCCAGGGTGTAGAGGTGGTACTCGAAGAACGACTTTTCAGCGAACCCGTCGTCCCGCTGGGCCATGGCCTCGCTCACGGCGTAGGACCTTGCTCCGTAGGTCTCCGGCTTGGGCGCCCGGTGGACATCGCCGGCCACCAGTTTGAGTGTGGCCTCCGGGAACGTCGCGCCCGACTGGTTCAGGATGCTGACCCACGCCCCCACATCAAGGACTCCCGAGTTCGCGTCCTTGCCCTCCGTGAAGGTCAGGTTGTAGTCCGCCCACCAGGTGATCCCTTCGGTCTGATAGGAGACGCGAACATCGTGCGGCCCCGGTTTGTCGGTGGCGATGTCCCAGAGGAGCGTGGGCTTGGTGAGCAGTCCATCGGGCAGAGTCGGGAGGTTGAGTTCGGCGTACTGATTCACGACCTTGATCCCGCCATCTGGCTGCTGAAGAACGAGTTGACCGGCACCGCTCGAAAGGAGTGTGCCGGACGTCGTCTCGGCTGTGTTGCCGCGAATGACGACGGCTCCGATGTCCTGACCGAGAAAGCGGGTGAGCAGTTTGTCGGTGCTGACGAGGTCGAACTGATAGTTCTGTTCGAGCACCCGGGTCGCGTCGGGCGCGGTGAGTGAGGCGAACGAAACGGTTGTCGGGTCGATGTACGCCGCGACATCATCGAACCGCACGGCCTGCCGCTTGGCCCCGAGTTCGATGCGCCGGTCGGTGCGCACCACGGCGTACCCGGGGATCGGCGCGCCGAGGCCGAACCGCGAGCCGACCTGCCCGGGCACGGGGCGGTAGAGATCGGGGCTGATCGCCCCCGGTTGGGCGGAGGAGTAGATCGTCAGACCGGTCTTTGTTTCCGCGGACATGGCTGCTCCTGCTGAAAGGGCCGCCGCGAGCGCGGCGAGGATGTCTCGGCGTGATGCGCGACGGCGGGTCGGGCTTTGTTTTGAACTGGCCATTGAATCTCCTGTGACGGCGACACGGATCATTGGACGCCCGGCACGCGCCCGCGTTCCCCGACGGGTCGCGCGCGACAAAAACCCTCACCCGCTCCGATGATGCGCCGTACCATCCGCCCCAGCGGCGATGCCGCGTCGTAGCAGAAAGGCCACCCACGCATGAAACTTCGGCGGATACTTGTCACCGGCGGCGCCGGGTTCCTCGGCTCGCACATCTGCGATCGTCTGGTCGCGCAGGGGCACGATGTCATCTGCCTCGACAACTTCTTCACGAGCCAGAAGACGAATGTCGCCCACCTGCTGGGCAAACCCAACTTTGAGTTGATCCGCCACGATGTGACGCACCCCCTCTGGCTCGAGGTGGATGAGATCTACAACGCGGCCTGCCCCGCGGCGCCCGGACATTACCAGTACAACCCCATCAAGACGATGAAGACCAGCGTGCTCGGGGCGATTAACGTCCTTGGCATGGCGAAACGCTGCAGGGCGAAGGTGCTGCAGTTCTCCACCAGCGAGGTCTACGGCGATCCGACTGTTCACCCGCAACCCGAAAGTTACCGAGGGAACGTCAACCCCATCGGCCCCCGGGCCTGCTACGACGAAGGGAAACGCGCCGCCGAGACGCTCTTCTTCGATTACCACCGATCCAACAAGGTGAACATCCGCGTGGTGCGGATCTTCAACACCTACGGCCCGCGCATGCACCCCTTCGACGGGCGGGTAGTTTCCAACTTCATCCGCCAGGCACTCTACAACGAAGACATCACCATGTTCGGCGAGGGGAAGCAGAGCCGTTCCTTCTGTTTCGTCGATGACCTCGTGGACGGGATCATCCGACTCATGAACGCGCCCGACGACGTCACCGGCCCGATCAACATCGGCAACCCGGTGGAGTTCACCATGCGCCAACTCGCGGATCTGGTGATCGAACTCACCGACAGCAAGAGCCGGATCGTGTACAAGCCCATGCCCGCCGACGATCCGAGCCAGCGTCAACCGGATATTTCGCTGGCGAAGGAGAAACTCGGCTGGGAGCCGAAAGTGCAACTGCGCGAAGGCCTGGCGAAGACCATCGCCTATTTCCGTTCCCTGAATCTCGATCACTTCCGCCCCCCCACACCCAACTTCTGAGCCGTGCCGATCGATGCCGACGTGATTGTGATCGGCGGAGGAACGTCGGGTGCCGCGGCGGCTCTTTCGCTGGCCCGCGCGGGCCGGCGCGTGATCGTGCTTGACCGTTTCAAGCCGCCGCACGAACATGGCGAGCATCACGGCGGGCAGCGGCTCTTTCGAACGGCGTATTTCGAGCACCCCGGGTACGTGCCGCTCCTGCGACGAGCGCTCGACGGCTGGCGGCGACTCGAAGCCGAATCCGGTGAGCGACTTCTTGAACTCACCGGCGCGGTATACGTCGGAGCTCCCGGTGGTGAGTTGATCTCGGGTTCGCTGCGTTCCGCGGCGGCTCACGGTGTACCCCACGAGGTTTTGTCGCCTCATGAAGCGACGGAGGCCCTGCCCGGAGCGGTACTCCATGAGTCTTGTGTCGTGATGCGAGAGCGGACGGCGGGATATGTTCGGTGCGATGCGGCCATCGCAGCGTTGTTACGTGTCGCCGAAGCAACGGGCGCGAAGATCCGATCCGGTGTGCCTGCCTCCGGCTGGAGCGCCTCATCGAACAGCGTGGAAGTTGCCACAGCGGGCGGTATCTTGCGGGCGGGCTTGCTGATTATCGCCGCGGGTCCGTGGAGCGGTGCGCTCCTGTCCGACATCGGCGTACGGCTCACGGTGACTCGCCAGGTCCAGGCGTACGTCGAGGCCTCACCGGGAGGCGGCCCGGCGTGCTGCTGGGCGGTCGAAGGTCTTGACGGTTTGTTCGTGTATGGGTTTCCTCGGGACCACCACGCAGGCACCATCAAGTTCGGGGTTCATGTGCATGGACCCGTTCTTGACCCCGATAGGCCCACGCCGTCAGTCACGGCGCGTGAAATCGAGCAGGCCCGCTCGGCGCTACGGGGCGTCTTTCCCTCGCTCGCGAACGGACGTATACACGGCTCGGCCTGCCGATACACCAACTCGCCCGATACCCACTTTATCATCGACCGGCACCCTGCCTTTCCGAACGTCGTCTTTGGTGCCGGCTTTTCTGGGCACGGGTTCAAGTTCGCCCCGGTGCTTGGGGAACTTCTCGCGAAGTTGGTGATGGATCCCGGTGCCGAGCATCCTGCCCCGTTTCTGGCGCTCTCACGGTTCGGGGGGGGTGGATGAGCATCTGGCGGCTGTTCGTCGCGGTCTACCCGCCACGGGATTCCGCGGCGGCGTTGCTGCGTGCGTTGAAAGAGATCCCTCATCTGCCTCCGCACCGACCGACACCCGTGGAACAGATACATCTGACCGCCCAGTTCATCGGCGACACGTCCGAGAGGGAGCTCGGACATGTTCGAGAATCCATCGATCGATCGTGCGCCGGCATTTCATCATGTCTACTCGTGCCGCGCCGTCTCATCACATTGCCCGAGCGCGGTCTTTCACGGCTGGTGGCGGCGGAGACGGACCTCCCGGCGGAGTTGGCCGAGTTGCACCGACGTCTGGCGCACCGCCTGGCAAAGCACCCCCGCGGGCGTGAGCCTGAGCGATTCCACCCGCATCTGACCCTGGCACGGTTCGCGGGCGGTGGTGATCCATTCAGACTCGATGTGCCATGCCCTTGTCCCGGGTTTCGTGTGATGAGCGTTTCGTTGGTCCGTAGTCATCTTGGCCCGGGCGGGGCCTCCCACCGCGAAATCGTTACCTTCCCTTTGGGTTGTGAAAAAAAGACGGCCGGGCCCGAAGGCTCCGACCGTCCGGAGGGGAGAAACTGGGTTGAGCCTACAGAATAACGCCGATGGCCCGCCCGGTCAATGGGGAATTCACCCAAACTTCAATGCCGGGGTCCTGATTGCTGCCTCGCCCCGTCGTTGCCAGTTCAGTCCCGCCCTCATAGCATCGAGCCTTTTCACGTCAGCACCCCCCGAGAACATCCATGCCCGCACCCGCCGATCGCGTCTACTCAGAGTCCCACGAATGGCACAAAGTCGAGGGAGACACCCTCACCCTGGGTCTGACCCAGTTCGCCGTCGATCAACTGACCGATGTCACCTATGTCGAGATGAAAAAGCCCGGACATGCATTCATAGCGGGCGAGATCGTGGGCGAAGTGGAGTCCGTCAAGACCACGAGCGACATCTATTGCGCCGCCGCGGGCGAAGTCATCGAAACAAACCCCGCCCTGGCGGATGATCCCGGACTGCTCAACAGGGATCCGTACGGGAAGGGGTGGTTGATCAGAGTCCGCATCGGAGACAAGACCGGCTTGTCCTCGTGCATGGACGCGACGGCCTACAACGCCCAGCACCCCGGTTGAGCCCGACTACTTCGATGACTCCGTCAGACGCGACCGCACCAACCCGAGACCGGACGCCGTCGCGCCAGGTTCCGAGCATTGTCTGCCGTGATGTACGCAAACGCTACTGCATGGGCGGCCGTGAGGTCGAAGCACTTCGGGGTGTGGATCTCACGATCGAGCGTCCGGGGTTCTTCGCCGTCATGGGCCAATCGGGCAGCGGGAAAACGACGCTCTTACACCTCCTGGCGGCGCTGGACCGGCCCGATGCGGGTGAGATCCACATCGCGGGCCGCGCGATCCATGCATTGACTGAAGCCGAAGCGACCGGGTTCCGAAGGCGTGACATCGGGATCGTTTTTCAGCAGTTCAACCTGATCCCGACGCTGTCGGCGCGGGAGAATGTGGAACTTCCTGGCATGCTGGCTGGAGAGGACCAAGCCCATCTCGCTGAACGCAGCGGAATGCTGCTCGACCGCCTGGGGTTGAAAGGGCGTGACCACCACCGTCCCGATGCCCTGTCCGGAGGGGAGCAGCAGCGGGTCGCTATCGCGCGTGCGCTGCTCTTTTCGCCTCCTGTGATCTTCGCCGACGAACCAACGGGCAGTTTGGACTCGGGCACGAGCGAGCGACTCTGGTCGCTCCTCAAGGAAGTCGCCGGCGAGTGCGGCACGCTCGTTCTCATGGTCACGCATGAACCCGCTGCGGCGGTCCATTGTGAGCGCATCTTCGTGCTCCGGGACGGACGGATGACAGCCATCATCGAAACGGAGGGGCTTGATGCGGCCGGAGTTGCGGCTCGCTATCAGCACTGCACTCGCGCGACGTAGCCGCACGCTGCTGCTCATCATCGCCGTGGCCCTTTCCGCGGCGATGATCGCCGGCGTGGCGTGCGCGATGGCGAGCGTGACCCGGGGCGTTTCAGCCCGGCTCGATGAGGCCGTGGGCCGCGCCGAAGTCAGAATCACACCCGTCGGGAGCGGGAAATATCTGACGACCGAGGATCTGGAAGCCGCCCGTGCTTGGCCGGAGTCGGCCCTGGCGGTAGGACGGTCCACCGCCTCGATCGGCATCGCGTTCCGTCGTCCGTTCGTCCTCGAATCGCCGAACAAGCCTCGGGAACGGGTGCGGATCGAATGTCTCGGGACCGCGACGGCGTTTGGGATTGACCCGGGGCTGGAACCTCGCATCCGGGGCATCAATCTCGTGGCGGGACGGCTGCCCGAGGCACCGGATGAAATCGCGGTGGATGAGGGGCTTGTGCGTGGATTTACCAACCCGCAGCGCGGGGCGTATCGCGTGCTGCGGGGCGAAGATCCCGCAGACGGGCCGGAGCAGCCGGGGCTGGGTACTGAAGTCTTCATCGTGCGTTTATTGCGCTCGCCGATCCCGCTGCAAATCGTTGGAGTCACGGCGCAACCTCCATTCGGGACTCGGTGGCAGTGCCACCTCACGCTCGAAGGGCTGGCAAGAATTACGGGCCAGAATCGACTCTCGGAGATCGATGTCGTGCTTCGGGATGGAACAAGCCCCACCGAGGTCGTCGACCGTCATCGCGAGCGTTTCGGGAGTCGCGCGCTGGTGCAGACCACCGCACGCATCACAAGCGATCTTGACACGAACGTGCGCGGCGCTGAACTGGGGTTTGTGCTCGCGACGGTCATGGCTTTTCTTTCGGCTTCGTTCATCATCGCCACGGGGCTTTCGACCGGAGTCACCGAGCGGGAGCGCGAGCTTGCACTTCTGCGCTGTATCGGCGCAACGCGAGGCCAACTCGCGGCGGTGCAACTGACCATCGGCGCGATGATCGGGGGTGCGGGTGCCGCCGTCGGAATCCCGCTTGGGATCGCGCTGGCTTTCGCATTAGCCGCGAATTTCACGAAGGAACTACCCACCGGGGCTGTGGTCTCGCTCTTCGGCGTCTGGATGGCCCTGGCGGGGTCGATCGGTGCAGGGTTGCTCGGCGCGGCGTACCCGGCGTGGCGAGCGTCCCGGGCATCGCCGCTCGAAGGATTGAGCGTGCGGAGTGTGCCGCCCGGACGGGGCATGATTCTCCGTCTGCTGACGATCGGGTTGTGCTTGCTCGCGTTGCAGGTTGCGATTACCTTCGGGCCGCGGGACGGGCAGGTTGCCTTCTGGTCATACGCGACTGTCGGCCTGCCGGGCATGTTCATCGGGTACTTCCTGCTGGGCGTGCCCGTCTTGCTACTGGTGGAATGGTCAGCGGGGCCGGCGGTGAACACGCTGCTCGGCCTGCCTCGGAACATGCTGTCGCGGACGATCCGGGCGACGCCGTTTCGCTATGGGTTCACCGCCAGCGCGATGATGTCGGGCCTGGCCATCATGGTGGCGATCTGGACCCAGGGACGGTCGATCGTGCAGGACTGGCTGGCAAAGTTCGAGTTCCCGGACGCGTTTGTCATGGGCCTGAACCTGACCGAATCGGCGCTGGACAAGTTGAACGCGATGCCCTTTGTCACGGGGACCTGCGCCGTCACGCTTCAACCGATCGAACAGGACGCGTTCGGCGTGCGGGCGATACAGCGGTACAAGTCGATGTTCATGGCCTTTGAGCCGGATTCATTCTTTCGGATGAACCGGATCACCTGGATCGAACCGACCACTCCCGAAGGGCAGGCGGAAGCGCAGAGACGATTGGGCGAGGGGGGCGCGATTCTGGTTGCCAAGGAGTTCCAGATTGCCAACGGTGTACGGGTGGGCGACTCGTTCCGCGCCCGCTCCGGGAGCATCGAACACGACTTTGAAATCGTGGGAGTGGTGACCAGTCCGGGGCTGGAAATCGTCAGCAAGTTCTTTCAGGTGGGCGAGTCTTTTACTGACCAGGCGATCCACGCCGTCTTTGGTTCGAGAAAAGACCTGAAGGAAGTGTTCCGATCCGAAGCGATCAACCTGATCCAGATCGGGCTTGATCCCGGCCACGACGACGGCGAGGCGTTGGCGATGATCCGCACCGGGTTGCTCGATGCGGGCCTGCTCGATGCGGGGAGCGGAAGGCAGGTCAAGGAGCAGATCCGCGAGCTGATCGGCGGCGGCCTGGTCATCGCATCATCGGTGGCGGTATTCGCCATGCTGGTAGCCGGATTCGGCGTGGCGAACATCATCATCGCCGGCGTACAAAGCCGCCGATTCGAGTTCGGAGTGTTGCGGTCCATCGGAGCCACGAGGGGGCTGCTGATCCGGCTCATCCTCGCGGAGGCCGTCCTCATCGCCCTCACCGCGGTTCTTCTCGGCACAGCGCTGGGTGTGCAAGGCATCGCGAGCGGGCAGCGGCTGGATCGGCTGCTCTTCGGGCTTGAACTTTCGGTGCGGCCACCGCTCGTACCAATCGCTGTCGGATGGTTGTTCATCTTCGCCGTGACGCTCGGTGCGGCGCTGCCGACCGCTCTCTCATCCGCGAAAAGATCGCCCCGTGAGTTGCTCTCGACCATGCGGGGGTGATGAGGGGTTGTTCTAAGCCCACCTCCGCACACCGATCGCCGCTGGGTGTAGATCTTGAACGCGTGCGCGTTTGCCTGTCACTCCTCGGGCAACGCGCAGTGGCCGCCGTTCTTGAGGTGGTAATCCTGGTGGTACTCCTCCGCCTCGTAGAACTTTCCGGCTTCCTGCACGGATTTCACCTGCGTCACGATCTTCCGAGACTTGAAGCGATCGGTTTGCTGTTGTTCGCTAATGAACGATGCGGCGGTCTGAGCCTGAGCATCATCGGCGGTAAAGATCGCGGAACGATACTGGTCCCCCACATCCGGCCCTTGCCGGTTCAGGGTTGTGGGGTCATGGAAGCGAAAGAAACGTTCGAGGAGTTGGCGGTAGGTGATCCGAGCGGGGTCAAAGAGAATTTTTACGGTCTCCGCGTGGCCGGTGTCCTTGTAGCAAATATCCCTGTATGTGGGATTCTCGGTGCGGCCGCCCATATAGCCGCTGACCACATCGATGACTCCGGGGAGTTGCTGGAATCGGTCTTCGACACCCCAGAAACATCCGCCGGCGAAATACGCCGTTTGCGTCGGGATCGGCTTGGCGGAGTCCGGAAGTTCCTGCCCTTTCTCAACGAACGTGAGCGACGCTGAGTTCAGACAGAAGCGCAGCCCGGTCGGCTTCGGCCCGTCCTCGAAGACGTGCCCGAGGTGCGCGGTGCATCGGGCGCAGACGATTTCATCGCGGATCATGCCGTGAGAACGATCCACGACGGTCGCCACGTGGCCCGGCGCGTAGGGCTTGAAGAAACTGGGCCACCCAGTCCCGGAGTTGAACTTCGCATCGCTGCCGAACAATGGAAGTTCGCACAGGCGACAGAGATACACGCCATCCTTCTTGTTATCGAGAAGGTTGCCGCAGAAAGCCCGCTCCGTGCCGCGGGCGAGTATGATGTCTGCCTCCTCGGGCGTGAGTTTTTTTGCCAGTTCATCGATGCGCTGAGGTGAAAGCCGCGTGATGTCGTAACCGGCTTTCGAAAATGTAACTCCGGCGGAAGTGCCGGTTTGTTTCGTGCTTGCTTTCACGCCTGTGATCTCCGAAGTCTCCACCGTCCCGGCTGGGGGCTCTCCACGAAAGAGGCACACCGCCACGGACACCGCCGCGGCGGCGATACCGATCATCGAATAGTGGAAGAGAGTCATCGTGTCTGGTCCTTTACTACATCGCGGGATCGATGAATCTTCGATGCAGGAAACGTCATGGATGCTACGACAAGATCCTCACCTATGTTTGGTGAATGATAACCCGTATCCGTCCGAGCTCGTTTCTAGATAAGTATCTGCTGTTATGGGACCATTTCCGGACTTTCGAGTCGCCGCGAGTCATACTTGTTTTAAGAGACCACTAAACTGTCTAAAGACCACCTCGAGGATGCTCGGGAATCCGTCCGGCAAAATCTAAGTTCCACTCAATTTTACTCAGCATCCACAATCACCCAACGAAGATCACACGCTTCTTCACACGTATCCGGTGACCGTAGGCAGAGTACTTTCGAGTCGAGACAATCCTCTTGAACTCATCGTTCAGTGCGAAAGCAAATAATGTGGGAATCCTGTCGCTTCGTCATGGAAGGTTAGGAAATGGGCAAATTTGGCGAAGTCGAGTGGATGCGAGTACCATGACGGCGTACAAAATGGGCGAGTTCTTCGCCTTTCATGCACCCTTCCTAGTGGCGGGGATGGGTAGAAAACACAATCTGTGGGTGTGGAGTATGGACCGATGCGGGGCGCAAAGCCGTGGCAACTAATCGTGATCGTGGCTTCGGTCCTGGCGATGGCCGGCTCGGTGCTCTATACCTGTTCACAAGTTCCGGACACAAGTTCGTCCACTTCGATGTACTTGGTGGATTTGAACACCGGCGATCTCTTTGAGGCCGCGATGCCCAAGAACCGACCGATCATGCTCCCGGCGCGGCATCCGGTGTCCGGTGAGGAGAATCTCTTTCCGGCGTTGAACAAGGAAGGCAGGTGGTTTGTGGAGAACCGGTACCTACCCTACGCGATGCAAGGACCGGATGGAAAGATGCGGACGGCGTTACCCGGGCTGGCGGATCCCAAGACGGGCGAAATCAAGCCCTCTTCCGGGACGCCGGCAAAGGCTGATATCTTCAAGTAGGACCTCCACACGCAAAGCGAGTTCAGATGCCGACCATCACAACGCCCCGTCGAGGATCACAGCGCCGCGGCTTCACGCTCATCGAGTTGCTCGTCGTCATCGCCATCATCGCGCTGTTGATCAGTTTGCTGCTGCCCTCGCTCGGGAAAGCCCGTGAAGCGGCCAGGAACCTGGTGTGCAAGTCCATGATCCGCAGCCTTGGCCAGTCTCAGGTGTCGTACGGCGGGGACAACAAGGAGTATTACGCCGGCTATCACTCCTCGGGAGAGGCCGCGGACATGGTGAATGGCGCGAACCTCCTCTTCGACACAACGCCCAGCACCCCGACGAGCATCTTTGATTGGATCAGCCCGTGCATGGGCGATTATGCGGGCCTCTCGGTGAACCGCGCCCGCCGCACACTGGAGATCTTCAACAAGTTCGGCTGCCCATCGGCGAGGAAGATCAACGATCGCCTGTACCCGCCGGGCGGCGGAGGAACCGCTGATTTCGTGCAGTTCAACGCCGTGCAGCAGTCGCTGGTCTACAAGCAGATCAGTTACCTGTCGCCCTCGAACTTCCACTTTGCCTCGGTGCGTTCAGGCGCTCGTGTCATGACCAACCCCGCGGGCACGACGATGTACAAGCGCGCGAACTTCGACAATCCGGTTCGCATCAGCGACACCTTCATCCCCCGCTTCGACCGCGTCGGCACGCAGTTGAGCAACAAAGTGCTGGCGATGGACGGATGCCGCTATTGGGTAAACGACGAGGGCGCGATCCGGTACTTGGATTTCGATATCAACCCCGCACCCGGGAGCCGTCCGACCAGTTCAACAGCGCAAGGCTCACCCGGCTTCGGCTCGTTCACTGACTCGGGGCCCATCTTCAACGAGTCGACGGCGTTCGGCCGATTCGGTGCCCAGCGGCCCAACGACCCGACCAACCGCTTGCTTTCGTACAGACACAGTTTGACCATGAACGCCTGCTTCTTCGATGGCAGCGTACGCACGGTCACACAAGATGAGTCCTATCGCAGGATCGAGTACTGGTACCCCTCGGGGGGCACCTTTACCGGGAATCAGGCGACCGCGGAATCGATCCAGTCGAACACGGTCGGCAAGCCGGTGCCGTAGATCAGTCGTCCATGGCGGTGGGCCGCCCGGTGACGCAAAGCCTCTGAACACTTCGAGAGCCCGTGGCAACGCTGATCGGAGCTTTGCGCACCCATGCAGGTGCCGCACACGGTCAAGCCGTTGGCACGGCACTCCCCGAAGCCCGCATATCACGCCTCGCAGTCCACGCTGCGGCAACCGTAAGCGAGTTTCTTATCCGAACGTGGCAAGATCAACCACGGACGACGATCGGATGAGTGGTAGCGGAGTGACTTGCCCGGGGGCGAGTCGCGCGTGCTGCCGATCTTCCCGGAACTGAGACCGTTTCTTCTCGATGCGTTCGAGCAGGCAGAACCCGGACGCGAGTACGTCATCACCCGCTACCGGCAGCGCAACTGCAACCTCCGGACGCAGCTGCTCAGGATCATCTCCCGCGTCGGGGTCCGGGCGTGGCCCAAGCTCTTCCATAACCTGCGCAGCTCCCGCCAGACCGAGCTCGAGGAGTTGTTCCCGACCCACGTCGTCTGCGCGTGGTTGGGCAACTCCCCCGCGGTGGCGCGGGCCCACTACCTCCAGGTCCGGGAGTCGGACTTCGAGAAGGCCGTCGGGGCGCTCCCGCCCGGCGGCGCAGAATCCGGCGCAGACATGGCGCGAATTGCGGCGCAGCAAGGAACCGCACCGGCTCGCACCGAGTCGCAAAATCTTCCACAAGTCTTTACCCCGTGCGGAGTTACGCGAGTCCATGCGACTCGGTGCGACTCCTTGCGAAACGGGAAAGTGACCCCGATGGGATTCGAACCCATGTCACCACCGTGAAAGGGTGGTGTCCTGGACCAGGCTAGACGACGGGGCCGTCATGACCGCAACGAAAGAGGCATCGGCCGATTCATTACGGGATCAATGATAGGCGCTTTTCACGACGTTGCCCATCGGGCATCGAACTCAATATCAGCGGTTGCTTCCCGCCGCGTGCTATTCATCGTCGACCGCATCGTTGCGCAGCGTCAGGATCTCTCGCAACTGGTCGGTGTTCATTTCGCTGATCCACTGCTCGCCGCTGCCGATGATATTTTCGGCGAGTTCGGTCTTGCTCTCGATCATCTGGTCGATGCGCTCCTCGAGCGTGCCGCGGACGACGAACTTGTGTACCTGCACGGTGCGGGTCTGCCCGATGCGGTAGGCGCGGTCGGTGGCCTGGTTCTCGACGGCGGGGTTCCACCATCGGTCGAAGTGGAAGACGTGGGTCGCGGCGGTCAGGTTAAGCCCAACGCCGCCGGCGCGGAGCGAGAGGATGAGCACGGGCGCGGAACCGTCGGCTCGTTGGAATCGGTCGATGATGGATTGCCGCTGGGGTTGTGTCGTGCCGCCGTGAATGAACAGCACATCTTTGCCGAAACGGTGGGCGATCATCGCCTCGAGCAGTTTGCCCATCTCGCGGAACTGAGTAAAGACCAGGGCCTGGTCGCCTTCGGCGATGACTTCGTCGAGCATTTCGAGCAGGCGGATGCACTTACCCGACCGCGATGGGTCGACGAGCCTGTCGCGGGCATCCTCGGCGCCTTTCAGCGCCAGTTCCGGGTGATTGCAGATCTGTTTGAGTTTGACAAGCGTGGCGAGGACCAGACCGCGGCGCTGCATGCCATCGGCCTCCTCCACCTGAACCAGCATTTTCTTGACGCAGGACTCATACAACCCGGCCTGCTCGCTGGTCAGGTGGCTGAACTCGCGGCTTTCAACCTTTTCGGGCAGATCGGCGACGACGGTGGGGTCGCTCTTGAGACGCCGGAGCACAAATGGACGGATCAAACCGCGCAGTTGCTCGCCGCGAAGTTTGTCGTGGTATCGTTCGATGGGAACCGCGAACTTCTGGCGGAAACTCCCCGCTCCACCCAGGTACCCCGGGTTAAGAAAATCCATGATGGACCAGAGTTCCGTCAGGCGATTCTCCACGGGCGTTCCGGTGAGGGCGACGCGCCTCGCGGCCTGAAAACTCCTTACGGCCTGGCTCTGCTTGGCACCGGGGTTCTTGATGTACTGGGCCTCGTCGAGCACGATCCTGCCCCACGGCACACGTGCGATGGTGTCTTTGTCGCGGTTGGCGAGCGAGTAAGTCGTGACCACCAGATCGCTCTCGGCGGCTCGTTGCACGAACGCATCGCCGGTGGGCCTGCCCGCGCCGTGATGCACGTGCAACCGGATGCCCGGACAGAACCGCGCCGTCTCGTGGATCCAGTTCCCCACGACGGACATCGGCACCAGGAGGAGTGTCGGGGCTACTCCGTGATTGATCGGGAACGCGGAGCCATCCTCGGGAGCCTCCCGGTCTGCTTCCGCGCCGACGAGAGGCTCGCCCCCCGCATCGGGCGCAACCTCACGTTCCCACGCCAACAACGCGAGCAACTGGATCGTTTTACCCAAGCCCATGTCGTCGGCGAGACAGACGCCGAAACCGAGTTGCTCCTGGAAAGCGAGCCACGAGACGCCGCGGCTCTGGTAGGGTCGGAGCGTGCCCTTGAACCCCTTGGCGGTCTGGAGCATCTCGAGTTGACGGCTCGAGGCTTCGCTGTTGAGAAAGGCGTTGAGCCAGCCGGTGGCTTCCATGCCCACCACCGGGATGCCGGCATCGCCGAGATCGGCGGAATAGGCCATGCGCAGCGCTTCGGCGAGTTTGACCTGCCCGCCCGGGTGCTCGCGGATGAACTTCACCGCGGCGTGCACATCCTCGGGACGGATCTCCACCCAGCGCCCGTTGACCCTCACCAGCGGCGTTCTTCTGGCGGCGAGTTGCTCGAACTCGGCGAGCGAAAGCGTGGTGTCGCCGACGGCGATCTCCCACTGGTATCCGATCAACGCGTTGAGGCCGACTTGTGCCTTGGCCGCGTTGGTCATGCCCCCACGCGTCCGATCGAATGGGTTGACCGCTTCCGAGTCGAGCCGGAGTTTGGCACCCACACGAGCGGAAGGAGAGTCCCACCAGTCCGGGGCCTGCACCGCGAACCCCTGCTCGGTCAGGACCGTCCGCACTTCACGAAGAAACTCGTACGCCTGTTTCGTCGTGAGTGTGACCTCGGTCGGTTCGCTGTCGTCGAGCGCTTCC
Source organism: Phycisphaerales bacterium UBA2402 (assembly GCA_002343715.1). GTDB lineage: Bacteria > Planctomycetota > Phycisphaerae > Phycisphaerales > UBA1924 > UBA2402. The sequence continues at coordinate 17,538 of DDSA01000235.1, read as the reverse complement.
TCCAGCCTCTTGTACAGTCGTGAAGCCCGCCCCAACTCACCGAGCAACAGATCCTGGGGATGATCGAGGCGGCGGCCCATGATCGTCACCGATTCGCCGCTCACCATCCACACATCGGACGCGTCGATCACCAGTGATGGTTGTTCCACCGCCTGGAGATGGAACGTGATGGCCCAGACAGCCGCGTTCGGGTCCGGTGCCGCGTTGGGCGCCAGACCCGTGACAACCGGCTCTCGGAGACGGAGCAGCAGCCGCCAGGCAGAACTGGCCCCGCGCTCTTCCAGAACGCCGATCCAGCTTCGGACGCGTTTGACCAGCTCTTGACGGGCCGCCGAGGCCGCCGACACGGCATCGCGTGCTGCGAGAAGTCCCCCGAGCCACGCGACGTGCAGATCCGAGGTCGGGTCACGCTCGGCGACCGCATCCTCGAAACTTTCCGCGGCGAGAAACTCGCGGCAGTGCGCATCGACCAGAGCGTGGATGAACTCTTCGGTCACCGCGCCTCCGCTGAATCGCAGATGGTCGTGGACACACCGCGCGGAAGCGGGCATGGCTTCGACCAGCGCCGCCAGGCGGTACGCAGTGGCCTCATCGCTCATCCAGCCTTGCCATGCACCGCGAAGTTCTCCTGCGGAAGTCTGAACAAGACTGGGGACAAATCGCTGCTGCACCAGGAGGTGCTGCGCGAAACGAGCGGCCTTGGCAAAGTACCGCAGCGATGCGCCCAGCAGCGGCCCGTCTTCTGCTTCACCATACTCGCCTTGTTCCACGAGCGCATCAGCCAGTCCTGTCACCACGGCACCAGCGGTCGATGGTGCAATCGCGAGTGTCGGCACCTCCACAACCTGCAGGATCGGGTGTGCTTCGTTCTCTTCGCCGATCCAGGAGCGGCCGATCGCTCTCGCGAGTGTGCTGCTGGGAAGAGGACGCCCGTTCGATGCGGGAAGCCCGAGGCGGAGCACACCCGCCGTTGAAGAACTACCTAATTCCAGGTGCGGCAGGGTCGGAGGCGATTCGGCGAATGGATGGCGCATCAGCCCGACAGAGGCTTCACCAACAGTCGGGGGCAAGGCTTGAAACAACGCCTGGGACTCAATCCACAGGTGCAGCGCTCCGCCGCTCCAGTTCGCATGAACAACTCTCGTCAAAGCGCGGCGATCCGGTTAGGGGCTAGGCGGCACAACCGCCGGGACAGGAACAAAATCCAAATGAGGGCGCGGGGACTCGAACCCCGGACCTACGGCTTAAAAGGCCGCTGCTCTACCGACTGAGCTACGCCCTCGTGCTGATCCTTCAGGATGCAGGGCCGGGATGATACGCAGTCAGTAAAAGGAATACACGGTTGATGGAAAAGGAATCGGCAAAGTTGATGGAGAGTACTCCGATTTGGGTGGTGCGTGCCGCGTGACTCGAGTCGATTTCCTATCATCACGTGTGAGCAAGCGTCCCAAAGGGTCCACAGCGATTCAGTCCGTCTCCCTGGTTTCTCTGGGTTGCCCCAAAAACCTGGTCGACTCGGAGAAAATGCTGGGTCTTCTGGCCGAGTCCGGGCTTGCGCCTGTGTCTCACGACGGCGAGGGCTTCGGCGGCGCCGATGCGGTCGTTGTCAACACCTGCGGGTTTCTGGAGGCATCCAAAGACGAATCCCTGGGCGTCATCAAGGAGGCCATCGCCGCCAAGGAACGGGGCGAGGTGAAGCGTGTGATCGTTGCTGGTTGCCTGGTCCAGAGACATCGGGCCAAGATGCTCGAGTGGGCTCCGGGCATCGACGCGATGGTCGGGGTCTTCGACCGGGATAAAATTGTTGAAGCGGTGAGCGGGGCCGCGGCTCTTTCGGCCAGGGGGCGAGCGGCCTCCGCGCTCGACGCTTCGGATAAACCGAACTATTGGATCGCGGCCAACGCCATTGCCGCGGCGAAGGACCGCGGCCTCAAGACTTCGGGCCTGACCGTGAACGGCAAAGATGGAAAAGGCCTGGGGTATATCGAGGATGATTCCGCCCGCGTACGGTTGACGCCGCGGCATTACGCCTATCTGCGGATCAGCGAGGGGTGCAACCAAAACTGTGCGTTCTGCACGATCCCCAGCATCCGGGGAAAAATGAGGAGCAAGCCTCTGGACCGGATCGTGGCCGAGGCCCGGGAACTTCTGGCGGACGGCGCTCACGAACTGCTCCTGATCGGACAGGACACGACCAGTTACGGCGATGATGTGGGTTTCGGTCTGAACTATGACGGGAAGGGTGGCGGGGGGTTGCCCGCGCTCCTGCGGGCTTTATCGGACACCATCGACCGCGAAACAGGCGCGGGGTGGCTGCGGCTCATGTACGCCTACCCATCGAATTTTTCGGCACCGATCGTCGAGGCCTTTGCGGAACTGACTCGCAGGGGCCGGCTGCTGAAGTATCTCGACATCCCACTTCAGCACGCGAGCGACCGTGTGCTGAAACTCATGCGCCGGCATGTCTCATCGGCCCAGCAGGAGAGTCTGATCGAGACGCTCCGGGAAAAGATCCCGGGCATGGCGATTCGAACGACTTTTATTTCGGGATTTCCTGGTGAGACCGAAGAAGATCACCGCGAACTGGTCGAGTTTGTCGAGCGCATGGAGTTCGACGCGCTGGGAGTCTTTGAGTACTCCCACGAGCCGGGCACGGTGGCCGGCACGATGGAGGACGACCCCGCCTACGCGGTTTCCTCCGCTGACAAAGCACGCCGCCGCGCCGAGGTCATGGAAGCTCAGCAGCGCATCGCCTTTGGACAGGCGGCTTACCTCGCCGAACAGTTTGACGAGAAGAACCCGACGGCGGGTGGCGTCCAACTGGACGTCATCATCGATGAGACTTTGCGCAGTTCGGGACGGAGAACCAGCGGCATCGGCGATGGTGGTCGGCTCTATCGGGGTCGCGCGTACCACCAGGCTCCACAAATCGATTCCGTAACGTACATTCAGAGCCGCGATAGCCGATCACCCGGCGAGGTCGTCCGGTGCACCATCGTCGGGAGTGACGGTTATGACCTCGTTGCAAGGCCAACGACCGAACTGGAGAAACGGATCGGGCTGCGGGTGGTGAAGTAAACCGTCGCCCCGCCCCGATCGTGGATGTCCTGCACGGGTTTTCGAGAAATCGCACAGCGACGCTGCATCAGCGGCCTCATAATTCAATGTGACGCGGCGGACGCTACGCCCGATTGGTCAGAGATGATTATTCATGAGCCGCTTGATCAACTGCACCTGACCGGTGTGGTACGAATCGTGCGCCGCGGCTCCGACGATGTACGTCAGAGCGTTGAACTTTCGTCCGCCGGCAACCCGGCCCAGGCGTCGCGGATCGAATCTCACCAGCACCGTGCGCAAGTCCTCGTGCATGGTTTTCAGCAGCGAGATGTCCGCTCGCCATGCTTGCTCGTCAGGAGTTTGCGGCACCCTCGGCCAGTTCGAGGGTGACCTCGGAAACGCGTCGCCGACACGGGGAGACAGAGTCCGCCGCACGATGTATTTCCAATACGCCGTGTGCAGGGCGTGCTCCCAGATGCATCTTCGGCCATTCGAGGGCCGCCAGACTGCCTGCGCCGCAGTCACTCCCCGCAGTGAACCCAGGAGCGTCGTGCCCTGCCAGCCTCGCCCGTGAAAGGCGTTGTCGAGGTTCACGACCAGCGCTTCGATCGTGGGGTTGAGATTCATGCTCGAATGTCCGGTGGGCACTGATCCGAGATCACGCACGGGGCGTGAACGTGGCTCCGTCCAGTACATCGCAACTCACGAACTGCCCCGGCTGGAACTGTTCTGCTTTCTGACGGGCATCGGTCGGCACGAGATGGATGGGCAGCCCCGCATCGACAACTACTGCACCACCGTTGACCGCCCGCACCGTTCCCTGCACCCTGCGAGGGCGGCCGTAGACCGGCTCGATGTACTCACCGCCGGTCTGCACCACGTCGATGCGGCGCGACTGCGCCTTGACCACCCCGACCAGCCGGCCGCCGACTCTGGCGGCGATCTGCCCCTCGGGGCGGAGGTGGAGTTCGTAGTTTGTATTCGGGATGCCGAAGCGAATGTAGCCCGGCTTGGTCGCTGTTTCGGCGACAACTTCGAGCAGCGTGCCGCGAGCGAGGGTTGGGTCGATGCGTGTGGTGGGCGATGGCGTAATCATCGGGGCCGAGTGTATGAGGCAAGCCGGCCCTGCGCATCGTGTAAACAATGCATGAATTTTTCGACTTTTGTTGGCCGACGGCCTGGACGAAGCCATCATTAGGCATGACACTCTCCCGCCGTCACCTGCTTCAACGCGGGGCCGCTTTTTCGCTGGGCTTCGCCGGTCTTCGCCACGTTCTTGCGGCAGGTCGCATCGAGACCCCCGCGGATTCGGGCTACGGCCCGCTGGTACCGGATCCGAACAAGACTCTCGACCTACCGCAGGGGTTTACATACCGCGTGATCTCGCGCCGGGGTGAGACAATGTCGGACGGACTTGCCGTGCCCGGCCAGCCCGACGGCATGGCCGCGTTCATCGGCCCTGCGGGCACCACGATCCTGATCCGTAATCATGAACTGGGTCCGACGCACACGAAGCACGGACCGTGGGGGGTCGGTCACTCACTGCTCTCCCGCACACCGCGCGACAAAATTTATGACTACGGCAAAGGCCGAAGCCCTGCGATCGGTGGAACGACCACGCTGGTCTATGACACCAAGGAACACCGGGTGCAAAAGCAGTTTTTGAGTCTCGCTGGAACGTACTTGAACTGTGCGGGCGGGCCGACCCCGTGGAACACATGGCTGACCTGTGAGGAGTGCCACATTTCAGCCGACAAGGACATCGAGAAGGACCACGGGTATGTCTTTGAGGTCCCCGCCACCGCGGCGATGGAACTCGCCCCGCCGGTGCCACTCAAGGCGATGGGACGCTTCTACCACGAGGCCGTGGCCGTCGATCCCCGCACCGGGATCATTTATCTCACTGAGGACCGGGAGGATGGCCTGCTCTATCGGTTTATCCCCAACCGCCGCGGCGTGCTGCGGGAAGGAGGCTCGCTCCAGGCTCTTGTGGTCCGCGACCGTCCATCACTCATCACGAACAATCAGTCGGGTGCCCCGACCATCCATCGGAGCGTGCCCATGGCCGTCGAGTGGAAGACACTCACGGAAATAGACACCCCCGACAACGACCTTCGTCACCGCGGCTTCGCGGTCGGCTGCGCCCGTTTCGCCCGGGGAGAGGGGATGTGGTGGGGAGACAACTGCACCTTTTTCGCGACAACCGACGGCGGTGCCAATCAACGCGGGCAGATCTGGCGTTATACCCCTTCCGCCGACGAAGGGACTCCGGCAGAGGAGCAGCGCCCCGGCACAGTTGAGTTGTACCTGGAGCCGAACGACGCATCCGCTGTGGAGAACGCCGACAATATTACGGTGGCACCCTGGGGCGATCTGTTCATCTGCGAAGATGAGGCCGTGGCGGGCGATGACGTGAATCGCCTGATGGGCGTCACGCCAGATGGGCGCTTCTACCCCTTCGCTCGGAACTCGATGAGCGCTTCCGAACTGGCCGGGGTCTGTTTCTCACCCGATGGCTCCACGATGTTCGTCAACATTCAGGGCAACGGCCTGACATTGGCCGTCACCGGCCCCTGGAAGTCACGCTGAAAGCCGTTCGCGGGACATTCCCTCTCGTCACGACCAGACCTGCTCGGGCTTGTTGTTCATATTTCAACCGCTGTCCTACGCTTGATGCCCTCCGCGAGACCCGGTTCGAGCGGACGCGTTTCCTCCATCAGATGTTCATTTCTTTGCTTTGGGAGCCACCATGCCCGCCGCCATCACGATGCAATCCGGCCGCCTCAACGTCCCCGATGAGCCCGTGCTTCCCTTTATCGAGGGCGACGGCACCGGGCCGGATATCTGGCGTGCCTCGGTTCGAGTCTTTGACGCCGCGGTCGCCAAAGCCTACGGCGGAAAGCGCAAAATCACGTGGAAAGAAGTGCTCGCCGGGGAGAAGGCCTTCAATAAGACCGGCAACTGGCTGCCCGATGAGACCCTGACGGCCTTCCGCGATTATCTCGTGGGCATCAAAGGCCCGCTCACCACGCCCATCGGCGGGGGCATCCGTTCGCTCAACGTCGCCCTCCGACAGATACTCGACTTGTATGTCTGTCTCCGCCCGGTCCGCTGGTTCAAAGGCGTGCCCAGCCCGGTGAAACGCCCCCAGGACTGCGACATGGTGATTTTCCGCGAAAACACGGAAGATATCTACGCCGGGATCGAGTACGCCGCCGGAACGCCGGAAGCAGCGAAGGTCCTCGCTTTCTGGGAGCAGACTTTTCCCAAGGAGTTCGGCAAGATCCGTTTCGGGTCGCAGAAAGCATGCGCCGAGTGGCAAAAACAGTTGGAGGCGATCGGCTCGCCTAAGCGGGAGACGCCGGTGATGGTCGGTGTGGGCATCAAGCCCATCAGCAAGTGGGGCACGGAGCGCCTGGTTCACAGCGCCATCGCCTACGCCCTCAAGGATAAACGCAAGTCGGTGACGCTGGTCCACAAGGGGAACATCATGAAGTTCACCGAAGGGGCCTTCAAGGACTGGGGGTACGAAGTCGCCACGACGTTCTTCCGCGGTCAGGTCATCACCGAGCGAGAAAGTTGGATTCTTGGCAACAAGGAGGCCAATGCCGACCTCTCCGAGGAGGCCAACGCCCGCATGATCGATCCCGGCTACGACATGATGACCCCCAAACAGCAGGATGTCATCCGGGCCGAGATCGAGGCCGCCCTGAAACTCTGGGAGACGCACGGCAAGGGGCAATGGAAGTCCAAACTGATGGTCCGCGATTCGATCGCGGATATCACGCTCCAGCAGGTGCTGACACGCCCGAAGGACTTCGACGTCATCGCCACGATGAATCTGAACGGCGACTACCTGAGCGACGCTCTCGCCGCCCAGATCGGCGGCATCGGCATCGCGCCCGGCGCCAACATCAACTACATCACGGGTCACGCGATTTTCGAGGCGACCCACGGCACCGCGCCAAAGTACGCCAACCTCGACCAGGTGAACCCCGGAAGCGTGATCCTCTCCGGTGAGATGATGCTCCGATATATGGGCTGGACCGAGGCAGCGGACCTCATTATCAAGGGGATGGACGGTGCGATCTCGGCCAAGACGGTCACGTACGACTTCGAGCGACTGATGAAAGCAGAGGGAGATACCGGCGTCGTGAAGGTCAAATGTAGCGGCTTCGCCGATGCGGTGATCAATCACATGAACTGAACCGAGTACTCCCCGCCACCCGAGCGGACGTCCGATGCGGGAAGGCATGCCTGTCCCCGTGTGCATTCGCGTGAGGTTGCATTCAATCTTGATTCTTCTACTTATTCACTTTACTGACCGCTCCGCGGAGAACACATGCCTGCGAAAGAAGTCCTCAACACACTCGCCCGCAATGACCGTGCTGCCATCGACCGCTTGATCGAATGGCTCCGCATTCCAAGCATCAGCACCGACCCCAAGTTCGCGCCGGATGTCCGCCTCGCGGCCGAATGGTGCGCCGAGCAACTTCGCGATCTTGGTTTCAAAACCAAGGTGTGCGAAACCAGGAACGCCCACGGGGCGGGGCATCCGATCGTGATGGCCACCGTGGAAGCCGCCCCCGGGTACACTGGGCCTCATGTCTTGTTTTACGGGCATTACGACGTGCAGCCTGTTGACCCCATCGACCTTTGGGAAAGCCCTCCTTTCGAGCCGGTGCTCAAGGGCGCGGAAAAGGGCGGCCCCGGCGAACGGATCGTGGCCCGCGGCGCGGTGGACGACAAGGGGCAGGTGATGACGTTCATCGAGGCCTGCCGCGCATGGAAACAGGCCACCGGCCATCCCACCGGGGGCGCGAAGTTCACGGTGATGATCGAGGGCGAGGAGGAGTCCGGCTCGGTCAGCCTCGAACCCTTTGTGCTCGCCAACAAGAAACAACTCGGCGCGTGCGATGTCTGCCTGATCAGCGATACCGGGATGCTGGGGCGTGGCAAGCCGGCGATCACCTACGGCGTTCGGGGGTTGGCCTACACCGAAGTCACACTCCACGCCAGCAACCAGGATCTGCACAGCGGGCTGTGGGGCGGCCGCTGCCCCAACCCCATCACCGAACTGGCCCGCGTGCTGGCGCAACTTCATGATGACAAGCGACGGATCACGATCCCCGGCTTTTACAAGGATGTCCGCCCGCTCACCAAGCAGGAAAGGGCCAACTGGAAGGCGCTGAAGTTCAACCCGAACGCAGCGCTCAAGAAAATCGGCCTGCCGCCCGCCGCGGATATCGGCGAAGCCGGGTTTACAGCACTCGAGCGAGAATGGGGCCGCCCCACCGCCGAGATCAACGGGATCTGGGGCGGCTACACCGGGCACGGCGCCAAAACCGTGATCCCGGCGAAGGCCAGCGCCAAAGTCAGTTTCCGGCTCGTCGCCGACCAGGACCCGGCGAAGATCACCAAGCTCTTCTTCAAGTGGTGCAAGGACCGTACCCCGCCGGGGTGCCGCTGGGAGCTCAACGACCACCACGGCGGTTTCGGCGTCACAGTGCCGACCGACTGCCCCACTCTTTCCGCCGCGACCAACGCCTTGAAGCGAGCCAGCGGCAAGGCCCCCGCGATGATCAAGAGCGGCGGCAGCATCCCGGTCGCCGGGATGCTCAAAAGCCGGCTGGGGATCGACACGATTTTCATGGGCTTTGGGTTGGATGATGACCGTGTCCATTCGCCCAACGAGAAGTTCGAGCTCGAGTGTTTTCGCCTGGGACAGAAGGCTCACGCGATGTTCATCGCGGAACTTGTAGGTCAGTGAACACGATCGCTGATGAACCCATCTTCCCGTGGGGCCACCACAACAAGCAGAATCATCCGTGACTTCAGTCTCCACCGCCATCATCGGCATGGGATTCATGGGGCGCACACACGCCAGGTCGTACCACGCCGCCGCCGCGGCCGGATATCCGTGCTCCCTTCGATGGGTCTGCGACCCCGATGCCTCACGGCTTGATCCCACGGCCCCCGTGGCGGGCAACCTCGGATCGGGTGAAGGCCCGGCGTGGGATGTGAACTCCGTGCGGGCGACCACCAGCGTTGATGAAGTACTCTCCTCCGACATTGACCTTGTCAGCATCTGCACGCACACGGATTCACATGTCGGCCTTGCGCTGAGGGTCTTGGCGGCGGGAAAGCACGTGCTGCTCGAAAAACCCGTGGCGGTGAACGCAGCGGAGGTCCGCCGCCTTGCTGATGCGGCCCGTGATGCCGGAACGCTCATCATGCCCGCGATGTGCATGCGGTTCTGGCCGGGGTGGGACTGGCTGCGGGACAGAGTCCGTGATGGGTCACTCGGCACGCTCCGCAGCGCGACGTTCCAGCGGCTGGGAAGCGGGCCGTCGTGGGCTGCGGAGTTCTATCAGAACACCGCCCGCAGCGGCGGGGCGCTCATCGACCTGCACATCCACGATGCGGACTTCATTCATTGGTGCTTCGGGCCTCCGGCGGCGGTCTCGAGCACGGGAGGGCCGATGCACGTCTCGACCCATTACCACTATCCCGATGGCCCGTCGCATATCACGGCCGAGGGCGCGTGGGACCTAGCTCCGGGCGCTGGTTTCAGGATGAAGTACCTCGCCAACTTCGAGCGGGGCAGCGCAGAGTTCGACATCGCTTCAAAGACACCTCTCGTTCTCCATACGAACGAAGGCCCTCAACCCATCGAGTTATCCACGTCCACCGGTTACGATGGACAGGTGCGACATCTCGTCAGTCTGATCGCGGAGGGCCGCCGCGACCTCATCGCAACGCTCGATCAGGCCGCGGCGGTCGCGGCCATGCTCGAAGCCGAGGCCACAAGCGCCCGCGAACATCGGATCGTCAACCTTTGAGGCACGATCATTTGCTCTTGGTCGTCGCGTCCGGCTTGGGCGGGGTCTTCCCCGGCGACTTCTGCCTGGCTTTGATCTCGGCCTTCACCGCCTGCACGGCCTCGATCAGAGGCTTTTCCATATCCATCGGATGACCGATCCAGGCGATCTTTCCATCGCCGCCGACGATGAACGCCGTGGGGATCTGGTCGCGCTCGGCGGCCTCCATCCACTGTTTGGCCATCGAACGGTCGGGGTCAAACCCGACCCGGAACCCCATCTTGTCGCCCTGCTTCTTCACGAACTCCTTGAGATTGTCGAGACGCTTGTCCGTACCGTCTTTCTCTTTCCGCTCGCTGGCGGCGATGCTCATCACGGTGGCCAGTTTGATGGACTTGGCAACTTTCGTCAGAAACGGGATGGATTCGCGGCAGGGGGGGCACCATGTCGCCCAGAACTCCACCACGTAGACCCGCCCCTTCTCAAACTCTTTGACTGGATCGCCTTTTACCCAGTTGGAAACCGCGATGGGAGGAGCAGGATCACCAACGCTGAGCACCCGCTTCGCACTCTCCGCGGATTGACCATCCGCCGGTGTTTTCACCGGCGGCGTGACCGCAGGTATGGCCGCGTCCGACTGTGCAGATGCTCGCCCGGCGGTCATCAGAACGAGGATCAAGGCGGCGGTTGCGTGGAATCTCATGCGTTGAACTCCCAATGAGTATATTCTCAAGTTCGGCAAACACGGGAAAATATGCACTTGATGGGCAGATTGTTGGCGCGTGACGCGATGAGCGAACATCCTATAGTCACAGCGGTTCCGCTGGTGCTTCTAGAACATGTCCTTGTGGGATGTGAAATGAAGACGGCGTAGAACCGCCCGGAGTATTTTATGAGTATCAGGTTGATGTGTGCGGCCACACTGGCGTTCGCCGCGATGATCGGCTGTGAGAAAAAAGAAGATGTCAGCAAGACTCTCGGCAATGCCGCCGACAAGGCCAAAGCCGCCGCTTCCGATGCGGCTAAGGCGACGGGTGATGCGGCCAAGGCCGCGGGCGACGCGGCCAAAGATACCGCCGCGAAGACAGCCGATGCTGCGAAAAGCACCATCGACGCCGCCGCGGCGAGCGCGAGCACTTGGATTGCTGAAACGGTGAACAAGCAATGGCCCGAGGCGAAGAAACTATTGGATGAAGCGGGCAAGAAAGTGGCCTCACTCACGGGCGAGAACAAGACCAAGGCGGAGGGCTTATTCAAAGATCTGACAGCGCAGGTGCCGACCATCGAAGAAGCCGTCACCAAACTCAAGGCCGCCACGGGTGCAGACGCGACGAAGATGCTCGGAGAGGCCAAGACGTTGTTCGACGGCTGGATGTCCAAACTCGGCGACCTGAAGGGCCTCGTCGGCATCAAGTAACCTGTCGAAGGCACTCCGGCGCGAGCATTGCATTGAAGGTTGATCGCCGTGTAGTATTGAAACGGGATCAGCCCAATTTGCAGCGTACTCATCTTTCACGAGACGAGTGCTGTGCCGTGCGCGGACTGTTTGCGTGAGCGATTCGATGACCCCATCAGGCATGGGGCCTCCCGCATCGCGGCGCGATAGACACATCGCTCGGCGAGCCTTGGCAAGAAGCCTCGGCTTGTCGCGATGATCTGTCGCGCCATTTATCCCTTGGTATCGCTCTTCGATACCCGGATGAGTTGCTCAAGTGTTTTTTCGGCGGCACGACTGTGCAGGGCCGACCTCGCCGCGTTCAATCCCTCGGGGATGTCATCAACGATCCCCGCGACCCAGAGCGCCGCGGCGGCGTTGAGAGCGACAATGTCGAACGCCGGGCCGGGACGGGCGGCAAGGACTTCTCGCGCGATCACCGATGCGCGGTCGAGCGAATCCGCGGACAGTTCGACGATGGCGGCCCGCGGGATGCCCCATTGTGTTGGATCCCACTCCTCCATCAGCAACTCACCATGCTCTACGCGAGCGACGATCGACGGAGCCGTGGTGCTGATCTCGTCCATCCCGTCAAGGCCATGAACGACAACGGCCCGCTCGCACCCGAGTTCGGAGAGGGCCCTTGCCATGGGTTCAACGTACGAGGCACCGAAGACACCCACAACCTGACGGCTTGCTCCGGCGGGGTTGCACAGCGGCCCGAGCAGATTGAACATCGTGGGAAAACCGAGTGACTTTCTCGCCGGCGCCGCGTGCTTGGCGGCGGGGTGATGATGGATGGCGAAACAGAAACAGACCCCTGCCTCCCGCAGACAGCGGGCCTGCACCTCGGTGCCGGCATCGACATTCACGCCAAGCGTGCTCAGCACCTCGGCCGAGCCTCTGCCGGATCGGCTGCGGTTGCCGTGCTTGGCGACGTGGATGCGTCCCGGTGCCGCCGCCGCGACAACCAGCGCCGCGATGGTGGAGATATTGAAGGTCTTGGGCGTGCCCCCGGTGCCGCAGGTGTCGATGACCACGCCCGGCAGGCCCGAGGTATCAACCGGTGTGAGACTGGCACGCATCGCCCGCGCACCACCCGCGAGTTCCTCGGGTGTCACGCCCCTGGCCTGGATCATCGCCAGCGCGGCCCCGATCTGTGCATCGTCGCACCGTCCGGCAAGCATCTCGGTGAAAAGATGCTCCGCCAGCGAGGCGGACAAACGCTCTCCCCGGACCAGATAATTCAGTATGTCCTGGATCGGCATGCCGGGGGAGCGTAGGAATCGAGCGGGCTAGCCCACAGCCAAGAGCGTTGTGACGGCGGCGTCGAGAAACTGGCGGTTGCCCAGGTCATCCTCCAGTTCAATGCCGCGGAGCGGGTGAAGTCCGTGAACGATGCCGCTGTGAATATGGCCCGCGCTTTCGAACTCGCAGCGGCGACCCGTCAACGTATCGGCCACATTCCACGATACGGCGAGTTCCTCATCGCTCAGGTTCTGGCAACACGTCAATGATGCCAAGAGCGCGGCGGCGGCACGCCCCACGGTGATGTTCGCCCCGAGTTGCCGGAGCGACACCGCGTTGAGACTCGGGGGCCAGTCCGCCTCGCACTGAGTAATGTTCATGCCGATCCCGACGACGAAGAGATTGTCACATCGTTCGATCAGCACACCAGCGACCTTCCTATCCGGCCCGCCGTCGAGCCGGCGGGTCACGACGTCGTTCGGCCATCGCAGGCCGAGTTTGATCGAGACTCTTCCGGTGGGTTGCGCGAGACATGCTCTCGCGGCCTGGAGTGCCGCGAGCCCTGACATCACCGAGAGTCTCGGACCCTGGGTCGTTTGTGCTTCGATCGTGATCGAGACGGCCAACCCTTTCCCCGCGGTGGGCTCCCAGCGGCGGCCCAGACGACCTCGGCCGGCGGTCTGAACACGGGCGATCACAACCGAGCCGGGCTGTGCGATCTCCCGGGCAATGTCCTGGGTTGAGGTCGTTTCATCGAGCACCATGAGAGTTGTCAGCCACGGTACTGCAGCACCTTCAATCTCCCGGCGGACCTCTTCTCTCCATTCATCGGCACCACTCATCCTCAGCCCTCCACATCCAGTGCGACGTCGAGGCTCACCGCGGAATGGGTCAGCCCGCCGATACTGACACGGTCGATGCCTGTGGAGGCAATTTCGGGGAGCGTGTCGAGCGTGATGCCGCCCGAAGCCTCCAACTCCAGCGCGGGGTTGGCCGCGTCTCGCAGGGCGCAGGCTTTCCGCAGCATCTCCGGTGGCATGTTGTCGAGCAGCACGATATCGACGATGCCGCGCGGGATCGTGAGGAGCGTTTGAAACTGATCGAGCGTGTCCACCTCGACTTCGATAAAGGCGGGACGGCCAAGGCGCCTGGCTTTGTTCGCTGCCTGAACCACAAAGAGAGCAAGTTCACCGAGTCCAACCCCGGCGAGATGGTTGTCCTTGATCAGCACGGCATCGTGCAATCCCATGCGGTGACATCGCCCGCCGCCGCACCTCACGGCGTACTTCTCGAGAACGCGCAGGCCGGGCGTGGTCTTGCGCGTGTCGTACACCGCGGCCCGGCAGCCCTGAGGGAGCGTGGCGACGTGGAGCGCCGTGCGGGTGGCGATGCCGCTGAGCCGTCCGACGAGATTGAGAAGCGTGCGTTCCAGTCCGAGCAGCTCATCCAGCGGACCACGGAGCGAGGCGATGATCGCACCCGCGCCGACACGAGAACCGTCCGGAGAACGGACCTCATACTCGCAGCCCGGAGCGAAGAGGTCCATGAGCATCGGTATCGCCGCGGTACCGGCAACGGTGCCCCCGCCGCGAGCGACCATGAACGCCACACCCTTCCGTTCGGGAGGGATGCAGCAGTTGCTGGTGATGTCACCGCCGCTGCACGTGGGCGCCCCGCCACGTTCAGCCGCGGCCAGCGGATCGACGCCCAGGTCTTCATCATGCGCGATCTCGAACAGACGACGGGCCAGCCCGCCAGTCGAGAGGCGTCGGAAGAGGTCGGGCAGGGGCAGCGTGTTCCACTGGTCGAATTCCCGCATGTCGGGCGATTCTACGGGCGTAAACTACACTCCTCATGCAACTCCTCGAAGGAAAAACCGGACTCATCATCGGCATCGCCAACGAACGTTCCTACGCCTGGCACATCGCCAAGTCCCTGCGAGAGCAGGGGGCGAAGTGCGCCTTCTCCCACCTGCCGGGGGACCGCAACGAGCACCGCGTCCGGCGGAGCCTGAAGGAAATGGGTATCGCCGAGCCGTGGATGCGGCCTCTCGATGCGGGCAAAGATGAGGAACTCGACGCCTTTTTCGCGGCGTACGAGAACGACCACGACCGGCTGGACTTCATCGTCCACTCCATCGCCTTCGCCGACCGTGACCTGTTGCAAGTCGGGAAGTTCATCACCACGCCGCGGGCGCAGTACCTTTCGGCGATCGATATTTCCGCGTACACGCTGCTGGCGATGGCCCAGCGCGGCCGGGCACAGATGGCCCGCGGCGGCGGCGGATCGATAATCTCCATGTCGTACTACGGCGCGGAGAAGGTGGTCCCCGGGTACAACGTGATGGGCGTGGCGAAGGCCGCGCTCGAGTGCACCAACCGATACCTGGCGAGCGAGTTGGGGCCGGACAAGATCCGGGTCAACTGCATCTCGGGCGGCTACTTGCGAACACTGGCGAGTTCCGCGGTCGGCGGGACCGACACCATGCCCGATGTGGTTGCGGCGAAGGCCCCGCTCCGGCGGAATGTGGAAGGCGCTGATGTGGGCAAGACCGCCGTGTACCTGCTCTCCGACCTGGCCTCGGGCGTGACCGGCGAGACCATCTACGTCGATTGCGGCATCAGTATTCTCGGCGGTTGACCCGATTCGGGGATGCGAAGCGGCATCGCCCGCGCAAGAGTGTGAACGGCTCCCCTGAACTGGTCGATAGACTGAGCATGGCGATTCAAGTCACCACCAGCGCCGCGAACGTGGCGGGGAGCCTGCAGGCTGCCCAGGTCGCCGCGAAGGAGTCACCAAGACGCGAAGCCCCCTCGCCGAGTGTGCGGCGGAGGGAGGATCAACTGCTGCTTAGCGCCGAAGGCGTGGAGAGCATCGAGGCTGTCCGTCGCGCCGGCGGGAACGGCGAAGAAGAAACGCGCGAAGACCGTCAGGAACACCCGGACCCATCGGAGCCGCATGGGCGGCTGGACCTGAACGGCTGAGGAGCGTTCAACGTGCCATCGACGGTCGTGGAACACTTCGAAGTGGAGCAACCGCGCTTCATGCTCGCGCGGGATTGATCGCCTCGAGGATCTGTCGCGCACTGCTCTCCCATGTAAACTTCTTTTCAACCAGGGCCTTGCCCATGCGGCCCATCGCGCGAAGATCAGTGCCGGGCGCGAACGCCTCGCGGAGTGCCGCGACGGTGGCCTCGACATCACGGACCGGGACGATCCAGCCGTGTCGGCCCGGTTCGATCTGGGAGACAAGCCCGCAATCGGCGCACATGATGACGGGCGTTTCCGCCGCCAACGCTTCCACGTACACCATGCCGAAGGGTTCATCCCAACTGGTCAATGCGAAGAGATCGGCCCAGACCATGTACTGGGGCAGTTCCTCCTGCCGCATGTAGTCGAGAAACTCAACCCTGTCGCCGATCCCCAGTTCACGAACGAGCGACGAGAGCGCCGGCGGCGGCGGGTTCCCCACGATCAGGAGCAGGTGGTCCGGTCCCGACGATTTCGCAAAGGCCCGGACCAGAACATCATGGCCCTTTCGTGGAACATACGTGCCCACACAGAGCGTGATCTTCTTGCCTTTCCACCGATCAGGTCGGCCCGTCATGCACTGCTTCGGAGTTGGGAAGAGCGTGCCGTTGAACATGACCCCGGCCTGAGTCAGCCCCAGCCGAATCCGGGCATGGGCGGCGTAACGCTCGGCGAGATACCAGACCGCCCGCGTGCTTGAGAGCGTGCGGGCGTACTCGCGTCCGATCGGCGTGTTCGGGTCCAACTCCAGCGCATCCTGCTCGATGATGCCCCACGGCACGCTCAA
The DNA here is from genome assembly GCA_002343715.1 of Phycisphaerales bacterium UBA2402. Lineage (GTDB taxonomy): Bacteria > Planctomycetota > Phycisphaerae > Phycisphaerales > UBA1924 > UBA2402. Next base: position 1,161 of record DDSA01000235.1, on the reverse strand, counting down.
GGAACGGTGCACTGCGAGGCCGAGGCGGCCGAGACTGACGCCGTCGTGGAACAGGACAACATCGGGCGAAGAGCGACGCAGGGCGGACTCAAGGCCGCGCGCA
>DDSA01000235.1:679-854 GCA_002343715.1 Phycisphaerales bacterium UBA2402 | reverse complement strand
AGGGCGGACTCAAGGCCGCGCGCAAAGGCTCGGCGAAAGATGCCCCCGGCGATGGCAGGAAAGCGCGGCGCGATCTTCCAACGCACGGCGTTGGGGTGGGGCAGATAGCCGCGGATGGTGTGAAACCTCACACCCTCGTAGACATACTCATCGGGGCGGGCGTTGAACTCGGCGA
>DDSA01000235.1:0-497 GCA_002343715.1 Phycisphaerales bacterium UBA2402 | reverse complement strand
CGGGGCGGGCGTTGAACTCGGCGAGTTTGGGAACCCAGCGCTCCAGGAACCGCGGGCCTTTCATGGTGAGCGCGAAGATGTCGCAGCGGTGGCCCCCATCGCACAACGCCGCGGCCAGGCGGAGGTTGTAGAGGCCGCTGCGGGGCTGCCCCTCCCACGGCGCGGCCTGAGTGCAGAGTGCGATGCGGATCGGTTGACTGTTGATGGGCATTCGGGCTTGATGATCGAAACGTGTGAATCTTCGCGGATGTCGGGGAGTAGAGATTCTGTTTCAGAAGGACAGCCCTGAAACGTACACAGCCCGGGCGTTGCTCGATCGGCATCGATCCAGAGGAGCGTGATGCACGGCAGCTACGTTTGTGATGACGAATCGTTCACCGCGCGACGCGGCGCTGATGAACCCCCACAAGCGGATTTCGTGCATTGAGGCGAGTACTCTGACAGTCAGGTTGTGATGCATGCGGAAAACCACTTGACTTGGGGGGGGGGGGGGGGGG
>DDSA01000275.1 GCA_002343715.1 Phycisphaerales bacterium UBA2402 | reverse complement strand
CCGGTCGCCGCGGCGTTCGCGGGCGCGGCGGCCCTCGGCGGCCCGTTGAAAGCCCGCATCGAGTCCGACGACGGCAGGACGTTGGGCATGTGGTGGCACCGATTGGTGATGCGCGACCCTTTAGGCGGGCTGGCGCTGGCGATGCACGCCAGTTCGGGCGATGTGCCGGGCGCGGCCCGTGCCGACGGGTTCATCGAGGTGCCCCCGGGCACGAACGCCGGCGGCGTGCGCGACTTCTACTCATGGACCTGAGCACCATCATCCCCATTGTTCTGTGCGGGGGGTTCTCGCGCCGCTTCGGACGCGACAAGCTCCGCGAGCCGTTCGGCGATGGGTGGTTGATTGATCGTCCCATCGCGGCGCTGCGGGGCGTCTTCGGCCCGCGCGTCATGCTTGTCGGACAGGTGGACGAGTTTCTCGCAGCGCGGGCCGATGGGGTGCTCGCCGACCTGCACCCGGGCGCGGGTCCGGCGGGCGGCATTCTGAGCGCCCTCGAGTCCACACCCGATGCCGGGGGCGTCTGTGTCCTCGCCGGGGATCTACCCGCGATCACCCCCGCCGCTCTCCTGCTCGTGCTGGCCGAGGCCGATGCTCACCCCGAAGCCTGGGCCGTCTGGGCCGTGACGGATCGGCCTCAGCCCTGCATCGGCCTGTACCGAACGGGCGCGATCACACCGCTGCGCCAGGCCCTCCTGGGTGATCGTTCACTGCACCGGGCGATTTCGTCCACGAAACTCCGGGCCGTGCGGATCAACCCCTCGGACGCATTCAATATCAATACGCTCGATGATGCCGCATCGCACCGGGCCAGCGCCGCGAACAATCCACCGTGAACATACGCACACACGACTCCGACGAAGCCCTCCGCGACCCGCTGCCGCCGAACCCCATGCCCATCTTCCGGGCGTGGTTCGATCAGGCCCGCGCCGACGGCAACCAGCCCAACCCCAACGCCTTCTCGCTCTGCACAGTCGGGCCTGATGGCGGCCCCTCGGCCCGGATCGTGCTTTGCAAGCAGATCGAAGATGACGCCATTGTTTTTTTCACAAACTACACCAGCCGCAAGGGCGGCGAAATCTCGGAGCATCCGCGCGTGGCGGCTGTCTTTCACTGGGACCACGCCGACCGCCAGGTCCGTATCGAGGGGACGGCAACCCGCACGGGCGAGGCCGAGAGCGATGCGTACTTCGTCTCGCGCCGCGTGATCTCCCGCTTGGGGGCGTGGGCGAGTGAGCAGAGCCGCCCGATCGAGAGCCGCGAGGCGCTCATGGAGCGCGTGGGCGAGGTCATGCTCCGCTTCGGCGTGCCCATCGAAGCCCTGACCGACGACACGATCAAGGCTGACATCCCTCGCCCGCCGCACTGGGGCGGCTGGCGCATCCGCATCGCACGCATCGAACTCTGGCAGGGCGGCGATGGACGATTGCACGATCGCGCGGTCTGGGAACGGGTGGCCGATGCGTGGAGTGTGCCGGTTCGTCTTCAACCCTGACTCGGCGTTCCAGGAGCGGGCTTTTCGTTCCTGAAACTTCACCGTCTCGAACGCCAACAAACAGTGCAAGCCCGACCACCGCGGCCCGTACTCTCCCTGTTCACCGAACTCCTCGGATCAGCACCTCGGCACGCCTGCCTCTCCCGATAGCCCTGCCCTTGATGTCCGCATGACCCGTCACCCAGCCCATCGAAACATCGCCTGCACCGCCGCGCTCGTCCTGCTCGCGGGCTGCACGTCTCCCTACAACCCGTTCTCTCAAGCGGAGGAGGATTACGCGAAACGCGTGGCCCTGGAGCGGTTGCGTGACATCCAGCCCGGCGATATCCGTCAATACCAGAAACCGCCGAGCGACTCGCCCCCCGACACGGCGGCGACGGTTCGCCGGCGCTTCGAGGGGCTCGCCGTTCGAGAACTCTCGCTCGAGGAATGCCGAAAGAGCACGCTGGAGAACAACCTCAACCTCAAGGTCGCGTTCATCGACCCCGCGATCGCGGCCCAGCGCGTGAGCGCGGAGGACGCGGCGTGGGAAGCGACCTTCCAGACCCGTGCGGCCTTCCGCGACCTCGACAGCGCCACGGCCTCCGAACTCGATTCGGCCCAGAGTGAGTTCGCCTTTGTCGAGCCGGGCGTCACGATCCCGATGCGCACGGGCGGGAGCGTCACCGTCGCCCTGCCCATGGCCCGCAACGAGACGGACAATCAGTTCTCCACGCTCAACCCCGCGTACACGAGCGACCTGGCCTTTTCGATCTCGCACAACCTGCTCCGCAACGCGGGTCGGCGCGTCAACACCACCTCGCTGCGCATCGCGGGGTACAACCAGCAGGCGAGCGAAACACGCACCAAGCTCGAGGTCATCCGCCAGTTGGCCGCCGCGGATCGTGCCTATTGGCGCATGTATCAGGCCCGCGAGGAACTCAAGGTCCGCCAGCAGCAGTACGAGGTCGCGGCGGAGCAACTCGCCCGCGCCCAGCGCCGGGTGAACGCGGGCAGCGCCCCCGAGATCGAGGTGACGCGGGCGCAGGCCGGAGTCTCCGATCGGCTGACCGACATCATCTCGGTGCAGAACGTCCTGCGTCTTCAGCAGCGCGAACTCAAGCGCATCCTCAACATGCCGGGCCTCGATGTGGACTCCCCCACGATGCTCGATCCAAAGACCCAGCCCGACCCCGTGGAGTTCGTCTTCGACGCGGCGAAGGTCTGCGAGTTCGCCCTCGCCCAACGGATGGAGATGCTGGAGTTGGAACTGCAACTGGCCGCCGACGCCGCGAGGATCGGCTTCCAGCGGGATCAGATGCTGCCGCTCTTCACCCTCGATTACACCTACCGCGTGAACGGCCTGGGCGGCACCGCCGGGGACAGTTTCGACGTGCTGCGCGACAACAAGTACGAGGATTGGGAACTGGGGCTGAACTTCCAGATCCCCATCGGGAACGACGCGGCAAGAGCGCGTCTCCGCGAGGCGATCCTGGCCAGAACACAGCGCCTCTCCACGCGTGAGGCCCGCGAACAAGCGATCCGTCAGGAGGTCCTCAACGCTCTTGACACCATCGACGGCACCTGGCAGCGCATCCTCGCGGCCCGGCAGGCGGTCATCCTCAACACCCGGGCGCTGCTCGCCGAGCAGCGGCAGTTCGACGTGGGCAGCAGCACCTCAACCAACGTGCTGGACCAGGCGGCCCGGCTGGCCGATGCGCAATCCGCCGAGATCCGAGCGCTGACCGATCACGAGATCGCCCAGATCGACCTGGCCTTCGCCACGGGCACGCTGTTGGGTGCCGACAAGGTGAGTTGGGAGCCGGTCAACGCGCCGAGCACCGACGGGCCGGACCCGGCCGAAACACTCTCGCCGGGTTCGTAGGCCTCGGCTCAACGCCCCTGCGTTGCACGCCACACCAGGCGGGCGCCGCGCAGGGCACGCTGCTCGAAGACCACCACGCGGATGGGGCTGAGCCCGAACGCATCGCCCAGTTCCGACAGTGTCCGCGGCGGGCCGCCGTACCACCCGAATCGCCGGCTGAGAAAGTCACGCTCCACCTCGGGCACAAGCCCTTTCTCCACCGCGTCGCGGGTACGGAAATGAGGTTCCAGCCATCGCTGCCACGGGGCGATTGTCCGCGACCAGTCCTCGACATCGGGCGCGTTGGGCAACAAGGGCGAGGCCCGCAGCCGCGTGCCCGGCGGGAGTGTCACGGGGGCGAGGTCCTTGATCCACCGAACCGCGAGTTTGTCCAGCGCCAAACCGACGGGCGCCGCCAGACGGCCCGCGTGCGACGGGTCCACGCCGTCGATCACCTCGCCCACGGTGCGTACGGCGTCCATGAGCAGCCGCGGCATCTTGGAGCGTGGAACGTCCTCCAGTTTCCGCTCGAAACGTCCTTCCAATGTTTCGACGATCAGTCGGAACTGCGAACGCACCAACTCGACCTTCAGGCGCGCCGCCCAGCGAAGGTACGTTTCGATCTGATCGAGCGTGATGGCCGCGGGAAAGAGGCGATCCAATCCGAAGGTCAGTTCCGCCGCCCTGGTCCGCAGGTGTTGATAGGCCGCGAGACGCGCCCGCTCTTCCACCCCGATCGGCGGCGTGTTCGCGCGGCCCAGCGCGATGAGATCGTTGATGGTCCGCGGCACGCCGACTCCCAGGCCGGCGTTCGCCGGCACCTGGTCCAGGGGAGAAAGTTCCGGCTTTCGACGTGTCAGAGAGCCCCGTGCCTGTTCGGCCTTGGCCGTGAGTTTTGCACGGACTGAGTTTTTCGGGGGTTCGATCGGGACCGCATGGGTCAAGGCCCCGCGGCGTAGCAACTCGGTCAGGCGGTTGGCCCTCGCCACGTTCACGGCACGCCGCGCCGCGGCGCGAGAGCGGCGATACGTCTTGCAGATCACGCGCGGGTCGATGCCCAGCCGCCACGCCCGGAAGACCGCCTCGCGACGCTCCTCGGTGAGCGGCGCGGCCTCGTTGAAAATCGGTCCGGGCGGCAGGCCCAGGGCGGGGTAGATGCCGCTGTTCCCGCTACCGCCGTTACCGTTGACCATCGCGAACACACCCGAGCGACCGTTGGCCCCGGCACCCACGAGCACCGGTTTCGCGGCCGCTCGCTCGTAGCGCTTCAGAACCTGGCGGATGGCCTCGTGACTCCGCCCGAATCGCTCGGCGATGCGGGCAGCGGCCGCGTTGAGCGACAGGCCGAGGAGCCGCTTGTAACGGGCCGCCCGCTTGACGACTCTGGCCTCCACCTCCGGCCCCATGCGGGAATACTCCGCGCTGCGCGCAACGGCTTCCCTGTTCTTCTCCGCGAATCTGTCCACCGCCTCGAGCGAGAACATCAGGCGCGGCTTGCCGGTCTCTCCGAGGACGCGTCGGGCCACCAGCCCGCGACGACGAAGGCGGCTGAGGGTCTGGCGGCTCATGCGCCAGCGTCTGCACAGGGCATCGGCATCGATCAGCGTGTTAGGCTCGAAATCCGAAGAACAGAGTCGCCCGGCATCGCAGAGGCGCTCGACCAGCGAAGAAAGATCGGCCTTCAGAGCCGCGCCCACGATCATCGCCGGCTCTTTCACATCGGGGCGAGTGCCGGTGACACGGAAGACCACCCAATCCTCGGGATACGTGCCGTCATCTTCGACCTGTTCGGCCAGGCCCTCGGCCCTGGCGATATCGCGCAGCAGCGTCTCCTTCGGCATGACCCGGAGGCGCTCTTCGAGTGCCGCGAGCGTCGAGATGTTCAATCGGGGCAGTGGTGGCACGGCGTTGGGCGTCGGGCGGTTCTGGTCGGGCGCGCGGCATCGCCCTTACGGCTGCCAAGCCCATATCACGTTACGCGGGGCGAGGAGTTCCAGTTCCCTCGCTAACGTCAGGAATCGTTCGATCGCCCGCCGTTCCTGCGGCCCGACTCGATATCGGAGCAGGTCGCCGAGATAACGGCGGGCCACCTCGGCGGGCCAGCCCGCGGCGGCGGCGCGGTTGGCGACGATCCATTCCAAGCGAGTCTGATTGTGTCGGAGTTGACGGTCGAGCAGCACCGCCGCCGACCGAATCCTCTGGCTCGCGGCATCCTTTTCGCAGCAGGACCATACCGCGTACACGAAAGGGAGGCCGGTCCAGTTCTTCCATGCCTCCCCGAGGTCCATCTGATGCGGATAGCGATCGGCGGGCGGTGGGCCGGTGACGACTTTGTCGCCGATCAGGAGCACGGACTCGGGCCATTGCCCGTTCGCCCCACAAGCGTCAAACTCGATCACTTCCGGACGCGCTCCGTGGAGCATCGCCAGCAGCACGCGGGCGAGGATGACCGATGTGTGACTCTCCGAGTCCGTGTGCAGACGTGTGATGCGGTCGAGCGGCACCGTTGAAAACAGCCGCACGGTGAGCGTGGGGCCGTCACTGCCGATCATGCCGCACGGCACCACGGCCAACGGCATCGATGCCGCATCGACCACGGACACCAGACCGATATCGGCCTCACCGGTCGCCACCAGATCGGCGATGCGCGATGGGACCGCGGGGAGCAGGGTCACGCCTTCGGCCCTGTCGAGACCTTCGATCAGCGGCGCTGTGTTGAGGTATCGCACACAGGCGATGCGCACGGGTTCCATGCCGGGAGGGTAGAGGGGTGGGGCACGGGGCTTGCAGGCTCCAATCGTGAACGGCCGCCCGAACGCCTCCGTGGCGCGGTACACTCGCTCATGCTCATTCGTTGGTCCGGTGTTGTGGCGATCACACTGGCGTCGGTCGTGAAGGCGCAGGTCTCACCCGTGGTGGGGCGCGATGTGCTCGCGGCGTGGTACCTGGAGGCCGACCGGGCGTGGACCGCTTCGCAATCGGCCGCGGCCCCAACACCCGACGCGATACAGCGTGCCAACCGCGAGTTCGATAGCGCCACCACCGCCTTCTTCCGGCTGGCTTTCGGCGAGGCCATCGGCACGCTGAGGCTCATGTCGGCCCGGCTCACGTTCCCCGACCTGCCTCCGCCCGGACCCATCGATCAACCGATGGTAATGGAAGCCGCACCCCGGCTGTGGGTGAAAGGCGAAGCCCCGCCCCGACTGTCGCTGGTATCGATCCGCCCCTACGCCGGGCAGGAGGCAGCGAAGGTCAGTGTGCAACTGATCGCGTCCCTCGATCAACCCGGCATCGTCGCGGGGGCGAACGCGCCTGTGAATGTCGAGGCTCACCCCGCTGAGATGATCAGCGCTGATCTATCAACGGGCCTGAAGGAACTCGCGGGCGTGATCGGAGCCCGCCCCGGACGCTGGACCCTGACACTCGCCGATACGCGCGGCGTGCCGCTCGCGTACGAGACGCTCTGGACGGTCGAGTCGTCCCTCGCGGCGATCCGGGTCGCGAATGCCCCACGCCTCGCCGCGTTGGCCGGGAAGGTGAAGCCCGCTTCGCTGGAGGCCGCCGCATCGCGGAACCGACTCCTGACCGACACCCCCGGCCGTTCCAACTCCGCGGAGTTTCTGGCTGATTTCGGCACTCTGCCCGCCGATGTGAACCGTGAAATCTCGGAGCTTGAAGCGGGGCGCGATCCCTACCCGCTCGATGGGACGTGGTGGTTCACGCTGGGTGGTGAGCCGGTGGCGGAAGGGCAGAAACGACTTTCCCCCATCGCCTGTTGGGCGAGCGCGACGCCCGCGAAGCCGGGTGTCAAGCGCCCTCTGATCATCGCCTTGCACGGCGCCGGGGGTGATGAAAGCATGTTCTTCCGCGGCTACGGAGCCGGTGCGCTCTCCCGACTGTCGAGCGAGGATGGTCTGGTCATCGCCAGCCCCGCCACCGGGGCGCTCATGGCGAGCGGCAGCAACTTGACACGGCTGGTCTCGGCGCTCGGCGACTGGTACGACACCGATCCCGATCGCATCTACGTCATCGGCCACTCGATGGGGGCGGGAGCGGCCTCTTCGCTCGCGCAGCGGCACGCCGGACAGATCGCCGCGGTCGTCTGTTTCGCGGGCGGACAGGTCGGCAAAGAAAAAGCGATCTGTCCGATGCTCTTCATCGCGGGGGAAATCGATCCGTTGATCCCCGCTTCGCGACTTCGTCCCATGGCACAGGCCGCGGCCGGGGCGGGCCTGCCGGTCGAGTTCCGCGAAAAGACCGGGAACGGACACACCTTCATCGTCGGCGACCACCTGCCGGAAGCCTTCGAGTGGCTTCTGGCCTACCGGCGCAACGCCGAACCGCGGCAGGGGCCATGATCGGCCTGCTTCCTATGCATCACGCCACCCCGCCCCGCACTCCGGGCAACGCGGTGCTTCCGGGGTGCTCCGCAGGTCATAACCACAGGCCGGGCAGCAACCGTCGGTGAGCCGCCGGCGGCGCTTGCCGATCGGCAGCAGGTACATCGCCGGCCCCAGCGCTACCAGACCCACGCTCCCAAAGATGATGAGGGACCAGAACGAACCCTCCGCGCAGTAGCACATGCTCTTTCGCCGCACCATCACGTAGATCGGGATGGTGATCACAGCCTCGATCAGCGTGCCGATGAAGATGGCATTGGCCAGGCGCGACAACTGTGATTCCGGATGGCCGCGGCGCACGAATCCCAGGATCAGCGGTGTGGCCGCGATCCACCCCACCACCGGCCCGGCGAGAAAGGAGAACTTCCAGAGCCAGTCCGGCATGTCAGGATCGGACACCCCCATCGCTTCCTGTGCCAACTCCGCGGCGTCGAGGATCAGTAACAACGTGCCCGTCAGCAACAGCCCGGCCAGCATCGCGGCGAAGAGCGTGCTGATGCCCGCGGGCAGACCGTCCCGATACTTCGCGCGAAGCAGGACAACGGCAATCGGCCCCACGACCACCGCCGTTGAGAACACGATCACGGAAACACCGCGGCCATCGGGAGAGCCGGGAATGATGTTGAGGACATCCCCCGCAAACAGCGCGAAACTAGCGACCATCCCCGCCACCACGCCGATGCCCATGCCGCAGACGAGGAACCGCGACAGACCGGGCCGAGGATCATCCTTGACCCGGGGCCGCGCGATCGGGGCGAGAAACGCCCCCTGGATCAACGTCACGCAGACGGCGTACGAGGCGGCGAAGAAGACATAATCCGCGTCATCGAAGAAATCAAGGAAATCGGCCCATGTCCCGCCCGCCAGAACATCCAGCATCGGGAAGAATGCAAAGATAAAAAGCGTCTGCACGGCCCAGAAGCACCACACGATCGGCCACTTCCGCCGGGGGCGGAGCGCCGGCAGAGTGGAACGGGGTTGTGGCGATGCACCGGCCATCGGGCGTGATGATGAGAGGGTAGAGGGCCGATGTAACGGGACCAGTCTCCGATACCCACGCCTGTCACACCTCACATACATTGAACCATGCCAGCGGAGTCACTCCCCCACCACCCGGCGACGGTCTTCCCCCCCGTGAAGGCGGTACAGAGGTGCCTGAACGTCCACTGTGGTCGGGCGTACGACATCGGTCGCGTGCTGACGGGCTGTCCGGCGTGCGGCGAACTCCTTGATGTGGCGTACGAGCGTGAAGGACTTATCCCGCGCGACTACTGGAGCATCATCGAACGGCGTGCCCTGACGAAGGGGTCCCGCGCCGGGGCCGGCGCGACGATCGCGACGGCCAGCGCTCTGGACTTCAGCGGGGTGTGGCGCTTCCGCGAACTCCTGCCCTTCTGCCCCGATGAGTCACGCCTCGTGACCATCGGCGAGGGTCGGACGAACCTGCAGCGCGCCGAGGCGCTGGCGAAGGAGATCGGCCTTGGCAGCGAGGACCTGTATCTTCAGTACGAAGGCTTCAACCCCTCGGGGAGTTTCAAGGACAACGGCATGGCCGCGGCCTTCACCCACGCGCGGATGGCCGGGGCCACCCGGGTGGCCTGCGCCAGCACGGGGAACACCTCGGCGGCGCTCGCGGTCTACGGCGCGCTCACGGGGGCGCGGTGCTACGTCTTCATCGGTGATGGGAAGATCGCCTACGGCAAACTGAGCCAGGCGCTGGAGTACGGGGCGACCACGCTCCAGATCGCCGGGGACTTCGACGCCTGCCTCGCGCGCGTGCGTGAGATCGCCGAGAACCGGCCCGAACTGGGGGTCTACCTCATGAACTCCGTCAACCCCTTCCGCCTGGAAGGTCAGAAGGCGATCATGTACCGCGTGCTCGAGGGGCTGGACTGGCGCGTGCCCGACTGGATCATCGTCCCCGGGGGCAACCTCGGGAACTGCTCCGCCTTCGGCAAGGCTTTTCTCGAGCTGCGCGAGTGGGGGTTGATCGACCGCGTGCCGCGCCTGGCGGTAATCCAGGCCCGCGGCTCGCGCACGCTCGACCGCGTGCACAACGAACTCGGCGTGCGCTGGAAACCCGGCGCGGACTTCCGCGGCGAGTACAACCGGGAGGCGGTCCGCGCCGAGTATGCACGGATGGACGCCGCGAACGAGCGGGCGCACACGGTCGCCACCGCCATCGAGATCAACCGCCCGGTGAACCTGAGCAAGGCGCTGCGGGCGCTGTGGGCCATGAACGGCGTGGTGCGCAGCGTGAGCGATGAGGAGATCGTCGAGCACAAGGCACTGGTGGGACGCTACGGGTTCGGCTGCGAGCCGGCCTCGGGCGCTTCGGTCGCCGGGGCGAGGCTCCTGCGTCGCGAGGGGGTCATCGGCCCGGGCGAAACGGTTGTCTGCATCCTGACCGGGCACGTGCTCAAGGACCCGGATGTCACGGTCGCCTACCACACCGGCCTCTCCCTCAAAGCCGCGGCGGTGGACCTTTCCGCGTGCCGACCGAGCGGGCGAGTGAGCAACCCGCCGGTGAAGGTGGCCGACGATATCGAGGCGATTCTGCGGGCGATGGAGTGATGGGGGTATCGCAGAGTAATCGAATGCAGATAGTCACATGCGAAACAAAGAAGATGATCGGGCTTGCGGCTCATTTGACATGCTTCAAAATCCACTCATTCGCTTTGCAGAGAGCGGGACTCTATGATCCGCGGAAGATTACGCCCCGCGACTTCGTCAGCGAACGCACTGAGCGGCAAGGCGTATGCTGTGAGTCGGTCGTGTGGAGTGACGATGGCCAAGAACGGTGTACTAGTATCGGTGAAGCGATCGTATCGAGTTCGGACCGTAGCGGAAGCTAAGGACATCGCGTTGCGATGGCTCGAATCGATAAACCTCGCACGTGCCGCAGACATGGGCCTTCCAGAGATCGATGACAGGCATCACATCTGGCGAGTGCCACTGCGTCGCGCGCGGAAAGAACGCATCGGCGAGATCGTCATCGATGCCTACACCACCGAAGTGCTGGAAGGCAAATCGACTCGCCCGGAACTGATCGAATCGCGGCTGCTCCGCAAGTCAGAAAAAAGGGCCCCCACCGCCGAACGCACTGACTTACCGAAGCGCTCGCCGCTACGAAACACCATCGCTCTTGGCGACTGCCTTGCACTCCTTGATGACACACCCCGATCGGGCGTTGACTTGGTCTTTACATCGCCGCCGTACTTCAATGCCAGGCCCGAATACAGCGAGTACGAAGCGTACGAAGAGTATTTGGTGTTTATGCGCGCTGTGATCCGCAAGACACACGGCGTACTTGCGGAGGGCCGGTTCTTTGTGATGAACACGTCGCCGGTGCTCCTACGCCGCACGCACCGAAACGAGTCTTCCAAACGCATAGCCGTACCATTTGATCTCCACCGGATATTCATCGAGGAGGGCTTTGACTTTATTGACGACATCATCTGGGTGAAGCCCGAAGGCGCGGGTTGGGCAACGGGCCGAGGTCGTCGATTCGCCGCTGACCGGAGCCCTCTCCAATACAAGGCAGTGCCAGTAACCGAGTATGTCATGGTTTATCGGAAGCGCACCGACAGATTAATCGACTGGCACATACGCAATCATCACGATCCGGCCCTCGTTGAACAATCCCTGATTCCCGATGGGTACGAGAAAACAAATATTTGGCGAATCAATCCCGCGACCAACTCCGCACACCCCGCCCCCTTTCCACGCGAACTCGCAGAGCGGGTTGTCTCTTACTACTCTTTCAAGGATGATGTTGTTCTCGACCCTTTCGCTGGCTCGGGTTCCACAGGTGCCGCGGCGGCCAGACTTGGCCGCCGTTTTCTGCTGATGGAAATCAATCCGAAGTACGTACAACTCATGCGTGATTCGTGCGAGCACTGGCTGGGCAAAGAGGCCGACAACGTATTATGGATTAACTGCGAGCCACCCGCCCCGTCCATGACCCTTCTTTGAACCTGGAGCGGTGCGTGAAGAAGAAGAAGAAGAAGGATAACGCTTCTGCTGAACTGGATGGACTCTTCCCCGCGTCGCTGACGGATTTACTCACCGCGGGTGGCGCGGAGTTTCTGGAGCGTGTCGGTCCCGACGTTGTGCGGCGATCAGTCCTGCAAGTGCTTCTGGGACATAACGTGAGAACCCAAACGGAGCCACTGACTCGACAACGCATCGCGGAAGTTGGCGGCGGTGTGCTCGCTATGTTTGAGAAGGGTCACCGCCTCAACCCCGATTTTTTCCGGCGGCTCTCTTCTCTCGCTGCGTCCCGAGTTCAGAGAGGCGGAACACGTGAGAACGCTTGGCCGGCGCAATGGGCGTTGGGACTTACGGGAAAAGGTATTCAAAATGTGTTGCGAAGCGACATCGGAGCTCTCGACGCTTTTTGTGAAACGCTCGACCGTGCGATCTCACTCGCGGCCGTGAGCCTGACAGAGAAAATTGGTCCCCTTTCGATGGCTCTTCGGATCGGCATAGATCCAGTTAATGACTCTCCGACCTTAGGTTGGGCAGATGTTTTGCGCATCCTTACTGCAATCGGGTGTGCTGAACTAACGATCCGAGGTTCAGACAAATCTAGATATGGTAAACTCTTTGAGCGGCTTGTGCTCGGAAGCGTGCTAACTCTCCTTGGTTTTCACCTTGATAATCGGCGAGCAGGATCACGTAACTCACGCGTATTTTGGCTTTCAGACTCGACGGACGAGCGCGAGTGTGATGCTACGGCGATCATCCGACCCGGAATTATTGCTCGTTTCGACATCGGTTTCATAGGCATCGGCAACCCGGAGATCGTTCGGGATAAACTGAGCCGGTTCGCTCGTTCGATAGAGGCCATAGGCCACACCGACGCGTCCACGACATTTATCGTTGTGGATCGGATTCCAACGGGTGCTGGCGCAAACACACTCCGCATCGCCGAGAAAAGCGGGACCAGCGTAACGCAGATGTCAATGACGCTCTGGCCCCGCGAGCTTGCCAAAGAACTCAGTGAGAAAGTCGGACATGTCCACCAGCTCTGCAATTTGGACGATACGGCTACCCAAACATATATTGAGCAGCATGTGAGTAGTATAGATGTTCGGGTTTTTCTACGCTCCGCCAACGCTCGGGAATAGTCACCATAGAGCATTGCCCGCCGCGCTAGTCTTGCCCCGTGCCCGCCCCGCGCGATCTTCCCCGGACCATCGGCTTCCTCCCCGCCGCGGGGGTGATGATCGGCGTGACGGTCGGCAGCGGGATCTACTCGACCCCCGCGAGCATCGCCCAGCACCTCTCGTCGTCGTGGCAGGTCATCGCGGCGTGGGTCGTGGGCGGGCTGCTCAGCTTCTTCGGCGCGCTCACCTACGCGGAACTGGCGGTGATGTTCCCGCGCTCGGGAGGGCTGTACAACTTCCTGTATCAGGGCCTGGGGCCACGGGTGTCGTTCATCTTCGGGTGGACGTACATGCTCATCACCAAGCCACTCGCCGCGGCGGGGATCTGCGTCATCTTCGCCGATTACCTCACGGCCCTGGGCGGCGCGGACCTGTACCCGTGGCTCATGCAGCGAGTGCCGGGCGCTCCGGGGCTGGAGGCGGTCTTCGGCGACTCGTGGCACAAGACGCTGCTCGTGTGCGGCACGCTTGGTGTGCTCACGTACATCAACTACCTGGGAATGCGGCTGGGGTCGTTCGTCAACCTGGCCCTGACGGTCATCAAGATCGGGTGCCTGCTGGCGATCGTCGCGCTGGCGTTTGCACTTGGTGGTGCGCCGGCTTCCCCATCGGTCGCCGCTGAAACATCGGCGGCCTCCGCGCCGGTCGGCCCGAATCCGCTGCTCCTCGCGGCGCTCGCGCCCGTCCTCGCGGCGGTGCTGTGGACCTATGACGGCTGGAGCGACATCGGCTCCATCGCGGGAGAAGTCCGCGACCCGACACGCAACCTGCCCCGCATCTTCCTGCTGGGCACGCTGGGCCTGATCGTCCTGTACGTGCTGGTCAACCTCGCGTACCTTCGCGTGCTGCCTCTTGAGGAGATGCGCGGCTCCAAGGCCGTGGCCAGCGACGTGATGACCCGCCTGATCGGCCCCAACGGCTCCGCGGTCGTCACGGCCTTTGTGCTCCTCTCGACGCTGGGCGCGACGCACGCCGCGATCCTGACCGGCGCGCGCGTGACCTTCGCGCAGGCGCAGGACGGCCTGCTCTTCCGGTTCCTGGGGCGCATCCACCCCCGCCACGAAACCCCTGGTGTTTCACTCTGGGTGCAGTTCACGATGAGTTGCCTGTGCATGATCTTCCTCCGCCAGTTCGAGAGCCTGGCGGGCGGGTTCGTCTTCACCATGTGGATTTTCTACGGCCTGGGGGGCATCGCCCTCTTCCGGCTGCGGAAACTGCTCCCGGATGTGCCCCGCCCCTACCGCTGCTGGGGATACCCGGTCGTGCCGCTCCTGTTCATCGCCGCCGCGGCGGGCATGACCGTCCTGCAACTGTGGGACTCTTTCACGGCCACGGTGAAAGAAGGCGAGATTCCCCCGTACCTGCGGACCTGCGGCTACCTCGCGGTCCTGGGCGCGGGGTGGCCGGCGTACGCCCTGTGGAAACGCGCGACACGCGTATAAATGACGCGGCCGCGGCGACGCTCGCCCCGCCGCAGGCACGTACGCTCGCCGAGCACGATGCCAACGCTCCTTGACAGACTCCATCTCAGCCCACGGCGAGAGGTGCCGCCGCGGAAGAGCACGTTCCTGCTTTTCACGGGCATTTTCTTCACATTCGCGCCGATCGGCAGCCTGATCGCGATGGTCATGGGCCGCCCGTGGCCCTGGCTGATGGGGCTGGTGTGCGCTGTGGTGTCGGGGAGCATCGCGCTGGGGTGGGCCTCGGCGTTCTTTCTGCGTCGGTACTGGCTCCTCGTGCCGGTGATCCTGCTGCAGGCCGCGGGCCCCCCGCTGCTGTTCACAACGCTGTGGCGCTGGGGGCTTGGGGCGGTAGGATCGGGAATGGGCGACCAGGGACGGCTGCTCGTTCATGCCGCCACCGCACTGGCCTGCATGGTCGCGGGGTTCGTGCTGATCAACATCTTTATCCGAACCGAGGAATCCCGCATCACCCGCTACCGAACGGAAGTGGACATGGCCCAGCGCATCCACAAGCGCCTCGTACCCGCGTTGACCATCTCCGCCGGGTCGTGGCAGGTGCTTGGAAGGTCAGAGCCAAGCAGCGAGATGGGCGGAGACCTGATCGACGCCCTTCAGAACGGGGACGAGTTGGATGTCTTTGTCGCCGATGTCTCCGGGCACGGTGTGGGTGCAGGCATCGTCATGGGCATGGTCAAGAGCGCGATCCGCATGCGACTTCGCGCCGCGACGACTCTCGAGGGCCTGCTGACGGACCTGAACGCCGTGGTGACGGACCTCACCGATCCGAACATGTTCGCCACGTTCGCCTGCGTGCGTGCCGGCACGAAAGGTGACATTCAGTACGCACTCGCGGGCCATCTGCCCATCCTTGTGTTTCGGGCATCAACGGGAGAGGTCATCGACCTGCCCAACCAACACCTGCCTCTGGGCATCGAATCCGATGAGGTCTACCACGCGGGCCGGTGCGCGGTCGGCTTGGGCGACACGCTCCTCATCGTGACCGATGGTTTGATCGAGGTCCAAAGCCCGGCGGGGAAGGAACTCGGGCTGGCCGCGTTCCGTGCGGCGTTCGCATCGTGCGCATCAGACGCGCTCCCCGATGTGATGGAGAGACTGCTGATGCTCGCGAGCTCACACGGAAAACGCCTGGACGACCAATCGCTCGTGCTGATACGCAGGGTCGGCGCTTGATTCGGTCGATTGAGTATCTAGCACCCGCCGGCCTCCCAGGCGATGAAGAACGTCTCCACATCAGCCCCATCGACCCCGCCGTCCTGATTGACATCCGCGCCGGGGTCGGCGACTTCCCACGCGAGGTAGAAGGCCTCGACATCGCCCCCATCGACGCCGCCGTCGCGGTTAAAGTCCGCGGGGCAGGCGGGGAAGCTGTAGGTGATGAACGAGGAGGCCGCCGCCGCCCCCCGTGCGTCCGTCGGCGTGACCACGCACCGCAGCGTGTCGCCCGGCGCGGCGGAGTTGGCGGGGATGGCATCGGCGTGCGCTGCGCTCGTGACCCGACGCACCTCCACGCCGTCGAGCGTCCAGACATAGGTATACCGCACGATGTCATAATCCGGGTCGTCGTACAGAAGCGACGTGTCGATCCTGCAGAAAACCACATCGGCCGGATCGGGCGAGGGCGGGTCGAAGCGCAGGCCCGCCAGAGCCGCCGGGGGGCGGTTGAAGGCGGGGTCGCGTGTCGGTCGAACCTCGACGGGCGCATCGACCACCGTGGCACCGTTGATGTCCAGACGGATGCGCCAGGTCCCCGCCGTCGTGCCCATGTCGTTGATGGTGAAGTACCAGTACCACCACGAGGTGCGGTAGAAGGGATTGCCCCCGAAGGTTCCCGTGCCGCTGTCGAATGCCTGCGAACCGTTGGGTCGGATGTAGCGGACGCGCCAGGTGCTGTTCGCGGGCAGCGCGTTGGCGAAGAGCCAGAACCAGTGCGGCCGCTCGGCGAAGGCCAGGTGCCCGGTGCGGGGCATCATCTCGGGCGGGGGCGGCACGGTCGAGAGATCGGTCGGCGTGATACCGAACTCGGTGATCCTGAAGGTACGGTCGATCGCGTACTGATTGGTAAACCCGCTGGGTCCGGACCGGCATGCGCCGGCGAACGGCTCGTAGACCGCGCCGTTCAGCCCGGTCTCGAAGTGCAGGTGCGGCCCGCTGCTGATGCCGCTCGAGCCCACCTGTCCGATCTGCTCGCCCGCGCGAACCACCTGCCCCACCGACACGGCCACGCTCCAACGCTTCATGTGCCAGTAATAGGTGTAGTGGTTGCCGGCGTGACGGAGCACGACGTAGTTCGCCGGAACGTTCATCCAGACGGTGTTTCGATCCGGCTCGCCGTCGCGGGTGGCGACCACCGTGCCCGGCAGGGCCGCGAAGATCGGCACGCCGACATCCTGCTCGCCAAAGCCGCGGATGCCATAGTCGTGCCCGTTATGGCCGTCGTAGACATAGTCGGTGCAATCCCAGTCGCGCAGCCCCGCGCCGGGATCAAGGTCCACGAAGTTGACCATGGTCGCGTCGCGGTACCAGTTCCCGGCCATCGGGTAAAAGGTGTAGGCCACCGGCCCGCGAGGGTGATAAGGCGATACCTCCGCGGCCTCGAAGGCCCGGATCTCCGCCGCGACCTCGGCCCGCTGTTCTGGAGAGATGCATTCCGCGTGGGGAGTAGGAAACAGCGGCCCGCCCCCGCCCAGTACGCCCGAGTTCTGACCGTGCGCCGCGACCGACAGCCCGATCAAGCCGATGAAACCCAAGAACGTTCGCATCGCCGATCCCTCCTTGCCCCCGCCGTGAATGGAACGAGGACGACAATCCTACACGATCGGCGTGGCTGGATCGACAGCGCGCAGAATGGGCATCACAAACTCGCGCACGGTGTGCGGCCCGCAGGCTCACAGCCGCAGGGGCATGCGGGTCAGCAAGTGAGGCGATGCCAGCCCCAGCGACACCAGCACCTTGCTCATCCCGAACGCGTCGTGCTCATCGAACGCGCCGACTTCGTAACTGTCCGCATCGAGCACCGCATCGCACCGGCCCGCATCGTCGAGGAGCGGGATGACCAACTCGGACTGGTCCCTGGGATCGCACGCCACGTAGTTCTCACCGAGCGTGCGCACATCGGCGATGATGAGCGGGTGTGCCTCGCGCACACCCCGCCCGCACATGCCGTGCAGCCCGATGGGCGAGCAGGCGGGCTTGGGCTCGCGGCAGACCAGCACCATCGAGTCGCCCTCAAGGACATAGAACCCGATCCACGAGATCCCCAACGATCCGACCCCGCCCCACAAGAGGTCGATGGCGCGGCGCATGGACTCGCCCCGGTCACGCGTGGGCGCGGGGCGCTCAGGCGACAGGTCGTGGCGCGACAACAGCGCCGCGTAATCGCGGTAGATGGGGGCTTTGAGGAGCAGATCCATGCGAGAACAGCCTCCCCGTCGATCAACGCGGCGTTCGCACATCTCCGCCGCGCTGTGAACGGATTACAGCGTCGCGCTGGTGTACGGCAGCAGGGCCATGAACCGGGCGCGCTTGATCGCCTGGGCGACCATGCGCTGCTCGCGGGCCGAGGTGGCCAGTCGCTTGCGGCCCATGATCTTGCCGTTGGGGCTCATCAACTTGCGGAGGTTCTCGACGTCCTTCCAATCCACGTGGACCACGCCCTTGGCGCTCTTGGTCGTGACTGAGGATTTCTGAACCGGACCGAATCGTGCAAACTTGCTCATCGTCTGATCGGCCTCGCAAGGCCGCTCCGTCATGGTCTTGAGTCAGGCCCGGCTTTGTCCGCCACGCGGCGGGTCCGTCGGGCGACGGGCCAAAATGATAGGCGCTCGTCATGAATGTTGTCGAAACGCGCGGGTCCTAAATCCTACTGCATACCAAACACAAAGCCCCGTATGGGTTTCAGTACGCTGAATCGATGGAACTACGTCATCTCGACGTTCCTCCGCCTGATGCAAACATGGCCTGTTCGGTCTGCCCGACCCCCAGGTGCGATCGGTCCACGATGACCATCGGGGTTTTTCCCGCGACGGTCTGGATGAGTTGGTCGGTGAACTCAATTTCCGCCGTGGCCAAACTCGGGTGAATTTTGAACATCAATGCGTGAATCGCGGCAACGGCCTTCTGTCGGTCGGCGGTCGGAGCAATGACCTTGAGCGTGATCGCGCCTCCCTTGCTGACCAGTTGGAACCGCTCGACCCCCGGCACGGTGCGGATGGAATGCTCGAAAGCGACCGAGTGGACCTTGGTCCCATCCGCCAGCGTGACGAAGGAGAGCGTCTTGCCCACGATCCGCCTGACGCGGGAAAGCCCCAGGGGCGCATCCTCATCGAACATGGTGACCTCGTCCCCGATCTCGTAGCGGATCAGCGGGAACTTCTTGGGGAAGAGGCTGGTGATCCGGATCCCCCTCCCGCCCGATGGCCCGCCCTCGCCCGCCTCGATGAAGTAACTGCGCCAGAAGAGATCGAACGCCCCCAGGCCACGGGTCTCGGGCACGCTGAAGCCCATGATGCTCGTCTCGACGCTGCCGTACTCCATCGCGCACCGGCAACCCAGCGTCCTGTTCACCCACTGGGGGCTGTCGTCGAACGGGAAACTCTCTCCCGTCCCCACCGCCATCTTGAGTTTCAACGCGTGCAGGTCCTTGGCCCGGTCCTCGTTGACGCGGCAGAAATAATCCAGCGCGGCGCTGTAGCAGACCATGTACGCCGGCCGGTAACGAAGCATCTCATCGCACGCTCGACGGAGTTTGTCGGGGTCGAGTTGATACGCCGAGAATCGGTAGTACCCCAGCGCCCGGTCCTTCCACACGCGCCATTGCCCCTTCACCTTGCCCTTGACGCCCGACCCGAGCAGATGGCTGTGGCCCCAGATCATAAAGAGCTTGTCATCCGGCTGCACGCCGTACCAGCGGCGGCACATCCATCGATCCGGGATCGAGTGGCGGTGCTCGCTATTCCAGAACGGGAACTTCGTCGGTTCGCCGGTGGACCCCCCGGTGGTGTACGCGAAATCCTCAGGTCGTGACGGGTCGCTCAGGCGGTCCATCTGGGTCTGGACCATTTTCTTCGTCGTAGGCGGCACGAGTTCGCAGAACTGCGCCATGCTCTCGAACCTGCCGGGAAGCGCCCCCGAACGCACCGCATCGCGGTACGCGGGGATGCGTTCCTGCTGCACGAGCCAGTTCTCGTTCACACGATCCAGTTGCCAGGCCAGCCGCTGTTCGGGCGAGAAGTTCGCGCGATAGCCGTTCTCGCGCTCGATCAGCGCGGGCATCATCCTCCTGCTCCGCCATGTCGCGATCAGTCCCATGTGTTGAGCTTCTCCTGCCCACGAGCATCGCCCGCGACTCGCGCGGACCAACCTCCGATGCTAGCCGCTCCGCGATCACCTGTCGCGCGGTGCGCCGGCTCTCCCCGATTCCGGCGAGTGCATGGCTACCGCGGAGCGGGAAGTCCCAGCCGCCGCAGGTGAAACACGCGATGGGCCGCGATCCGACGATCGGCAGCGCCCAGGTCGTACTCGACCACGAACCGGTTCGCCGATGCCGCGGCCAGGCGGCGCGAATCGGACGAGAACGCCATCGAGACGATCACGACGCCCTCGGTGTCGAACGAGGCCAGATTGCGCAGCGTCGCCGCATCCCACACCTTGAGAATCGCGTCCTCACCACCGGTAGCAATCAGCCGTCCATCGGGGCTGACAGCCAGCGCGGGGATGAGGCGCTGGTGCCCGTGCACGGAGCGCACGCGCGACCAGTCCGTCGTGGAGTATGCCTCGATCGTGCCCGCCTGCGTCGTCACATAGAGCCGATCGCCCGCGGGCGCGAAAGCCACGGCCCAGGGCTGAGACTTCGCCTCAACACGCTGCACGATCGTTGATGCAACCACATCCCAGATGACCACGCCCCGCCACAGCCCCGAGACGGCGAGCAGTTTCCCATCGGGAGAGAAGTCCAGCCCTTCGATCCGCTTCTCCAGGGTCGGCAGCACCGCGACCGGCTCCTGCGTACGGAGATCGAAGATCCGGGTGATGCGGTTGGCGTGACCCGCCGCGGCCAGCGACCGATCCGGCGTCACCGCGAGCGAGAAGAGTTCGTCACGGTCCCCGGGCATGGCGTGCAGTTCCCGACCGGACGCGGCGTCGATGATGCGCACCACGCCGTCATGGCCCGATGCGAGCAGCCGATCATCATCGAGAAAGCGAACCTGACGCGTGCGGAAGTTCTTCACGTCGCTCGTCCATCGAGACACCAGCGCCCGGCTCCGCGAGTCGATCACGTCCACCAGGCTGTTGCCCGTCCCCACCGCTAACCGCGAACCATCCGGCGAATAGGCCACCGAGAAGCACCAGTTCTGAAACCCCGGGATCCGCGAGGCCGACGCGTTCGTGGAAAGGCTCATCCGCCTCATCGCGCCGTCGGCCGTCAACAGCGTGACATCATCTTCTCCGTGCCAGGCGACCGCCTGGACATGGAACCGATGCCGGGCCATCCGGCGGTTCTCCCGCTCACCCGAAACATCGACCAGGTAGGGACGGTCGAGCGTGCCCGCGTAGATGCTCCGACCATCGGACGCCGGACTCAGGATCCTCGCGTCCGCGGCCAGCGGGTGCCGCGCCGCGGTCAATCCCGTCGCTCCCGGCTCCCAATACCAGATCGGGCCGCCGACCTGCCCGAGCGCCAACCGATGCGTTCGAGGAAAAAACGTCATGGCGCACACCATGGGCAAACCCAGAGACGAGAGATCGGCGACCAACGCACCGTCCGCCACATTCCACACCGACACCGCCGGGCCTGCCGCGGCCGTGCTGCTCCCCACCGCCAGCAGGGCCCCGTCGTGGCTGAATGCCATGTGCCGCGGCGTGCCCGAGATCTCCCACGACCGCACCACCTCACCACGGCGAGGATCCACGAGCCGAAGGATCCGGTCATCCCCAGCGGTGGCGAGAAGCGCACCATCCGGTCGATACGCCGCGACACGTTGGGCGGTCACGTCCTCGAGCGCGATCGACACCCCCGGACCCTCGACCGGCAACAAGTATGACCCGCCGCGCGCGCTGAGCACAAAGACCTGATCCCCTTCGGGCGAGATCGCCACGGCTGGCGCTGTCCCGCCGGGCGCCAGCAGCGTGGCGACCGGATCGCCGGAACGGGTGTCCCAGACCGATACAAGGCCGTTCGAGGTCGGCCACGCGAAGCGACGCTGATCGGCGGAGACCGAGGCCGTCGTGTTCGCGGCAGGCCCCTGCACGACCCACGCCGAGGGAATGCGGTCGTACAACTCCCACACGCCCCATCGGGCCGAAGGCGAGGCGGGATCCGCGAAGTGGGCCCGCCAGAGCATGTCTTCCGCGAGCGACAGATTCCCGTTGGCCGCCTCGATCCTGCCTCTCTCGATCTGCGCTTGCGCCAGTTCGGCCTCGGCCTCGGCGCGCGCGGCGAGGGCCGCGCGTGAGGCCTCCAGCGCGCGCTCCTTGGCGATGCGTTCTTGCTCCCGCGCGAGGGTCGCCGTCTCGGCGAGGTGACGCTGCCGCTCGGCGTTGATCGAGGCATAGACCGCGAAGGCCACGAGCGCCACCGCCCCGAGCACGATCAGCCGCGCCGCCGTTCGGTGACGCCTCACCTGCTTGCGCAGCACGTACATCGCCGAGTCCCGACGAGCCAGAATGGCATCGCCGGCGAGCAGCCTCCGGATGTCCTCGGCCAGTTCGCCCGCGCTGGCATACCGCCGATCCGGTTCCTTCGACAGGCACTTGGCGACGATCACTTCCCCGTCGCCCCTGAGCGCCCGATCAACCCGGGAGAGGGGTGGGGCCTCGTCCTCTCGGATGATCCGGGAGGCCTCGTCCATCCCCTTGTTCGTCAGATCAAAGGGGAGATGGCCCGTCAGAAGTTCAAACGCCACCACGCCCAGCGCGTACACGTCGCTGCGGGTGTCCACCACGTCGCCGCGCATCTGCTCCGGGCTCATGTACGAGGGCGTGCCGATGAGTTGCCCTGTACGGGTCGCCATCGATGCAGCGCCCTCCTCCGAGGCCCGGGCGATGCCGAAGTCCACGACTTTCGGGTTCCCATCGGAACCCACCAGGATGTTCCCGGGCTTGAGGTCGCGGTGAATCACGCCCCGCTGGTGCGCGTGCTGCACGGCCTCGGCCACGCGCAGCAGCAGCTCCCAGCGCACGGCGGTCGGCGGGTTGTGCTCGCGCACATAGCGGGTCAGCGGCGGGCCGTCGACCAGTTCCATCGCAAAGAACGCCTGATCCGGCGAGAGTTCATCGGCGATGCCCGCTTCGTACAACTGCGCGATGCCGGGGTGCTGGAGACGGCCCAGCAGTTCCACTTCGTTGCGGAATCGGTTGAGCAGGCCGCGGCTCGCGAAGCCCGGACGCACCGCCTTGAGCGCCACGCGCCGGCGCGGGAAGGACTGCTCGGCTTCAAACACAATGCCCATGCCGCCTTCGCCGATGGTGCGGAGGATGCGGTAGTTGCCCGTCAACACCGGGAGTGCGGGAGCGTCGGACGCGGCACACGCCGCGGACGGAGGCCCGACCGCCGCGAGGCCGACCCCGGTGGCGACTCGCGACCCGTCGGACTCGTGGTGGGCCAGAAGCGCCCTGACTTCCTTGAAGACTTCCGGCTCGTGACCGACCTCGCGCTCCAGGAACTCGTCTCGCGCGGCGGCATCCAACTCGAGCGCTCGCTCGAAGGTACGCATGACGAGTTGAAAGCGGTCATCGCTCATGCGACAGGCACCGTCGGTGCTCCTCTGCGGATCTCACCGTCATCGGCCCCCGCGATCAAAGTGTAGGGTCCGCGGCCCGGAGTTACGTTCGATCAACACCCATCCCACGGCACATGGTTATCGCAACAACCCGCCCCGACGCAGCGTTCCAAGCACCAACGCTTCGATCGGCGTCCGGGTCGAGACTTCGGCATGCGCGATGCCCCGCGATGCACATTCGGCGTGGAGGGCATCCTTATACGCGGCACGCGCCGCCCGATAGTCACGCACCGAATCAGGCGTCACCGTGACCTCCGCCGCCCGGCCCGTCTCGGCATCGGTCAGGCGCAGGTCGCCGAAGAGTCCGGCCGCCGCCTCCTGCTCCGGGTCCGCCTCGCCGGGGCTGTTCACCTGAACGCAGTACGCATCCATAACCCCGCTCATGCACGCCGCGCCCAGATACGCAAGGCCCGGGGCGCACCCGCTTGGGCACAGAAAGTCCGAGATCACCACAACGATGCCGCGTCCCGCGTTGGTCCTCGCCGCGGCCCGCAGTGCTGTGACGAGCACCTCGCCGGGATCCGCGCCCCCGCCCGGCGAGCGCGTTTCGCGTAACCCCTCCAGCAGGAATCCGCCGATGCGCCGCACCGCCGTCCGCCCTCGCACGGGCATCAACGCCCGCACCGCCGGTCGGCCAGGCCCGGGTGCATCGAACGTGCTCACGCTCACCCGATTCTGATTGACCACGCCCACGTACGCCAGGGCCATGGCCAGCCCGTGGGCGTAGACCAGTTTGTTCGGGTTGCCCGCGTCCATCGACGCTGTCGCGTCCACCACCAGGTGCAGCGACAGGTCCTGCTCCTCGCGGAAGAGTTTGATGAAAAGGCGGTCGAGGCGGGCGTAGATGTTCCAGTCGATGTGACGCAGGTCATCGCCGGGGGTGTAGTCGCGGAAATCATCGAACTCAACGCTGCGGCCCCGGCGCTTGCTGCGGCGCTCCCCCGGAAGCGTGCCCGAGAGAATCTTTCGGCTCAGCAGGTCGAGCCGGTCCAACCGCGCGATCGTCTGGGCACCGAGCAACTGCTCGATCGTCGTCGGCCGGGGTGTGGTCGATTGCCCGATGAGCATCGTTCAGCCGCCCCCTCCCCGATCCATCACCGCGCTGAAAGCACCGTCGTGATACCGCGCCTCCGGCCCGCCCGGCATTCCCACGGGCATCGTGCGACGCACTGTTCGAGCGCTGAACCCAAGGCCCGCGGCCCACGCGACCTGATCCTCGTTCTCCTCACGCTCGATGCTGCACGTGGCGTAGACCAGCGTGCCGCCGGGAGCGAGCAGGACCGCGGCATCGGCGATGATCGTGCGCTGCAGCGCGATGAGGCGATCGAGTTGATCCCGCGACCAGCGGTACCTCGCCTCGCAGCGGCGGGGCAGGACGCCCGTGTTCGTGCATGGAACATCCGCGAGCACCAGGTCGGCCCGGCCCGCGAACTGCTCACGCAGGGCCGCCGGGGGCACGATGCGCACCCGCCCGCACGACGCGGCCACCCCGCGCAGATCGGTGCTGCGCAGCGAATCGGGGTCGGACGCGATGATCTCCGCGTGCGGGAACGTCGCGGCGAGTTGGCGCGTCTTCGTACCCCGCCCGGCGCACAGATCGATGACCAGCGAGGGCGACAGTCCCGCGGCGTCCCTCACCGCCAGTGTCGAGGCCGCGTCCTGCACCCACACATCAGTCCGTGCCGCAAGGATCGCCGCAAGGTCCTCGCGCGAGCCGCCCCAGACACGGCAACCAGGGACATCGTGCGGTTTGCACGCCGCGGGAAGGTCCGCCGCGGCGTGGGCTACGTTCATCGTCGTGGGCGGATCGTCGATCAGGTTGTGTTGCAGCAGGTCACGAGTCGCGGTTTCCCCCAGTCCCCCCGCCCAGCGCTTCACGAGCGCCGTTGGGTGGCTGGTGGCGATGGCCCATCGTTGGTGAAGATCCGACGGCAGGATCGCCGCGTGCAAGGCGAGCGCACCGCCGGAAGCGAGGGGCACCTCATCGCGCTGGTCCGTCCACGCGTCCCGGCGCGTCTTGGCGGGCATCGCGTCGGTCGAGACACCATACAGCAGTCGGGACACCGCCCGCAAAACGCCGTTGACAAAGCCGCCCGCGTTCGCCTGATGGCTCTTCACCCATTCGACGGTCTCGAAGATCGCCGCGTGGGGCGGCACCTTGTCAAGAAAGAGCATCTGGGCCGCTCCGCCCAGCAGCGCCGCGCGAACCGGCGCATCGACTTCGATGAAGGGACGGTCGAGCCGGGATTGAACGATCGCTTCGAGCGTGATCCAGCGACGCACCGCCGCGTCCACGATGGCGTGGGCGAGGGCCGCATCCCTGGGCGAGAGGCCCGGGTACCGGGCTTCGCCGAGCGGAAGATCGGGGTAGGACTCCGCGAGCCGAAGAAGCCGGGCGAGCGCCGCGGCCCGCGCGCCGGGCGCGGGCGCTCCTTGAGGTTTCGGACCGCCGAGGCCGGGCTTTCGTTGTGCGGGCTTGCTCACCGGCAACAAGGGTAGTGAGCGGTCAGACGCCGCGCGCGACCTTCCGCCGTGGTGCTTGCAGCGCACAGGCCTCGGCGAGCAACCCCGCGGCGGCGACCCGGTCAAACTTCGCACGATCAAGCCGGATCGATACCCACCCCTGATGCCCGAGGTACGCCGGCACCCGGTACGCATCGGGATCGGCGCGGGTCAGTTCGAGTTGCCGCGTCATCGTGGACTTTACGCACAGGCACAAGAGACCATCGTGGTGGTGGTTGTTCAGGATGTACGCGAAGGTCTTCCGCCCCACGATGAACCGGGCGTGCCCCAGCCCGTACGAACCGCACGTCACTCCCGGCAGAGCCGAAGCCGCACGCCACAACCGCCCCACCCGTGAAGACTGCCGCGGCGGGAGCCCCGCGGACGCGAGATACCGATCCGGTCCCGGCGCGCCTGGCGACATGGGCGAGGGTACGTCCAATGTGGCGTGTCGGGTGATGGGCAGTGGAAATGCGCTGCGTTGTTCAACCCCCCGGCCCGACGGGTACCTCACGTTGCAGCATCTCTTCGCAATATACTTGCCGTGAAGTTCAGTGTCCTTCATTTCCACCCGGAGTTCATTATGCGCCCCGTTGCACTTCTCCTGCCCGCCGGGCTGTTGGTCGGCACCATCGCGTGCCAGAGCCTCGACCCTAAGCCCGGCGGCATGTCCGCCGCGATGGCGACGTTCGGTGATCCAAATCCCATCACGACCGCCGCGAAGCCCCCGGCCACCCGGATCGAGACGGTGACGGACAAGGTCCACGGCGTCGAACTCAAGGACGACTACCGCTGGCTGGAAGGCGACAACGCCGACCCGACCCAGATGGGCAAGATCAACCCCGAGGTGGCGAGTTGGACCGACGCCCAGAACGCCTACACCCGCGACGTGCTCGACAATCTGCCCGGTCGCAAGCAACTGGAGGAGCGTCTCCGCAACCTGATGGAAGTCGGCTCGATCTCATCGCCCGAAATGAAGGGCACGCGCTATTTCTACTCGAAGCGCGAGGGGAACCAGAACCAGGCCTCGGTTTATGTGCGCGAGGGGTACAGGGGCGAGCCGAAACTGCTCCTCGACCCCGCGAAGATCGACGCCAGCGGACTGACGACCATCTCGTTCTACCAGGCCAGCGATGACGGCAAACTCCTCGCCTACGGCACGTACAAGTCCGGCGATGAGAACACCACGCTGCGCATGCTCAACGTCGATACCGGAGAGACCATGCCCTTGGAGATCTCCGGAAAAGTGAGCAGCGTGAGTTGGCTCCCCGACGGCTCGGGCTTCGTGTACCGCAACCTCGCGGATGTCAAGAACCCCTACTCCGGCCAGGTGATGTTCCACCGGCTGGGCGGAGAGGTCTCGGCGGACAAGCAGATCTTCCGCCAGTTCACGCCCGATGAGAACAAAAAACTCGCCACGACCTACGGCCCCGGCGGGGGCCTGTCGGACGACGGCAAATGGCTCGTCCTCTATTACTACACCGACACGCGCAACAACGACCTGTGGGTCGCCGACTTCAACACCTGGCTCACTACCGGGAAACTCGAGAAGCGCCCCATCGCGGTGGGCAAGCCCGCCTCCTTCGGCGGCGACATCGTCGGCGACCGCATGTTCATGCAGACGACCTTC
Organism: Phycisphaerales bacterium UBA2402; assembly: GCA_002343715.1. Classification (GTDB taxonomy): domain Bacteria; phylum Planctomycetota; class Phycisphaerae; order Phycisphaerales; family UBA1924; genus UBA2402. The sequence continues at coordinate 7,689 of DDSA01000275.1, read as the reverse complement.
AACGCCGCGAACGGTCGGATCGTCGCGGTCGATCTGAACAACCCCGACGAGAAGAACTGGAAGGACATCGTCCCCGAACGCAAGGACGCGGTTATCCAGGGCATGAGCATCGCCAAGGGCGTGCTCGCCGTCAACTACCTCAAGAACGCCTCGAGCACCATCGAGATCTTCGACCTCGACGGCAAGAGCAAGGGCGCGTTGCAGCTGCCGGGCATCGGCAGCGCGGGGCTCTCGACCGAGCAGGACCGCACCGAGGCCTTCCTCTCCTTCACCAGTTACAACTATCCCCCCAGCATCTTCCGCGTGGACCTGTCCAAGCCCCAGGCCCAGCCCGAACTCTGGGAAAGCCCCGCGGTTCCCGTCGATCCCAAGACCGTCGAGGTCAAGCAGGAGTGGTACACGAGCAAGGACGGCACCAAGGTCTCGATGTTCATCGTGCACAAGAAGGGCCTCAAGCGCGACGGGAACAACCCCACCATTCTCTACGGCTACGGCGGGTTCAAGATCTCGATGACACCCTCCTTCAGCGCGCCGCTCTTCTCCTGGTTCGAGGACGGCGGCGTCTACGCCGTCGCCAACCTCCGCGGCGGGGGCGAGTACGGCGATGACTGGCACGAATCGGGGCGCCTGGCCAACAAGCAGAACGTCTTTGACGACTTCACCTCGGCCGCCAAGTACCTCATCGATCGGCAGTACACCAGCCCGAAGCGTCTGGCCGTCTTCGGCGGCAGCAACGGCGGCCTGCTCACCGGGGCCTTCCTCACCCAGAACCCGGGCCTGTGCCGCGCCGTCATCATCGGAGTGCCCCTGCTCGACATGATCCGCTATCAGAACTTCCTGATGGCCAAGTACTGGGTGCCCGAATACGGCTCGTCGGAAGATCCAAGCCAGTTCGACTACATCCTCAAATACTCCCCGTACCACAACATCCAGAAGGGCGCCAACTACCCCGCCGTGCTCATCACCGCGGGCGAGAACGACACCCGCGTCCACCCCCTGCACGCCCGCAAGATGGCCGCGGCCCTCCAGGCAGCCACGGCGAGCGATCCCAGCCGCCAGCCCGTGCTTCTCTGGGTTGACCGCGATGCGGGCCACGGCCAGGGCAAGCCGCTCAATCTGCGCATCCGTGATGCGGCGGATATGCGCATCTTCCTGATGTGGCAGTTGGGGATGCTCGAAAAGTAAGTTGAACAAGAACCGAGGAGCAACGCGACCCGTCCACCGACGGGTCGCGGTTTTTTTGGACGATCTCCCGTCGGCGTTCCGTGCTGTCGTGGCGTTACACCAAAGTCCGAAGCCGCCGCAGCAGCGCCTTCATCGGCAGCCCCATGATCGTTGTCGGGTCGCCGTCGTAGGTGATGGGCCACCCCGCGTCCAGCCGCTCTCGCAGGTTGTACGCCCCGGCCTTGCCCTGCCACTCATCCGTGGAGATGTACAAGGCGATCTGCTGCTCCGAGAGCCCGCCGAAACGCACTGCCGCTCGTTCAGAAAAGAGAACCCGCTCGGGGCGGCCCGAACGCAAGTCGATCAGCGCAACCCCTGTCACGACGTGGTGTTCCCGGTTCAGAAACGAGCGGATCATGCCCCCGGCCTCTTCGGCTGTGTTGGGTGTGCCGATCAAGCGGTCATCGAGCACACAGGCCGTGTCGGCCCCGATGATCAGGTCCGCATCGGTCTCCCGCACCTTGGCCCACGCCTTGAGGTACGCCAGCGAAGCCACCCATTGCTCGCACGAGACGTTGCCGGGCTTCAGTCCGCCGTCGTCGAAGCCGGGGTGTTCCGCCCGATGCTGGATGCCGGCCTCGAGCAGCAGGCTCCGCCGGCGGGGCGAGCGGCTCGCCAGCACAATCCGCGGCGATGGGCGCTCGGAGCGGAGTTCGGTTCCGGCATCGGTCATGAGGCGGTCGAGGGTTGACGAGAGCAGGCACATGGTTCGCCCCTTTCATCCACAAAGATGGGCGGCGCGGGGAAACCCGTCGGGAGTTCCGCCCGGCCCTATTTCGGGCGGTGGGCCATCACCGCACCACAAAGAAAGACCCGCCGCGTTCTCGCACGCACAAAAAAAGCGCCGACCGGCCGTGTGGCCGGTCGGCGTCATGAAGAGTTCATCGGGCGCGAGAGACGGAACTGACGCCCGACACCATGTACACACCAATCAGCGCCGACGACGCAGCCCCGCGATCGCACCCAGGCCCAAGACCGCCGCGGACATCGGAGATGGGATCACCGAGAAATCACGGATGGCCACCCCTCCGCCGATGGTGCCGATGAAGGTCGCCGCGCCGGTCATCAGGTTGATCCGGTAGAAATCCGAACCTCCGTGCATGGCCGACTGGATCGAGGCATAGGCCGCGTTGCTTGACCCGTTGAAGTAGATGTCGAAGCCGACTTCACCATTGAGGGCGACGCCCAGGCCGCCCACGGTGTTGAGCGTGCCGTTGTTCGGCGGTATCTGAGTGACGAGATTGCCCGTCGCCGCGTCGAGGTTGTACAGCGTGGTCGAGCCGCCCACCGCGCCGAAGAGGCTGTTGGTGTACGCCGAGCCGACGACCGACGGCATCACACCCGCGCTCATATCGCCCGCTGCATACCCCAGGGGCATGTCCACCGCGACCAAGCCGGTATCGACATTGGTGCGGAGGTTCTGGCCGGTGTTGCTGGTGGTGCGAAGGCGGTCGGGGACGGGGTTGAAGTCCACGCCGAACCACTCGCCCGAGAGGCCCGTGCTCATCGTGCTCGCGAGGGTGGCGGAGGCATCGGCCAGGCTGAGCGTGTACAGGCGGCTGGGGCCGCTCATGCCCTGCTCGGCCAGGTACAACTGGCTGGTCGCGGGCCGAAAGTCAATGCCCGCGTACTGCGACACCATGCCCCCGGCCCCGCTCACCACCCCGATGGGAGTCACCATGCCCGGGGACGAAGTATCGAAGCGGATCAACATGCCCTGCACCGTCAGGGCGTAGACATCGGCGGCCTGCGCGACACCCGCACCAAGGGTAAGAGTAAGGGCGACGAGGCCTGCACGGCGCGCACCTCGGGCGTTGGAAACTGGTACCTTCTGCATCATTCTCCTCCTGCTATGAAAATAGAAATGAACCGCCCACACCGTTGAAACCGGTGCTGGGGAGATCCGGGCATCGCCCGCTCGTCCGCTCTTTCGGGTTCGGACGGGTACCGGATTTTGCTTTCTGAGGATTCTTCCCCGGATAGCATTCTCGCAGGGGGTCGAGCGGCGGGGAGGGGATATGAGCGATACTGAACTTCCCAATCCTGCACGCAAGCCGACGCGTGACCGCACGGAAGTTACCGAACTGCTCCAGCGCGCCCGCACCGGGGATGCGCTGGCGACCGACGAACTCTTCCCGCGTGTGTACGGAGAACTCAGACAGTTGGCCGAGCGTTTTCTCTCCGATGAGCGGGCCTGCCACACCCTGCAGCCCACCGCGCTGGTCAACGAGGCCTATCTGCGTCTCGTCGGACCCGCCGACTCGGGGTGGGAGAACAAGGCTCACTTCTTCGGTGCCGCGGCCAAAGCCATCCGCCGTATCTTGACGGATCACGCGAGAGCACGCAACGCCGCGAAGCGTGGCGGGAGCGCCGTCCGGCACGAGGCCACCGAACTCGCCGCCCCCGACAGCACGTCCCCGATCGACGCCATGGCGCTCGACACCGCGCTGGACCGACTGTCGGCACTTGACCCCGGCAAGGCTCGGATCGTCGAACTCCGATATTTCGCTGGGCTGACGGTTGATGAAACCGCGCGGGTCATGGGGGTCAGCCCCAGCAGCATCGCGCGGGAATGGGCCTTCATCCGCGTCTGGCTGCACCGCGAGTTGAGCGGCGAGGGTGCATGAACACCGACTTTTTCCGTCGCGTGCAGGATACCTTCGATCGGATCGCCGCTCTTCCTCCATCGCGGCGCGAAGAGGCGATTGTTCGAGAGTGCGGCGGCGATGATTCCCTCGCGTCGGAGGTTCGCTCGCTTCTCAAACACGCATCCCCACCCGGGGATTTTCTCGAACTCTCCGCGCTTGCACCCCAGGGGTTCGAACCGGACCAGGATCTCCTCGAGGGCCGCACCTTCGGGGCCTACCACATCGAACGACGCATCGCCTCGGGGGGCATGGGCGCCGTGTACGCCGCGGAACGGACGTTCGGTGAATCCTCCGACACGGTGGCTCAGCGCGTGGCCTTCAAGGTCGTCAAGCGGGGGATGGACAGCGAGGAGATCATCCGCCGATTCCGTCAGGAACGGCGCACGCTCGCGCGCCTGAGCCACCCGGCCATCGCCTCCCTGCTCGATGGAGGAGTGCTGCCGGACGGACGGCCCTTTCTTGTCATGGAGTTCGTGGTGGGGGTGCCGATCGACCAGGCCTGCAGGGAGCGGTTTCTCGATGTGCCCGCGCGGCTGCGTCTGTTCCGCGAGGTATGCCGAGCTGTGCACTTCGCCCACCAGAACCTTGTGATTCACCGCGACCTCAAGCCGGGCAACATACTCATCACACCCGACGGCCTTCCCAAACTGCTCGACTTCGGCATCGCCAAAGTTCTTCTGCCCGGCGAGACCGGAGCACACGGCGCGACCGAAGCCGACGAACGCCGGCTCACCCCCGAGTACGCCAGCCCGGAGCAGATTTCGGGCGATGCGGTGACCACCGCCTCCGATGTCTATTCCCTCGGCGTGATCCTGTACCTGCTCCTGTCCGGACGCCGACCCTACGAGTTCAACGACCGGACCGCCCAGGCGGTCGAGCGTCTCGTTCGTGAGGTCGATCCCCCACCGCCCAGCGCCGCGGCCGGGTTGTCTCCAACGCTGGCCCGCACGCTCAGGGGTGATCTCGACAACATCGTTGCTCGCGCGATGGAGAAAACCCCGGCCCGCCGATACGCCTCCGCGGAACAACTCGCCGACGACATCGATCGATATCTCGGTGGCATGCCCGTCACCGCCCGACCGCCATCGCTGGGGTACCACGCCGCGAAGTTCATCCGACGGCACGCCGCGGCCAGCGCCTCCGCCGCGGTGGCGGTCCTCGGTCTGATCGCGATCATCACGGTCATCGCGGTGCAGAACCGGCGTATCCGCCAGGAGCGAGATGAGGCCAACACGGCCCGCGATCAGCAGGAACTGGTGACCGAGATCATGCGCGAAGCGCTCTCGGCGGGGGATGTGGACCAGGACGGCACGGGCGTCACGGTCTCTCGCGTCATGGACCGTCTGCTGAGGGAAAAGCTGCCGGGGATGAGCCGGGTGCCGCGCGTGCGTGCAACACTCCGGCACACCATCGGCCTCGTCTCTGTCCGCAACGGCGACATCGCCGGCGGCGAGGCCCTGATCCACGAGTCCCTGAGCGAGCGGCTCGCGTTGCTGGGGCCGGATCACCACGACGTCGGTGAAAGCCGCATGGGCCTGGGCGAGATCGCGTTCATCAAGGGAGACTTCGACTCGGCGGAACGGGCGTTCCGCGATGCACTCCGCATCTACCGACTGGTGGATCCTCGCCCCAGCGAGGACCAGGCCCAGGCTCTCAACGATCTGGGCGTGACGGTGCGAGCGCTCGGACGCTACGAGGAGGCCGGTCGGCTGCTCGAAGAGTCGCTCGCGCTGCGAACCACTCTTCCCGAGCCGGATCCGCTGCGCACCGCCGAGACACACAACAACCTCAGCCGTGTCTACGCCAATCTCGACCGATTCCCGGAGGCGTTCGCCTCCATGGAAACGGCCAGGGCCTTGCGGGAGAAGCACCTCCCGCCCGGACACACGCTGATCCTCCAGACCATGAACAACATCGCGAGTCTGAGCATCTCGACAGGGGACTACGCGAGAGCGGAGGAGTTGCTGCTTCGCGTGATCCCCGCCGAATCCAAGGCGTTGGGCGCCACCCATCCCCGCCACGCGGGAACGCTAGCCAACCTGGGCCGAGTCTACCTTGAAACCGGACGATACGAACTGGCCGAATCGGTCTATCGCAACGCGCTGGCCATCCGAGCGGAAAAACTCCCGCCCGATTCGCCGGCGCTGTTCGCCACCCGCCTCGGCCTTGTTTCCTCGCTCATCGGACAAAAGAACTTTCAAGAAGCCGAGGCCATGCTCACGGAGGCCGCCGCTGCTGCGGAACCCCTCCGCCCCGATCAACGCGACGCCCTGCACGACACGGGCGTCTCGCTCTACTCGGCGTGGGGCCGCCCCGCCGAAGCGGAAGCCTGGAAGAACCGCTGAACTCAGCGGGCGTCCGGCTTGGAGGGTTCCGGGCTTGCGAACTCCGCCGCACGATCCGGTTTCCCCCACGCGGTGTAGAGCGTGGCGAGCCGCTCCATGCCCTTCTTCACGCGGGGGTGCCCTTCCTTGAAGAACTCGGTGAGCGTTGTCTGGCTGGCGAGGAGGTGCTTCTCGGCTTCTACAAACCGCTCCAGGCGCGCGAGACACTCGCCGTAGTTGTTGCGGATGATGGCGTCGAAGTAGTGCCCGGGCGGCAGGCGGCCCTCGCTGAGCGACAGGATCTCGGCGAAGACAGGCTCGGCTTCCGTAACCTTGCCACGCTTCATCAGGAGCATGGCGAGATTGTTCATCTGCGGCCACGCCTCGGTATCGGCCAAACTGCGCGCGCCGCGCCGGTTCTCGACCACACGCCGGTAGAGGGCCTCGGCCTCGTCCAGTTTGCCCTGATCCTCGAGGACGTACGCGAGATTCCCCATCGCCGACAGGGTCTTGGGGTGGGCCTCGCCCAGCACGCGGATCTGCGCTTCCATCGACTCGCGCAGCAGCGGTTCGGCCTCGTCGAGGCGGTTCATCGAGGCCAGCGCCACCGACAGATTGCTCATCGCCACGAGCACGCTGGGGTGCTCGGGCGGCAGTCGCTTGCGGCGGATCGCCAGTGTTCGACTGAGCAGTTCCGCCGCCTCCTCGTTGCGGCCCTGCTTCTGCACCGCGTTGGCAAGGCTGTTGATCGAAAAGGCCGTCACGGTGCTCTCCGGGCCGTACACCTGTTCGCGCAGCGCCACCGCCCGCCGGAGAATCTCCTCGGCCTCGGCGAACCGGCCCAACTGGTGCAGCACGCTCCCCAGGTGATCCATCGCCACCAGCGCATCATCGTGCGTTTCTCCAAGCGCAGGCGCGACGATCTCGTAACTCCGCCGGATCAGCGGCTCGGCCTCGGCGAACCGGCCTTTCTGGTATTCCACACGTCCCACATCACCCAGGGCCAGGCCCACCTGCACGTGCACAGGGCCGTACCGGCGCGTCAGCCGATCCAGGTTGTCGCGGACGATGGCCTCGGCCTCATCGAACCTCGCCACCTCTCCCAGCGCCATCGCCAGGGAGCGCTTCGCCTCCATCGAGTTCAGGTGATCTTCGCCGTACGCCGCCTTCGCGATCGCCACCGCCCGTTCCGCCTCTTCGAGCGCCCTGGGCCCCTTGCCCAGCGCACGGTACGTATCGCTCAGTGTGTGATGGAGAGAGAGCGCCACGCGCCCCGAGGCCGGCGGTCGTGCCGCCAGTTGCTCCGCCGCGCGGTCCACCATTTCCGCGACGGTCATGTCGGTGGCGTTGCCGGCATCGGGGTTGGCCGCCTTGAGCATGCCGATGAGGAACTCGTTGACGCTCGTCGCGGTCTGCGCCTCTTCGCGGGCCTGGGCCGCCTGCCACGCCGTGGCGATCGTGCCCGCCACCAGCGCCGCCGCCACCGCCACCGC
>DDSA01000121.1 GCA_002343715.1 Phycisphaerales bacterium UBA2402 | reverse complement strand
TCCTCGCTCGCCGTGTAGTCGCCGCGACTGCTCTTGGATTTGCCTACCACGGCCTCGGTGAAGTAGTCAAAGGTGCCTGAATCGGACCCCGCGCCGTACAACTTAAGATCGTTCGCGGGCCAGGCGGGGTTCACCTGGTTCCATTTGGTTACTTTGCCTTGCGCTTCGGGTTCCCAGATCTTCTTCAGTTCCGCGACGGTGAACTCCTTGATCGCGGTGTTCTTCGGGTTGACCGTCACCGTCAACGCATCAAACGCCACGGGCAGTTCGATGAACTCGATGCCGTTCTTCACAGCCTCCTCGATCTCTTTGGCAAGGATGGGGCGGCTGGCGTTCGAGATGTCCGTTTCACCGCGAACAAACTTCTTGAAACCACCTCCGGTGCCGGAGATGCCCACCGTCACCTTTGAACCGGGGTTGGCCTTCTGAAACTCCTCCGCGACAGCCTCCGTAATTGGGAAAACGGTGCTTGAGCCGTCAATCTTGATCGTGGACTGCGCCGAGGCGATTGTTGAAGCGACGGCAACCAGAGTGATGGCGGCACGTTTCGAGAGCGAAGCGAGCATGTATTTCTCCGCGTGATCGTGTCACGACGTGGTACGCGTAAGCAGGGAACGTCCCCAACCGCGTCCAGACGTGTAAACTCCGAAAACTATCGAATTATCGCAGTCTCGCGCAACCTCTTCAGGTAGATTTGTTAAGACGAGAACAAGATTGAGTTCTACTTGTTAGGTATATAATAACATTTATATTAATATCCTAACATCGGTCGCTCACGTTTCTGCATGCGCCGGCGTGATCAAAGCCACAAGCGGCACTCTGGGCACGCCCATGCTCACGAATCGGATTGAAGCCCTTTTCTGCCACAGCAGGACCGACCGCCCTCTCAAGGTCGCTTGGGATCAGAATTGTTTGACTTCGGCTTCAAGCCGGATTGCGAGAGGAGTACGGGGTCCCGCGCAAGGTCGGCCTCCGCCGCGATGAACCCGAACGATGCCCAGTTGCCGGATCGGATCAGATCGCCCATCATCACTGCCGCCGCCGCACGGTCGCCCTTCGCAAGTTTCCATGCTGCGATACCGTACATGATCGAGGCATCGGGCGGAGACGAAGCCTCCGGTGGATTAATCTCTTCAGGTGTACGTAGACCCCGGTACATCAGGCAGAGTTTGTAGTAACTCTCGTTTTCACGGACATCCAATCCTTCACTGATGGAGGCGACCGCCGCCGCGGCTTCATGAGCTCGGCCCAGGCGCCGAAGTGATGTATACTCCCAATGCACGGTCGAGACGAGCATGTCGTCGTTGAATGGCTCGATGCCGCGGCGCTTGGAGAACACCGCTGCCGCCGACGTGTAATCGCCGTTGAGGTAGTGCGCGAGCGCCAGATGGTAATAGATATTGGACCGATCGGTGCTGCGAGGCCCGCCGGGTCCGGGTACGCCGTCCGGCTCGACCGCATCCGGGTAAGCCAACATGAGCCGCTGAGCCGTGGTCAGATCGGCGATGGCGAGGTCGAACTTGCGCACGGTGATATATCGGTGCCCTCGGTGCCGCAGCAGACGGTAACTCTTCGGGTGCTTTGCCATAGCGTCGGAATACACCGCGATGGCTTCTTCGTAGCGGCCCAGGTACGCCAGCCGACGGCCGTACCAGATCGCGGCCTCCTCACTCGACGGGTCGGAGTCGAACAAGGCTTTCGCCGCCGCGAGGTTTGCCTCCAACGCCGAAGCATCTTTCGGCGATTGTCTGATGAGCGGCTCGCCCAACAGCGAAACCGCCTGCATCCCCGCGGGCGGCGGTTTCGGAGATTGTGAAGCGCACCCCGAAAGGCCGAGGAGCAGAATTAGAATGAGTGTTGAACAACCCCCGGGCACGATCGAGTGGTAGGGCGTTCTGCCACATCGTCGGCGCGTGTGAAGGCCATACACGGCCCGGATTGATCGCGTGCTGTGATGAGTGCGGGCGTTCAGCGATGGTCTCCAATGTGTGATCAATCGAACCTGCCCTTGACCGTCAACGGGAAGTCGTACAGAGCAGCCAGTTCCTTCGCCGATTTCTTTTCAAGATTGCTCAGGCGCTTCACAAGCCCCTTGGGATCATCCGAGGCCAGCCCGCCCAGTTGCTCGAACTTGTGGTTGAGCACGTCCCGCAGGTCGATCGTGTCGGGTCCGAGGTGATTTCGTGCGTGACCGCCAGGATACATGACCAGGCCGGAGTCGTAGGTATTCCCCTCATCATCCGTGATGACCATCGAGGTGGGAATGCCGTCGGGATACTTGGCATCGTACTCGGCCCCGCCGTGCTCGAACGACACCTTGCCCATCAGTTCACGCGTGAGCGGATCCTGGAGCGCTCTGGGGCTGAAGTCTTGGGGGAGGAGCATCAGGTCCTTCCATCCCAGCGCCCGTTTCGTAGCCTGGCGAAGTTCCAGCGCTTTTCGGAGTTTGGTGCAGACCAGATACAACATAGAGTGATCGGCGGATTGGCGGGTCTTGGGATCGCGCTTCGACGGGTCGCCGATGATGCCGAACGCGGGTTCATACGCGCGAATCACGATACTGCTGATGCAGTCCCCGGTCTGGTCTTCCGGCAGCCGCGGTGCGCTCTTCAGCAGATTGATCAGCCCTTGCAACGCGCCGGCGGACTGGTGCTCGTACAGGCCGAGTTTGAAGTGCATCCCCATGACGGCGAAATCCGATCCCCCGCGTCCCAGCACCAGTTCAAACGGGCTGGCAAAGGCCTTTCCTTCTTTGGCCTCGGGAATGCCGGTGCCGGCGGACTCCACTTTCTTGAACAACTGCCCCGGCCCCTCGAAGAGCCGGAAGATCGCTTCAGGGTTGCGGAAGATGTCCCGAGGCCCGAGGAACCCCGCCATGCTCCGCTTGACCGCAAGAACCGCCGCCTCGGTGCTGATGGCCGCGCTTGCCCCCTTGCTGTCCGAGAGTTGCTTGCCGGCGCGGATCGCCCGGAAGGGGATGTAATGTGCGATCACCATCCCGATGGCCGACTCGATCTGCTCGGCGGTGGCGCCCATCATCGCGCCGAATGTCGCCGCGGAACCGATGGCCCCGTGAACGACATGGTCGATTTTGTAGGACTTGAGAGAAAAGACTTCCGCCAGCCGCCCGCGAATTTCATCGAGCAATACCATGCCCCTCAACGCGAACGCACCATCCTTCCCCCTCAGTTGTGCCGCCGCGACGGCCACGGAGTAGAAATCATTGTGACCGAACTCGCCCGCGGTGTGCCCCAGGCGAGGGTTGAATCCAAAGTTGGTACCGTTGCTGTCCCACTCTCGGACCGCCGCGCAGTTGGCGACGATCGCCTTTTCTACCGCGACGTCGACCAAACTACCGAACACAGGCACGCCGGTCCGGACCGAATGCTTGGCCCACGTCACTCCACGAAGCGAACCGGAGCCGCTCGGCGGTGTCGCGTACTGCGCGGCTTCTTCGCGCAGCAGGACAGGCGCGTTCGTGCCCAGGGCAATCGCTGAGACTCCGCACAGACACGCATCGGTATGGAAGAGATTTGTTCTCTCCAGCACGGCAGGGTCAGGCTGGCCCGCCCTGTCCTTGTCATCTGACATGAAATCGATGGCATACTGAGCGATGCCGAGAGCCTGATTGCTGTCGGCGGGCAGAGTCGTATAGGTGTCATGAGGCATGGGGTAGGAGGGTACGTTGAGGACATCCCGCGTTCTCGACAAACATGGTTCAAATTGGCATCTCGACCCTGAACGGCAACGTGCCGTGAGATCAACTCGAGCGCAACTGCCAAGTGGAAATATTCTTTGTTACTCTCCGCGGAGAGAGAATAAAGCTAAGTGAATCCACGATCGCAGGACTGACCACCCGAAGGATTCCCTATCACAAGGAGGTTACAAGCCGGAATCGATATACATACATCTTCCTAACTATTACTCCTTCTTCACCGCCCTTGATGAATACTTGAAAACAACGCTCAACCAAGCAATCAGAATGTTAGTAGTATGGTAGTATTCCATGAGCCGCATACTCGCTAGAACACGTCGGAATCGGATAGACCTCAATCACATCACGGTCGTCATGATCTGAATCTGAGGAATTTTCAACAAAATCGACAAAAAGAGTTGGCACCGGCAAAACCGTGTGGCATGTTTTAACTGATACGGCCCGCAGAGTCGTTCAGGGCGGGTCAGATCGGGCACACCACACAGGCCAACCGCGTGTCTCACGCTGGTTCAGGACGCTGCACGAGCGTCCGGTGGTTTCCGCGTGCCCGTGTCGGACGGCCCAGCAGAGGACACAGGCACATGAACATTCTTCACTATGTCGAAAGCACGGATTCACGCCAGGGCGGCGTGCCGAGGTTCGTGCTCGATGCGAGTCGGGTCATGGCCGCCGAGGGTCACCCCTCGACGATCCTGACCCAGGACACGACAGAGACGCCAGAGGCTTGGCTGACCGGTCACGACGGAAACTCTCTCCCCGCCGTGCATCGCCTGCCCCGCCCCGCCCTGCTCGGCAAACTCTTCGGACCCTCCGAGATGCGCGAAATCCGCAAGCATCTCAAGAAGGCCGATGTCCTTCACACGCACTGTGTCTGGAATCCAGCGACGCTTCAGATCGCCGCCGCCGCTCGCCAGATGGGCGTCCCGTATGTCGTCTCTCTCCACGGCATGCTGGATGACTGGTGCATGGCGCAGCGCAGTTTCAAGAAGCGTGCGTATATGTCGCTTGGAGGCCGTCACTTCCTCGAGCACGCCGCACGGGTTCATTGCACCGCTCGGGCCGAACTCGACCAGAGCAAGAAGTGGTTCCCCAACGGCGCCGAGGCCATTATCCCATATCTCATGGACCTCGAACCCTTCCGGCAGTTGCCGGGACGGGAACTTGCCGCGAAGCGATTCACCTTTCTGGAGAATGGCGGCGAGCCGACCGTGCTCTTCCTTTCACGCCTTCACTACAAGAAAGGCCCGGAACTCCTGCTCCAGGCCGCGAGCCGTCTTCGGACTCAGGGTATCCGGGGTCAGGTGGCCTTTGCCGGCACGGGCGAACCCGCCTACGTCGAGAGTTTGAAGACGATCGCTTCCAGACTCGGCATCGCGGGCAACGTCCATTTCCTCGGTCAGGTGATCGGCCGTGAAAAGATCAGCCTCTACCAGAACGCCGACCTCTTCGTCCTTCCCACCAGCCAGGAGAACTTCGGACTGGTCCTGATCGAAGCACTTGCCTGCGGCACGCCCCTCATTACCACCAAGGGCGTGGATATCTGGCAGGATGTTCAGGCCAGCGGCGCGGCCGAAATTGTGGATCAACGTCCTGAGCAGTTGGCAGATGCGATCGCCAAACTCCTTTCCGACGAATCCCTGCGGTGTGACATGGGCGCCAAGGCCCGACCCTGGGTCTTTGAAACGTATGGCGAGCAGACCCTGATCGGGCGATACGAGAAGTTCTACGCAGATTGTGCCGGACGTGGCCCTGCTTCCGCAGCCTCAGACTCAGCCCACTTCGATCGAGCACTGCCCGAGTTGGCCGCGGTAGCGTAAAGGAACACTCCAGTTCGCCCTCGGACGCGAACGCGGCGGAGCCTTCGCGCCTCCAGGTCGTCCGGCAGTGTGTCCGCGTTGAATGAGCCGGGCCATGCGCCGCCGAGGACTATTCACATCCGGCACGTTCAGTTCCAACTGCACCCTTTGGGCCATTGCTCGGGGTGTTGCGCGGCCGCGCGGGTCGCGAGACGAGAGATGTGTTTCAGTTCGCCGATGATGAGTTCCGCCCGCGCCGCGGCTTGACCTTCCGCGAGGAGTCGGTATCGCACCTTCGGCTCATTGATGATCGTGAACGAAACCAGCTCGAGCAGCGCCGCAGAGGGAATGTCCTCGTTATTCAGCCATTCGAGAATCGGCTCGGCCGCGGCCATCCGTGACAGAGGGTCATGGGAGAGAAGTTCGGTGATGGTCGCGCGAGCCTCTCCGAGCGATTCCGCGGCATCTGGATCCGTCTCCGCGGGTTCAAGCATGGCCATCCGGTACAAGCGCCCCTGAACCGGAGGAACTTCCCGGAGTATCCTCGCGCGGCATACTCCCTGAAGCAGGATGTGATACCGACCTTCGGGCGCTCGCTCGTGCTGGGCGATCTGGCCGATGCAGACCGCGGGTCGAAGCGGTGGGCGACCGTGATACTCCTGCTTCCATGCCTGACCGGCAAAGGTCGCCATGGCGATCTGGCCGGCCCCATCGAGACAATGCTCGATCATCTGACGATACCGCGGCTCAAAGATATGAAGCGGGAGCACCTGCTGCGGAAGAAGTACCGCCGAATCCAGCGGAAACAGCGGCATCGGCTTGCCGAAGTGCACCGAGATCGCGGTCTCATCGCTCACGACGAAACTGTAGCGTCCGCCCGCGTCAGGAGGCCAGCACGTCCGGCCTGTAGATTTTGGTATCCAATGCCCACTGTTTCTCGGTGAAGTTGCCCCCGGCATCGAAGGAGTTGGTGCGTTCCGGGCGGGCCGCGGCCAACGCCATGGTCGTTTTGGCATCCAGGTTATCAAGGTGCGCGACCAGTATCGCCTCCGGCGTCGCCGGAATCTTCGCCGCGCCGAACTCCGGCACTCCGTGGTGAGAGATGATGATGTGCTGCAGCACCGTCAGGGCCCCGCTGGGCAGACGGATTCCTTGCTCGCGGATCAGCTGGTGGGCTTTGTCGTGAAGCATGATGGCCCCCTCGACGATGTGGCCGATCAGTTCTCCCCGGTCGCTGTACGAAAACGCCCGGTCGTAGACCAACTCGCGCGTCTTCCCGAGGTCGTGCAGGAACAGACCCATGATCACGATATCACGATTGACCTTGGGATACAGCGGGCAGATCAGGTCCGCCAGTTTCACGAGTGTGAGTGTGTGTTCGAGCAGCCCGCCGAGATACGCGTGGTGCATGCTTTTGGCCGCCGGCGCCTGCCTGAAGGCGTCCATCAGAAACTTGTCGTCCAGATAGAGTTTGGCCAGCGCCTGCATCGCGGGGTGCTTGAGCGTCGCCAGCAACGTCGTGAGTTCCGCGAACATCTCGGGCACAGGCCGCTTTGAGCAAGGCAAGAGATCGCGCATCTCCTCGGACGACGGCTCGGCCGGCGCGATCGTGTGGATGATGAGTTGAAGTTCCCCCTGGTACGGCTGTGTCTCCCCTTCAATCACGGCGAAACCGTCCGTCGGCAGCGAGCGGAACGTCGCCTCGTCGATGGACCACATCCGTGCCGGCATCTCGCCGGTCCGATCACCAACTATGCACTTGAGGTACGGCTTGTCCTGCCTCGTCCGTCCCAACTGGGCGTTGCTCACCGAGTAAAGTCCCTGAATGCGTTCGGAAGGGGCAAGATCGGCGATAAAGCGTCGGCCCGCGGTGGCGGCGTCGCCGCGGGCAGTGGAGATGGTGGACATGGATATGGAGTTCTCAGCAGGATTGATCGGCACACAGATGCAGCGCGGCCCGCGCGGACCACGTACGTGATAATAGGAAGAAGGCGGGATCAACGCGGCAAAAACCCGGGCTACCCCGCCCGGGTTCGGCTGAACGATGCTTGCCGCGGGTTGATGGAGAATCAGGCCTGCTCGCCGACTTGCCACCGAAGGAACGCGACGACCTTGACGCCGCTTCCAACGATTTCCTTGACCTTCTTGGTGGGGTCCATGATGAACGGCTGCTCCATCAACGCGACCTCCTCGAAGAACTTGCGCATCCCGCCCTCGACCATCTTCTCGGCGATTTCCTTCGGTTTTCCGGAGTCCATCGCCTGCTCGATGCGGAATCGCCGCTCCTTGTCCACGATGTCGGCGGGGATGTCGTTCGCGGTGATGCCCTGCGGCCGTGGGACCGCGGCGGTGATGTGCATGCAGACCTTGCGCAACATTTCGTCGGAGACATTGCCCTCGGCCTGAACGATCACTCCGGTCTTGCCGTCGTGGTGGACATACTGACCGAAGGCCCCCGAACCGGGGTCCTGCACCAACTTGTGGCCCCGGGCGAATCGGGCGTTCTCTCCGGTCGAGATCCGCAGTTCATCGACCAGTGCGGTCATCGCGGCGGTGGCGGGCACATCTCCCGCGTGGCTGTCGATCGCCAGTTCAGCGACCTTCTGGCACGCGGAGACAAACTTGTCGTTCTTCGCGGTGAAATCCGTCTCGCAGCGGACTTCGACGATGGCCGCGGCCTCGCGCGACAGCGCGACGGCGATGCGTCCTTCGCCGCTGGCGCGGTCGGTCTTGGTGTCCATCTTGCCCTTGAGTTGCTTGCGGAGCAGGTCCTTGGCCTTCTCCAGGTCGCCCTGCGCCTCGATGAGGGCGGCCTTGCAGGCCATCATCGGCAGGCCGGTCTCGTTACGAAGATTCATCACGTCTTTGGCGTTGAGTTCCATGAGCGGGTCTCGTGTATGGTTGCGCCGGGAGCAGAGTTGGGGTGATCTCAGAGAGAGGGAATCCGCGCATCGACCCGGCGTCGTGTCACGGGATGCGGCATGTCCGGGGGAAACAAAGAGAAATCGATCAGGCACCCGCGGCGGCGGGTTCGCCGGCCTCGGTGGTGGCGTCATCAGCCCGGAACTGGGCCCGGCGGCTGCGTCGGGGGCCTTCGTTCACCTGCACACCCGCGGTGTCCGCGGTGCCCGGCTGAGTCAGCGCCTTCTGCTGTTGCGCCTCGGCGATGGCGACGCACAACTCCCGCACCACGACATCGATGGACCGCATCGAGTCGTCGTTCCCGGGGATCGGGATATCCGCGAGGTCCGGATCACCGTCGGTATCGATCAGGCAGATGGTGGGGATGCCCAATTTGCGGGCCTCCTTCAGGGCCGTGGCCTCGGCGCGAACGTCGATGATGATCAGTGCGCCAGGCAACTTGTCCATGCGGCGGATGCCGTCGAGGTTGCGCTTGATCTTCCGCTGCTCGCGCTTCAGTTGAGACTCCATCTTCTTGGAGTAACTGGCGAAGTTGTCGCTTTGCTCGATGGCCTCGAGTTCTTCGAGCCTCTTGAGACGCAGGCGGATCGTTCGGAAGTTGGTCAGCGTGCCGCCCAGCCAGCGCTCCGTCACGTAATGCTGCTTCACGCCGGGCACGTGCGTCTCGATCACGTTCTTGGCCTGGCGCTTGGTACCGACAAAGCAGACGTCCTTGCCCTCGGAAACGAGCCGGGTGATGAACTTTTTAGCGAGGAGCAGGCCCTTGACCGTTGCTTTGATATCGATGATGTGGATCCCGTTGCGCTTACCGTAGATGTACGGCTGCATCTTCGGGTTCCAGCCGCTGGCGCGCTGCCCGAAGTGAATGCCCGCTTCAATCAGGTCCTGTACGAGTTGGTTGGCCATCCGTGCTGCTCTGCCTTTCTATCAGCGACACCGGCGCGAACAGGGATCGTCCGAACATTCCCGGCACGGAGCCGGGTATTCGCAGTTCACGCACAAAGGGCGCTTCGGGGGGGACACCGCGAGGCGTACTGCCGCACGGTGCGGGGTTCAACAGATGCCCGAGGCGCAACAGGCCGCCCGGACCATCGCGCTCGATCCTGAGCACGATTGTGGACAAGTGTAGGCAGCAAACAGTGGCTGCCCTCTAACTCAAGACAGATTTCAAGCGGTGCAACTCGGCTTCACCGAGTTATGAAGGAAATAATTGCTGGTTAATAAATCCTGCCATCCGCGATTTTGTGCGACAGGAGACAACTGAAAATCGTTAGATGCCGAGGTAATCGTAATGAACCAACTACGAATCGCTCACGGTTCAGCAACTGAGTGCGGATTACGAATACGTATATACACCTAACAAAATGAAGGAATGGGCGCAACAGGACTCGAACCTGTGACCTCGGCTATGTGACAGCCGCGCTCTAGCCAACTGAGCTACGCGCCCCTGTTGTGCGGATCATAGTCGCGGATGCCCAGAGAGAAAAGTTCCTCTTGCCGGTTTTGAGGAGCATCGGGCGTTTTCATAGACCCCACGTTTACATCCGCACATGCTCCAAATTTGATGGGCGATTCAATTGGAACCGATGCCAGCGGCGAAACGGATCTGTGTATAACACCTCTGCCGTTGATGCACGATGTGCAGGTCTTGACGGACCTGACAAGATCACGAAATCAACAGAATTCGCTTGTGTCGGCAGCCGGAGTGTGGTATACTTTCTGCGAAGATCGGGATGATGTGCAAACGTCGTCTCAACAGCCCCGGGGTGGTACCCCGGGGTTGTCTTTTTTTTGCGGCGGTCGCTTCTCCGAACGATCTACCACAAGGAAAACCTACCGTCCGGCATGAACCGCCCGCACACGCGAGCCGCCATTCTCTCGGTCGGCGATGAGCTCATCCTCGGACAGACACTCGATACCAACAGCCGCTGGCTCAGCGCGGCGCTGGCGGACATTGGAATCATCCCGATCGAGCACGCCACCGTTCCCGATGATCGAAACTCGCAGGCCAGTCTTCTCCTACGCATGGCAGAGCGGGCAGACATCATCCTCTGCACCGGAGGCCTCGGGCCGACGGCCGATGACCTGACCCGGCACGCCCTCTCCGATGCGCTGGGCGATTCATTGGTGGAGGATGAAACGGCCCTCGCGCAGGTAGAGTCTTGGTTCACCTCACGCAAGCGCGCGATGCCGGCCATCAACCGCATCCAGGCGATGCGCCCCACCAGAGCGCAGTGCATCCGCAACCACCACGGCACCGCACCCGGCCTCAGCGCATCGATCCGCACTTCGGACAGCCGCGAAGTCGATGTCTTCTGTCTCCCCGGCCCGCCGGCGGAGATGATCCCGATGTTCAACGATTCCGTCCGCCCCCTCCTCCGCACACCGACGGATCGGCTGGTTCGGACCAGGGTTCTTCACTGTTTCGGCATCGGCGAGAGCGACCTGGCGACCCGTCTAGGAGCCTTGATGAACCGCGACCGCAACCCGCTCGTCGGCACCACGGCCAGCGGCGGTGTCGTGAGTTGTCGCGTCCGCTACGAAGGCCCCGGCCCCGCCGAAGCAGCCGATGCCGCCGTCGATGACACGCTCGCTACATGTGCCTCCCTGGCGGGGCCGTTCGGATTTGGAACCGGGAATCAGACCCTGCCCGAAGTGGTGCTGAGTCTTCTTCGCGACCGGGGCCAGACGATGTCCACCGTCGAGAGTTGCACGGGCGGATTGCTTGGAGGGCTGCTGACCGAAATCCCAGGCAGTTCAGATTCATACACCGGCGGCTTGATCACGTACGCCAACGATCTCAAGTTCGCACTGGCGGATGTCCCGCGCGAACTCCTCGGTCCGGGTGGTCCCGGTTCTGTTTCGGCCGATGCAGCCCTGGCCATGGCGGTGGGGGGGCTGCGACGCATGAACAGCGATCACTGCCTCTCGATCACCGGTATCGCGGGGCCCGGCGGTGGCAGCGATGCAAAGCCGGTCGGCACCGTCTGGATCGGGCGGGCGAGCCGCGATGGCAGCACCGAGACACGACGCTTCCTCATGGCCGGTTCACGTCAGACGATCCGCGATTGGTCGGCAAAGAGTGCGCTGGCCATAATGCGCCTGCACATCCTTGGTGTGAATGGCGTGAGGCTCCTCCGCGAGGTCTCGCCGTCTTGATCCGCAACGGTCGAGCCCACGAGACGAAGTTTCTATCTCGCCAGGCCCTTGTAAGTTTTCCCAAAGATGAATATTTCTCGCGAGACATCCCGGCTCGCCGCGGGCTTGGTCGCGCCGCTGTCGAGGAACACAGCCCGCGTTTCACGAAGCAGGTCCGGCATGTCGGCCCCCTCCAAGACCTTCATCAGCAGGTTCCCGCCCGGCGCGAGCACATCCGGCAACAGCTCCAGCACGCGCCGGCACAGACGCGCCGACAGATGGTCATCGCCGTGACCCGTGGTGTTGGGAGCCATGTCGCTGAGCACCACGTCGAACCGTTCCCCCGGCCCGAGCAGATCCGTTGCCGACACGGTGAAGGCGTCACCCCGCAGCACCCGCACAGCGGGGCCAAAAGTTTGCCGCACCTCCTGAAGATCAATCCCCACCGCCGCGCCCTTCGTACCGATCACCTTCTCCACCACCTGCAGCCACGAGCCGGGGGCGCACCCCAGATCGAGCACGCGATCGCCCCGCCGAACCAGCCTCCGCTTCTCGTTGATCTCGATCAGTTTGTACGCCGAGCGCGCGACATAGCCCTCGGCCTTGGCCTGCTTGAAGTACCGGTCGTGCAACTTACGTGGTTGGGGCATGGTCAGTCGTCTTCGTTCGAGCGAAGATCTTCCCTCGCCTCGATCCAGAACTTCTGGATATGTTCCAGGATTTTCTCGTTCACCGGGTGGCCCGGCTCCTCGCGGAACCCCGGCAGCCCCGTCACAAGCCTCTTCAACTCGACGAATCCCGTGCGCATGGGATCTCGCCCCGGGTGATGCTCGGCCAGCAGTTCCCCGATGAGTTCAACGTCGAGCCAGTGAAAACTCGTTGACATGCCTCAGCCGATCATTCTTATTTCCCGCGGCCACGCGCCTCGGGTCCGCTCAACCGGGACCTCACCGCCGGGACTAATGAGGCACTTCCTTTACCGCGTTGCGGTTCCACGCGGGCACGCGCAGACGGATCGGCCCCTTCCCCTCGATCACGCACTGGCAACTCAGGCGGCTGTTTCGCTGCAGACCGGGCGCCTCCTCCACCCGATCCTCCTCCGCCTCGGTCGCCTCGCTCAGACTGTCGGCCCCTTCATCGATATAGACATGACAGGTCGAGCACGCGCACACCCCGCCGCAGGCATGCTCGATGTTGATCCCGTGCTCCATCGCCAACTCAAGAAGGCTCTCCCCAGTGCCGCCTTTCAGGGTGCGCGTGGGGTCCGTTGAGCCTGTCAGGCCTTCAGGATCTTCAAGAACGAAAGTCACGGTGACTTCCGGGGGGCCGTGCGGCCGATCGGAGTGCTTCAGGTGCATGTGACCCGATTCTATTCCGTCGCCCTCCTATCGTCCGCACCTGATGCACGCCGACACGACCAGCCAGACTCCTGCGACCGTCGAGGTCTCTGTCGTCGCGCCCGCGCACAATGAAGAGGAGAACATCGAACCGCTGGTTCGAGAGATCGAAGCCGCCTTGCTCCCCACCGGATGTGTGTTCGAGGCGATCATCGTCGATGACGGCTCCACCGATGGCACCCGCGACCGGGTCCGGATGCTGATGCCCGGTCGCCCCTGGCTTCGCTGCATCGCCATGCAGCATACCCCGCCGGGGAAGGGCAACGGCCAATCCGCCGCCTTCCACGCCGGGTTCAGGGCCGCCAGAGGTGAACTCATCGCCGTTCTCGACGCCGATCTCCAGAACGACCCCGCGGAAATCCCGGCCATGATCGCACTCTTGCGCGAATCCGAGGCCGGGCTGGTGCAGGGCGACCGATCTCATGCCCGCCGGGACAACGCCGTCCGACGTATCGGCTCCGTAATCGGCCGTGCGTTCCGCCGCGGACTGCTCGGCGACACCATCCGAGACACCGGCTGCTCACTCCGGGTCATGCGCCGTGAGTTGGCGCTCCGCCTCCCGCTCGAGTTCCGCGGCATGCACCGCTTCATCCCGATCACCGCCATCCACCTCGGGTACTCAGTGAAGGAACTGCGTGTAACGCACCGTCCCCGCAAGGCGGGCACCACAAAGTACGGCCTGGGAATCGTCCAAAGGGCGCTCCCCGGCCTGCGTGACCTCTTCGCCGTGCGCTGGATGCGATCGCGCCGCCGACCGGTGAACTCCACGGAGGTAACCCCGTGAAACTCGGCCCTCCGATGGCCATGCTCGGAGTCATCGGGCTGGCCGTCTACCTCATGCTCGGCCCGCTGTCACCCCGCGCGGTCCCGCTCCAACCCGGCCAGATCCTGATCGATGTCGGTGTGGCGCAGAAAAAACTGCGGGTGATCCAATCCCCAGCCGCGGCCGATGTTGCGGGCAACGTCTTCACCTATCGCATCCTCAACGATCCCGAAGGGCGCACCGAAGTGCTCTCCGCGGCAGAGTTTCAGCAACTTCTCTCAGCAAGAGGCACCGGCGTAGGACGGGACTGGGTCCTTCGACTTTTCAACGTCTCCAGTTATCTGAATCTCGTGTGGGTCGCCCTCGGACTCGGCGGGCAGGCGGTCTTCGCCGGCCGTATGTGGGTCCAGTGGATCGCATCAGAGCGTGCGCGAAAGAGCGTGGTTCCCGCGGCCTTCTGGTATATGAGTCTGGGCGGCGGGCTGCTCCTGACCGCCTACTTCGTCTGGCGTCAGGACCTGGTGGGTGTCATCGGGCAGGCCAGCGGTGTCGTCATTTACGTTCGCAATATCCGGTTTCTCCGGCTGCACCGCACCCCAGCCGCGAAGTGAACCGCCAGAGGGTGCTTGCACCACACTCTCCACGCTCGAATCACACACCGACCCGCCAGACCACCCTGTCTCGATGAACGGTTATACCGCGTTCCTTTCTGTTGAACTTCCATAAACTACATCGTTCGAGCCGCTCGCCGCTCGGCGATGTCCTTCACTCTGCTTAGCCCGTGCGACCAACCTTCGGGCATGCCGTCACGGAGTTCCTTCGGAAGCAACCCCATGGCGCGATGAATCAGGGTAAGCCTCGTGCCGCCCTCCTCAGCCTTCAGACGATACTGGACGTGATTGAGCGCGGGGAATGACATGGGCATCGGCCCGGTCAGTTCCAGAAGTGTCGGAGACTTGATGACCTGTACAAATCCCCAGAGATGCCCGTACGCGTGGCCGCCTGACTCGCCCAAGTCGCGGTACCACCTCCCGCCGGGCCACGGTTCGATTTTCATGGGAAAGGGGCTGCCATCGGGCAGAACGCTCCCCGGCCCCAGTTCTTCAAGCAGCGCTGAGAATGCGATCTCGGGTGTTGCGTGAATCAGAATGTCCCTTTGGATTTCGATGGTCTGAACTGTTTCTTCGGAAATACTCGCGGTCATACATCCTTTCTTGATTCGACGGGAATGAACAGATTCAGTCGGCCGTGCGGGGAGTTGGGAGATTCACCCGACTTGAGGAACGCGATTCGTGGCTGCTTACTTCGCCCATTGAATGCGCCATCGCTTCGGCTCTCGCCTTGACCCGCGCGAGGTGGTGGTCCCAGTGTTGCTCGAACCTGCCCGTCCAGTCGTGAATCACCTTGAGCCCGGCGCCGTTCACCCGATACGCCCGACGCCGACCGATGGCCCGAACTACGACGAGTTCGACCCGTCGAAGCACACTCAGGTGCTTCGAAACAACAGCCTGCGGCCAGCCCGTCCTGCTCACCAACTGCGAGACATCCAACTCCGAATCGCCGAGGCAGTCAATCAAGTCCCGACGTCGAGATTCAGCGATGGCATTGAACACGTCCGCTGTTGTAGATGCACGGGCCACAAGGTTATTGTATTACTATATGGGAATATATCAAGCGCAGCAGATGCCTGCCCAACGCCGCGCCAAACTACACGTGAAGGTGATGACTTCAAATGCGAAGGTCAAGAATTTGTACCTTTTTGGACAAAATAAACGGTAAAGGTTGCAGAATCCAAAAACATGATGCACATTGTCTGTGCATGCGGCTCCTGCTCGATGGGCAACAGGTGAACATTCCCCGACCGACCTTGGCGGCGGCCATCGCCGCCGCTGCAGACGCGGCCCGAAGCCAAGGCCGACTCGTGACAGACATTGTCGCCGATGGGGTTCGTTTGACTGACGAACAGGTCGCCGCCGCGACCGACACTCCATCCACAATCCGGGAACTGGCCTGCACCTCTCTGGATCCTCGCGAGCTGGTCGCGTCATCACTCCGCGATGCGGTGGGAGCGCTCGAAACCGCCGCCCGAGACCAACAGACCGCCGCTCAACAGATTCAAGCCGGACGTACTCAGGATGCCCTCGAAACCCTTGGTCCCATCCTCGCAACCTGGCAGGTGGTGCAGCAGGTGCTCGATCAGGGCGGCACCGCTCTCAACATGGACTTCCGCACGGTCCCGGTTCCGGGTATCGAAGAGAGCAGACCGGTTGAGCGATGCACCCATGCCGTGATGAACTCTCTCTTGGAGATGAAAAAGGCCCTCGCCGATGAGGACTGGTCAGCCGTATCGGACATCGTTGGCTATGACCTCGACGCACACGCCCGTGACTGGCGGAACATCCTCGCCGGCCTCGCCGAACTCGTCGAGACGCGAACAGGAAGCGGAGGAACCAAGCACACGGGGGATGTGCCATGAGCACCACCCTCGGTGCAAGCGCGAAGGCCATCGACGTACTCATGGACAAGGCCTGCAAAGCGCTCGAAGCCGCCGAGTACTTCAAGGCCGAGGAACTCTGCGAACGCGCCTTCGCCGAGTCTCGCGAACGCCACGACTTCGAGCGGTGCGCCCGGATCTGCCTCCCGCTGCAGGAAGCCCGTCGCCAGCGTCGGCAGGCCGCCATCGACACCAACCGAATCAGGACGATCTCGCAACTCCCGAGTCCCAGGGCCGACATCGCGGAGGGCATGTATCTGCTCACGCCCCCCCTGGTGGGCATCGCCGCCCGAGACTTCCGAGCCCGTGCGAACAAGCAGGAAGTCCCGACCATGATCCTCGTTCGAGAACCGACGACCCGATCGGGCAAATGGCCGATCGTCGGGGTTGGCACAGGTCCCCGCGAGCCGGTGGTGGTGAGGGTCCAACTCGAACCGCCCGCCGCGGAGCCGACAGTGCCCTGGTTTCTATCAGCGCAGGAAGCGCTCGGCGATGCCGCAATACGCGGGGCACCCCAGGATGTGCCCGCCGATCATCACGTCGATGATCTCGCGGACCTTCTTGAAGCCGTGCCCGACCACGAGAAACTGATCCAGGAACTCGCCGCCGCCTGCCGCGCCGCCATCGGCTCCACGCCGTCCACGCTCCCGCGACGCCGCCCGCTGGACTCAAGCCCGTTCAGTTTCTGAAGCTTTTACTCGTATTGCGCGGCCTCTTCCGCTCGCCCGAGCGCGACAAGCGCTTCCCGCAGCCCGCGCCTGCACTCGGTCAGTTCATACCCCGCGGCAGGAATCCCGGCCAGCACCCCGTGCGCGGGAAGCAGCAACGCGACGGCTTTGCGATGGTCCTTCTCATCGACCGCGCACAGCCCGCGAACAACGTCAAGCCTCGCCGCGCGGACCTCGTCGGAGATTGATCCTTGGGGGATCTCTCCGATGATGTCTGTGGCAGCCGCTCTCCCCCCGGTCAGCAGCGTCAGGTGCGCCGTCACGATCGCCGCGTCAACCCGATCCCCCATCGGCGACGAGGGGTCCGCGGCACGCGCCGCACGGGCCGCCGTAGCGAGCAGAAGCCCCCGCCGCCAATCGTCGATCCCCTTCCCCGACAGCATCAGCCGCGCCCACTGATAGTGGCAGGTGGCCCACGAGGCACGCGAAGGTTCCGCATCGAGCAACTTCGCCGCCGCCGCGAACTCCGTGTCCGCTTCATCGCGACGCCCCGCCGCGCCAAGCGCCATCGCCAGGTTCATCCGCGTCCGGCCCAAATGCCCCATCGATGCCGCCGCCCCCGCCGTCGCCTCTCGGATCCGAACCGCCTCTCGGAAGTGGGGGATCGCCGCCGCCGCATCGCCCGCCGCCAACAGTGCCCGGCCCAACTTGTTGTTCCCGACCGCCAGCATCGGATGATCCGGGTCAAATGTGCCATAGAACCCCGTGTACGAGTCCAGCGCCGCCCTCGCGATGGGCACTGCCTTTGCCCCATCCCCCGGCCCGCCCCGATCCACCAGCGCATCCACAAGGTTCCCCCGCGCGACATTCCGCAGCACACCACTCGAATCCATGACCGTTGAAGCCGACGCGACACCCCCCAGGGCCGCCTCTGCTTCGCTCAGTTTCTCGATCGCCGCATCAACCCGTCCATCCTCAAGCAGACTGCGGCCCCAGCTGCACAACACCTCCGCCGCGGGCACACTGCCCGCGCCGAACAACAAGACCCTGTCGGCGTGCGCTTTCGCAAACTGCTCGCGTGCCTCCGCACGCCGACCCGCCCGGTCGAGATTCAATCCCAGGAAGTTCGACGCGTCCGCCTCGGTCTCCGTCACGCCCGGCACCGCCCGCTCCGGGTCCGTCAGCCCGGCCAGAAGCCCGAGAGCTTCTTCCGCCGCGGCTCGCCCGCCCGCATAGTCCTCCAGTTCCCACCGCAGCGAAGACAGGCTGACCAGACTCCGCGCAACATCGGCCGACTCCCCTCGTTCACGCCTGTTCACCAGGGCCCGCTGGATCAGCGTCTTCGCGCCCGGCACGCCGCCTTCATCGTCATACACACCCGCGTTGATCAGCACGCGTCCGCACAGGTCTGTCACGGCGTCCAGCGTCGCGGGGTCACCCGCCAGTTCGCGCTCCGCACAGGACAACCACTGCCGAACGGCCCCCAGAAGCACCTTCGCCGCGCCGGGATCGCCCGTCCCTTCAGGATCCGTCGCGCGAATCAAACGCTGGAGCGCCAGTGACTGCTGCTGGGCTCGAACCAGCATGATCCGGGATTCATCGAGCGCTGCGCCACGCGCGGCCTCGGCGGCCGTCTGGGCTTCGAGCGCACGGACTGTCCGCCGCCACGCCGTCGTCGAAACGATGCCGGTGCCCAGCAACGAAACCAGCACCACCGTCGCCGTGAACACCACCGGCCTGTGCCGTCCCAGCGTCTTGCGGATCACGTACCAGCCGCTGTCCCGTTTGGCCTCGATCGCCCGGCCCGTCAGGTAGTTCCGCAGGTCCCGCGCCAGCTCTCCCGCGTTCTGGTAACGGCGGTCACGCTCCTTCGACAGGCACTTCAGGATGATCGTCTCGACCTCATCGTTGATCTGCCGCCGCACCGTGCTCGGCCGGGCGGGCGCGGCACGCAGGATGTTCCCGAGCACCTCGTGCATTGTGCCAAGCACGTTGTACGGAAAATGCCCGGTCAGCGCGTGGTACAGCATCACACCGATCGAGTAGACATCCGTCCGCACGTCGATCTTCGCCACGCTCCCTTCGGCCTGCTCCGGGCTGGCCCAGAAGAGCGATCCGATGAACTGCCCCGTCAACGTCATCGCCCGATAGGCCTCAGGCGCCGCCTCGGCGTTGCTCGCCGCGATCTTCGCCAGCCCGAAATCAAGGATGTGAGGCTCCCCCCGCTCATCCACGCGGATGTTCGACGGCTTCAAATCACGATGAATAACCCCCTTGAGATGGGCCGCGTTCACCGCGTCGCACACCTTCGTGAAGAGCGCCAGCACATCCTCGATGCCCCTTCCCGTCTCTTTCAAGTACGCGTCCAGCGGCTTGCCCGAGATGTAATCCATCACGAAGAAGTGCAGCCCGCCCGCCGAGCCTTTGTCCTGCACCGCCACAATGTTGGGGTGATTGAGGTGCGCGAGAATCTCGACTTCCTTCTCGAATCGGATCAGGTCCTTCTCATCCGCGAACGGTCCGGTCCGCAGCACCTTGATCGCCACCTTCCGACCTGTCGCCTTGTTGATCGCCCGGTACACCACCCCCTGCCCACCCCGGTGAACCTCGTCGTAAATCTCATACCCGGGAAATGCATCGCGAGAAATCGCGGGATCGGCGCCCGGCCCATCTGAAAACGGTGAACCGCTCGCCCTCGCGGCCGGCGTGGCGGCGTTTACCTGTCGCAGCGCTTCGGCGATCAGATCCTCATGCGGGAAGTTGGGCGGCGGGGGAGTCAAGGAATACCAGCCACATGAACGCTAACCCCGATCAGAAACCCGATACAGGACACATTCCGGGTGCCGCGGCAGTGCTGCGGCCTCGATAATCGTTAGGCCCCGGAGTTACGAAGGCCCGGCCTTCTGGCCGGGCTTCGCCGGATGAGGGATTCGCTCACCCATGCCAGCGACGTCAGGTCGGGAATCTCACTCACGATCGACGTTTTCCTGCCCGAATGACCTCTTGGTCCGTTATCATCCGTCCTCAGCCCATCCAGCCTTCACTTCTGTAGCCATGCCTGACTCCACCATTCGCAGCATCACAGCCGCCGAGCCTGTCGGCCCGTACCCCCACGCCCGCCGCCACGGGAACCTGATCTTTCTCTCCGGGGTTGGCCCGCGAAAACGGGGCAGCGCGATCATTCCCGGACTGGTGCTGGACCAGACTGGCAACGTTCTCTCGCACGATATCGAGGCCGAGATGCGTTCCACGTTCGAGAATATCCGCATCGTGCTCCAGGAGGCCGGATCACGCTGGGAGGACATCATCGACGTGCAGGTCTTCCTGACCGACATGCAGCGAGATTGGGCCACCTACAACCGCGTCTACGCCGAGTTTTTCCCACCCGGCCCGCACCAGCCATGCCGCACGACGGTCGAGATCAGCCGCCTCCCGC
This sequence comes from Phycisphaerales bacterium UBA2402, assembly GCA_002343715.1. GTDB lineage: Bacteria > Planctomycetota > Phycisphaerae > Phycisphaerales > UBA1924 > UBA2402. The sequence continues at coordinate 25,705 of DDSA01000121.1, read as the reverse complement.
AGGGGGGCGACGGCCCGATCCACTTTGAAGTGAAGGTCATCGCGGGCATCCCCGGTTAGCGCCGCAGCACCGCCCGTACCGGACTCGCATCGAACCCCATCAGTCTCAGTGGCGGCGCTATGAGTTCATACTCGCCCGGCTCGATCCCCGCCAGACGCAGCCCCTCGAGGATGGCGATCCCGTGCCGAAGGATCGCCCGGTGCGCCGGGAGGTCTTTGCTCTCCTCAAGATCAACGCTGGGCGAGTCAACCCCGATGGTGACAACACCGCGAGCCGCCAGAACCTCAATCAGCTCCACCGACAGACCCGCAAAATCGCTGTTCCAGTTCTCAGGATCAGGGAACGTCCCCGTGGAAACAAGCACCCGCCGTGATCGCACAGCATCCACACCCCCGACGATGTCACCTACGCCAACGCGCCCGCCCCGCGCCACCCTCGCCCGCACAACCTGACAGGGGCCGATGTAGTGATGCAGGCCCATCTCACCGATCGAAGGCGCGCCAACCCCGTAGTGGTTCGGCCCGTCCGCGTGTGACCCCAGGTGCACCGTCGATCGGATCGTGCTCAGCGTGACCGTCGCGCCCCGCGCAAGTTCGCAAAGCACCTCCCGCCGCGGGGGCGTGTCCCCCGGCCACACCGCCAGCCGCTCCGTCACAGGCGGTGAAATGTCGTAGACCGTGCGTTCATCGGCACCACCACCATGACGCGCAGCGCCCGCCGGCTCATCCCCGACAGTTTTGAATGCCTCGGACCCGGCCTCTCGCACCGCTCCCGCCCAGCCCGGCTCCTCTGCCCGAGACATCGGCACGCGTTTGATGACCTCATCAATGATTCGGGCCAGCGCCGCGCCCCGCGCCCGCGCCTCGGTGTACGGCACGGTCGAGAAACTCACCAGGTTGTACTGGGGTTCCACCCGCTCCGGAAAAGCCGCGTGCAGCGTCTGCTCAACGCGCTTGCGGTACAGGAACTCCGGCCGTCCCACGCTGTCACGCATTTCGGTGAAGTTGTCCAGCGCCATGCCGGCGATGGCGTCCGCGTTGGGCTTGCGTGCGGCCTGATACGCATCGAGCGCTTCGCGTTGATCGGCGTGCCGACGAAGGCACCCCGCCAGTTCGACGCAGTCCTCGAATCCGCAGTTGATCCCCTGCCCGTAGAACGGCACGATCGCGTGGGCCGCATCGCCCACGAGCACGAACCTACCTCCGGCATGCCACGGAGAACACCGCACCGTCACCAACGATCCCACCGGGTTCCTGGCATAGTCCGACTCCAGCGTCGGCATCAGCCCCGCCGCGTCCGCGTAGTTCCGCTCGAAAAACGCCCTCACCGCACGCCCATCCGAGGCGTCCAACCCGGCGAAGGAGTGCTCCCCTTCGTACGGCCAGAACAGCGTGCAGGTGAACGTCCCATCCCGGTTCGGCAACGCGATCATCATCGCCCCGCCCCGCGGCCAGATGTGCAGCGCGTGCGGCTCCATCATGTACCGCGCGGGGCCTTCCGCGCCCGGCTTCGCGGGGATGTGAAGCTCCCTGTACCCGTGCCCCAGGTACGACTGGCTGTACTCGTACCGATCGGTCTTCTGCATCGCCCCGCGCAGCGCCGAAAAGGCTCCATCGGCCCCGACGATCAGGTCCGCACCAGCCCGCACCAGTCCCCCGTCCGGCCCGCGGAACATCGCCTCGCCCGCCGCGAGGTCCGCATCCACGCACGGGTGGTCAAATACAAACTCTACCCCCGGGCACGTCGCCGCGGCGGTGATCAGAGTGAGGTTCAACCCGCCGCGAGACACGCTGTTGATCGCGTCCGTCGCATCCTTCGAGTAGGGTTGAAACGTACACCCCCCTCCCTCGGGATGGATCATCCGCCCCGGCATCGGGATGATGTCGCGCTCACGGACCATCCCTTCCAGACCCGCCGCGCGAAGCCCCGCCAACCCCCGCGCCGAGAGAGCGAGGTTGATGGAGCGTCCTCCCGCATACCCCGCAGCGCGCGGGTCGCCGCGTCGTTCATACACCCGCACGCGCCAGCCATCACGAGCCAGCAGCACAGCCTGCAACGCCCCGGCCAATCCGTTCCCGATGATGATGCAGGTCTTCGTCATGAGTACTCGGGATCACCTCCCGCCCGCCGACGCCAACGCCTTGACGAACCGCCACACATCGTGGTACCTGCTGTACAAAGGCACAGGGGCCGCCCGGATGATGTCGGGCGACCGAAAATCACACACAACCCCCGCCGACTTCAACGCGTCCAGCGACCGCTTCGGATCACCCGGCAATCGCAACGACAGTTGACACCCGCGCTGATTCGGGTCCCGGGGTGTGACGATCCGAACCCCCGGCGTCAGCGTGCTGAGCAGCCCTTCCAGATACCCCGTGAGTTGGACACTTTTCACCCGTAATGCTTCCATCCCCGCCTTGTCGAACAGTTCAAGCGACACCCGCACCGGCGTCAGTGAAAAGATCGGCGGGTTCGACAGCGCCCAGCGATCCGCCCGGGCTACCGGGGTGAACGACGGCCCCATCTCGAAACGAGTGCCCGGATCGTTCCCCCACCAGCCCGCGAACTGCGGCAACGCCGCGTCCGACAGGTGCCGCTCGTGCACGAACGCGCCGGCGATTGCCCCCGGCCCGCTGTTCAGGTACTTGTAACTGCACCAGACCGCGAAGTCCACCCCCCAGTCGTGCAATCGCAGCGGCACGTTCCCCGCCGCGTGCGCAAGGTCCCACCCGCACATCGCCCCGACCCGCTTGGCCGCCCCTGTCACCGCGGGCATGTCGAACCACTGCCCCGTCAGATAGTTCACCCCCCCAAGCATCACCAGCGCGAGCCGCGGACCCTCCCGCTCGATCGCCGCGACGATGTCCTCGGTGCGCAGCGTTGCTTCGCCTTCTCGCGGACGTAGCCGCACGACCGCCGGACCGGCGTCAAAGCCGTGGAATGCCGCCTGGCTCCCCACGGCGTACGAGTCAGAAGGGAACGCCGAATCCTCGATGATGATCCTGTACCGCTCCGCCGCGGGCCGATAGAAACTCACCATCAGCAGGTGTAGGTTCACCGTCAACGAGTTCATCGCGACAACCTCTCGCTCCGAGGCACCAACCAGCCTCGACAACGGCCCCCGCAGCGACTCGTGGTACGGCAGCCACGGGTTCTTCCCGTGCAGGTGCCCCTCTACCCCCAGACGCTCCCAGTCAAGCAGTTCTTGCTCGATCGCGGCACGCACGCCCCGCGGTTGCAGCCCCAGCGAGTTCCCTGTGAGGTAGACACACGTCGTTTCATCGCCCCCCCCTCCGAAGACCGACGACACCGTGGGAATGTGAAATGAATCGCGATACCCCCGCAGCGGGTCCGCGGCGTCCAGTGATCGGGCATAACTCTCGTTCGTATCGGTCATGTTGAGACACGATCATTGGTCAACCGGCACCGCCGCGACGAACCGGCATTGTCCGCACCTTCCCGCTCTCCGAGGGCTCCCGCCTTTTGCTAACCACAGTCCCGAACTCCCGGACACCCGAGAAGTGCGTGACAGTGATTCGCTTCGGACTCATTCCGCAGGTCCGTATAGAACGCCCGCCGCACGGGGTATAGTCACCGCGATGCGGATCGTGATGGTGAACTGGGCCGGGATCGCCGAAGGCGCTTCCACCGGCGGCGGAGTCAACGGCTACTGCCGTCAGTTGGCGCTCGGCCTGGCCGCCCGTGGTCACAGCGTCGCGTGGATCAGTTCGGGCCAGACATACACATCCTCCGCGGCACGCGGCGACCTTCAACCTTGCGAAGCCCGCCGCAGAGATGACCACGCGGGTGTCCAGGTCTACGAGATCATCAACTCACCCGTCCTCGCCCCGGGCATCTTTCAGTTTCCTGACCCCACATCTGAAATCTCCTCTCCCGACCTCGAAGCAGAGTTCTCCCGTCTGCTCAGGCTTCTGCAACCCCAGATCGTTCATTTTCACAACATCGAGGGCTTCTCCGCGGGGTGTATCCACGCCGCCAGATCGTCCGGCACCAAAGTCCTTTACAGCCTCCACAACTACCACTCAGTCTGCCCGCAGGTGTACCTGATGAAGCACGGGCATGCGCCGTGCACCGACTTCGACAACGGTCACGCGTGCGAAGGGTGTGTGACCGGGTGGGAAACCCGCGGCACTCCCCGTGAGCGGCGACGCCGCGCGGGACTGCCCGAAGTGCCGCCCCCGCCCCCCGATGCCCTCTGGCCGCGGCTGGCCCCCAAGTTGCTTCGCGTGCTGCACCTCCCACCGGTGGTGCGCATCCACGACCAGCCGGCCCCATGGCGACCCGTCAGAGAGGTACGCGATTGTGAGCCAGACACCCTGCCGTCCGCATCCGCACCACCGCCCTCCATCGCCACCCCCGATCAGCATACCACACCGCTCTCGAACGACCCCGTGGGAGAACCCCCGAGCCACCGCCCACTGAACGCCTACGGGGCGCGCCGCCGCGACATGATCGCCGCCCTTTCTTCGTGCGATCGTGTGCTGGCGGTCTCCGAGTTCGTCCGAAAGAAGTTCATCGCGCTCGGGGTCTCGGATCGGGCCATCACAACGCTTCAGATCGGCTCGCGCATGAGCGAACTCGCCGCAGAGCAGCCGGTGTTTCGCGCTCCGCCGCCCCCGCTCTCCGGTCGGCCTGTTCGACTCGCCTTCATCGGTTACAACAACCGATTCAAGGGTTTGCCGATGCTCCTCGACACGCTCGAACTGCTGCCCGAATCGGTTGTGATCAACTTTCATCTTTCGATCTGGGCGAAGGATATCGAACAAGACCAGCGCCGTGTGTACGCCCTCTCGCCCCGACTCGGCGGACTCTCCGTTGCCGGGGGCTACCGCTACGAAGACCTCCCGGCCATGCTCTGCGGACAGGATGCGGGCATCGTCCCGAGCATCTGGTGGGACAACGGCCCCCAGACCGTCATGGAGTTCATGGCCTGCGGCCTGCCCGTGATCGGCGCGCGGGCCGGGGGCATCCCGGAACTGATCCGCGACGGAGAGGACGGCCTGCTCTTTGCCGCCAACGATCGGACAGACCTCGCCCGTGTGCTCACGTTCATCGCGGACCAGCCGACGCTCCTGACGCGACTCCGTGCCAATGTTCGATCACCCAAGTCGATGGCCGCGCATGTGGAGGAAATCACGACGCTCTACGCCGGGTTGCTCGAGGTGAATCAGACACCGCGACCGAAGAGTTCTTCTCGGAGGACTCATTGATGGACCTCTACGTTGATCGAGCCGGGGAGTGGGAGCGGCGACTCTCCGAAGCCACGAAGCCGCCTGCACCAACGGGCATCAACCCCGCATCACGTCCTATCCGTATCGCAATGCTCGGGTGGGCGTGGCTTTCCGCCCAGGCCGCGGAAGGCTCCGGTCTCAACCTTTCAGTCTCGGAGTTGGCCGCCGGCCTCGCCGCGATGGGCCACCGGGTCCACTACCTCCGCTCCGGGATGGACTATTCCCTGCGTCCCGGCATGTGGATCGAACTCGCCGAGGTATGGCGAGGCATCGGCTGCTTCCGCCTCTTCAACAGTCCGAACCTCTCCCCGGGTAACTTCAACTTCCACAACGTGAAGGGCCAGATCGAATCTCCCCGCCATTCCGCGCTGGTTGTCGAGTGGGCTCGAGCGATGCGGATCGACGCCGTTCATATCCATTCGCTCGAAGGATTCGGGTTCGACCTTGTTCTCGCCCTCCGCCAAGCCGGGTTCCCCGTCTTCATCACGCCGCACAACTACTACGCTCTCTGCCCGCAGGTGGACCTTCTCCATAAAGAGCAACGCACCTGCGATGACTACCAGGGGGGCACCTCGTGCCGTGACTGTCTCTGGCATGCGCCCAACCCGGATCAGTACCGGAACTGGCGACGCCGCACCCAGACCGCCGAGCGATGGCTCGGCCACGATGCCCTCTTCGCCGCGCGTGAGCGCTGGCGAATGGTCCGCGAGTCGGGACTGCGACGCGTGATGGATGGTCCTTCCCCCGCACCGATACTCAATGGCCCCGCGACTCCGCCGCCTTTGCCCGCGATGATGCCGGTGGCCGATGAGGATGAGAACCAGCGGGTACTCCGCCGCCGGGAGCTGGTCGTGCTCAACGATTTCGGCCACCGCCGCGAAGCGGGGGTGCGGGCGCTCAGCGCCGCAACCGCGGTCTTCTGCCCCAGCCGATTTCTTCTGCGTGTCCACGAGTCTCACGGTGTTGACCCCGGCGTGCTGCGCCATGTACCCCTGGGTCAACCGCACTTCGATACGCTCCGCCGCGAGGCGGAGTCCTCCCCGCATTACCGGCAAGCGCCCTGGAGGCCGGGCTGCGGCCGACCGCTGCGGCTGGCGTACTTCGGCAACTGCTACCCCAACAAAGGTCTGTCCACGCTCGTCCGGGCAATGATGCAGTTGCCCACCGACCTTGCTGCCCGCATTCACTGCTCGATCCGCGCCAGCGGTCATGATGCCCCGTTCCGCTCAGCGCTCGCCGGCCTCGCGCACACCTCGTTCCTCGGCGGCTACGACGTGAGGCAACTCCCCGCCGCCATGCGGGAGTTCGAGGTCACGGTCTTTCCCAACATGGGCCTCGAGAACTCACCCTTCGTTGTGCTCGAGGGCCTGCACGCCGGAAAGTTCCTCATCGCCTCCCGTCTCGGCGGGGGCACCGATTGGATCCACGAAGGACGCAACGGTCTCTTGTTCCGAGCGGGCGATGTCGGCGGCCTCATCGGCCGCATCGATGATCTCGTGTCGGGACGAGTGACCATCCCGACCCCCGCCGAGATCCATGATTCCTCGACCCTCCGCTCTTATCCGGAGTACGTGTCCGAGGTATCCTCGATGCTTGAAACCGCGGCAACCATCAACCGCGAGAAGGAGCAACCCGCGTGACCCCCAAAGTCCTCCTGGCTTCGATCGACACCTCCAGCCTCCCCGAAGCCGCACGCGAGGCCCTGGCGAAAGTCCTGCCCGAAGGCAGCGACGAGGCCGAGACCTTCGAGCCGAGCACGATCGAGCGAGAAACAACCATCGGCGGTGTACGCATCCGGTACCGCGCCACCGCCGGCTTGATGCCCCTCCGGGACGATGTGGGCAAACCCAAGGCCGATATGTTCTTTGTCGCCTACGAGCGGCTCGGCGTCGATTCCCCGCACGAAAGGCCCATCGCCTTTGTGTTCAACGGCGGCCCCGGGTCCAGCAGTGTCTGGCTGCATCTGGGCGCCCTCGGCCCACGCCGTGTTCTCTTCGGCCCGGAGGGCGAGCCGCTCCCGCCCCCCGCGGCGCTCGCCGATAACCAGCACAGTTGGCTCGACGCCGCCGACCTGGTCTTCATCGACCCGGTCAGCACCGGCTTCAGCCGCCCCGCCGATGGTCAGGAGGCCGGGAAGTTCCACGACCTCCACGAAGATATCCGCACGATCGGTGACTTCATCAGGCTCTACATCACGCGCCACGAACGGTGGCTCTCGCCGAAGTTCATCGTGGGCGAGAGTTACGGCACCACCCGCGCCGCGGGCCTCGCGGCCCATCTCCAGTCCGAGCAGGGAATCTATGTCAACGGTCTGGTGCTCGTCTCTCCAGCGCTCGACTTCGCCACGCTCGAGTTCGAGGGTTCCAACGATCTTCCCTTCTGGCTCGCGCTCCCGACCTACGCCGCCACCGCCTGGTTTCACAAAAAAGCCGGAACCGGCCGCTCGCTCTCCGATGTGCTCGCCGAGGCCGAGGCGTTTTCCATCGGGCCGTACCTCTCGGCCCTGGCCCGGGGTGATCGGCTGAGCGATTCGGAGTTCGTCTCCACCGCGGCCGCCCTGGCCCGGCTCATCGGGCTGCCCGAAGCAGTCATCCGCCGCGCCCGCCTGCGAGTGTCCGACTCCCTCTTTTACAAGGAACTCCTGCGAGAAGAGGGAAGAACCGTCGGGCGCCTCGACAGCCGGTACACAGGCATCGACAGGGACGGAGTGGGGGCCGCGCCCGACTACGACGCCTCCTACGCCGCGATCCTCGGCCCGTTCACAACGGCTCTCAACGCCTACATGCGTGAGGAACTCAAAGTGCGCAGCGACACGAAGTACGAGATCCTCAGCGAAAAGGCGAACCAGGCGTGGAACTTCCACGCGACCAATAAGTACGCAACCACCGCCGAAAGTCTCCGCAAGGCCATGACCGAAAACCCCGCGCTGCGGGTTCTGGTCTGCAACGGGTACTACGACGTCGCCACGCCGCACTTCGCCAGCGACTTTGTCCTCTCGCACCTGGGCCTCGCGCCACATCTGCGTGCGAATATCTCCATCGCTCGTTACGAAAGCGGCCACATGATGTACGTCCGCGAGACCGACCTCGACAAGTTCCGCCGCGACGGAACGGACTTCATGGCACGCTCCCTCCGAGCGGAATCATGACCGGCGGCACTTCCCTTTGGGGTGATGCGGAAACATAACGCGTCCACGCCGATGAGTGTTCATCAGTCAGCCGAGAAACGGATAATCCGTGTACCCCTTCTCCCCCGGCGTATAGAACGTCGCCGGATCGGGCGTGTTCAGCGCGGCCCCACGCCGGAATCGTTCTGGAAGATCCGGATTGGCGATGAACGCCACACCGAACGCAACGGCGTCGGCCCACCCCACCCTGATGTACGTCTCGGCCTTTTCCTTGGTGAACCCAGCGTTGGTGATGAGTGTCCCTTTGAACATCGGCCGGAAGTACGAAGCCGGGATCGACTCGTACCCTTCGATGGGCTTCCCGTCGTTGCGACCATCTCCCTCCATGGCTTCCATGATGTGCAGATAGGCCAGGCCCATCGCACCCAGGGTCTTCACCACATACCCGAACGTCGCCTTCGGATCGCTGTCCCGCACATCGCCGAACGTCCCCGATGGCGACAGCCTCACGCCCACCCGCGATGCGCCCCACACTTCCGCCAGCGCCCGAGTCGCCTCGATATGGAATCTCGCACGATTCTCGATCGATCCACCGTACGTATCGGTCCGCCGGTTCACCCCGTCGCGCAGAAACTGATCGGGCAGATACCCGTTCGCCCCGTGCAACTCGACCCCGTCGAATCCGGCCCTCATCGCGCATTCCGCCGCGTGCCGGTAGTCCGCCATCGTCGCGCGGATGTCGTCGACGGTCATCTCTTTCGCCGTGGGATACGGTACCTTTGAATAATCCGGCAGCGTCACCAGCCCCGGCTTGGTCGTGGCGGAAGAGGAAAGCGGCGCACCGCCACCGGGCTGGAACGCATGGTGCGACACCCGCCCGCAGTGCCAGAGTTGTGCGAAGACGCGCCCGCCCTTCGCGTGCACCGCGTCGGTCACGAGTTTCCAGCCCGCCACCTGCTTCTCGGTATGAATGCCCGGCGTCCCCGGATACCCGATCCCCGCCTGCGAGATTTGAGTCGCTTCCGTGATGATCAGGCCGGCCCCGGCCCGCTGGGCGTAGTACAGGGCGTTCAGCGGCCCCTGCGCCAGATCCGCATCGGCGCGGCATCGTGTGCACGGGGCCATGAAGACGCGGTTGGGTAGCGTGTACGGACCGACGGTAATGGGTGTGAACAAATCAGGCATAGGAGTGTGCAGGATATTCGTCACGGCACGAGCGTGGATTCACACAACCCTCGCAGGAAATGATGACGGGACGGCTCACCTCGTCGCTGTCGCATCTTGAAGTAAAAACGCCCGCGTCCTGCGACACGGGCGTTCTGGAGACTCAGATCATACCTGAATGGTTTCAGCAACCGCCCCGATAGCACTCGATGAACGCCGCCAGATCGTCCTGATCGGTATCACCGTCACCATCGAAGTCCGCATCGCCGTTGTGGTAATCGCTGATGAACGCGCGGGCATCCTCACCATTCAGGCGTCCATCGCCGTTCCAATCGCACGGGCAGGACCGCCCGCACGTTCCATTGTTGCAGGCCGTGCCGTGCCCCTGGTAGCGCCCCCCCGCGGCGGCGCACTCACGGGCCGTCACCACACGGCACTCAACCGTTCCCTTTTCGCGGATGCAGCACGCGCCGGTCGGGGCCGGGCAGGTATCAGCACCGCAGCGGGTGTTGTCACCCCGATACGTGCCGCCGGCCTCACGGCATCGTGCCTGGGTAGCGATCACGCACTGGCCGTTTGGCAGGCAGCACGCGCCCATCGCGGGGGCGGTCTGTCCGCACGTCCGATCGGCGCACGGCACGTTGTTCCCGCGGTACACACCGCCGCGTTCGCGGCAGGCCGCCGCGGTCACGACCACGCACGTCACTGTCCCGTCCTTGCCCCGCAGGCAGCACGCCCCGGTGGGGACTGGCTGGGGGCACGCCTCGGGGCCGCAGCGGGTGTTGTTCCCACGGAAGACCCCGCCCCGCTTCTGGCACTCGGCTTCGGTCGCCTGCACACACGCGACCCCGCCGTTGGCATTGCGCACGCAGCACGCCCCGCGAGCAGTGGGGGAGGGACAGATGTCATTGGTGCAGTTCGTGTTCGCCCCACGCCACACACCCTGCCGCTCGCGGCATTGGGCCTCGGTCACGACGACGCACTGGGTCGTACCGGTCGAGGAACGGACACAGCACGCCCCGGTCGGCGCCGGACGCGGGCAGGTATCAGCGGCGCACGGAGTGCCGTTGCCGCGGAACGTGCCGCCCCGTTCGCGGCACTGGGCCTCGGTCAACTGAACACACGGAGTCCCCGCAGGAGAAAGCGGCAGGCAGCACGCCCCCGTCGGCGGAGCGCACGTCGTATTAGCGCAGACCGTGTTCGCTCCGCGGAACGTACCGCCACGTTCACGGCAAGCCGCCTCGGTCACCACCACGCAGATCACCGCGCCGTCATTCCCCCGCACACAGCACGCCCCGGTCGGTGCAGGACGAGGGCAGGTGTCCGCGCCGCAGGGAGTGCCGTTGCCCCGGAACGTGCCGCCACGCTCACGGCACTGGGCTTCGGTCAACTGAACGCACGATGTTCCGTTCGGTGTCACCGGCAGGCAGCAAGCCCCGGTCGGAGCGGGGCGAGGGCACGTATCAGCACCGCACGCCGTGTTGTTCCCGCGATAGGTCCCGCCGCGTTCGCGGCATTGAGCTTCGGTCAGCACCACGCACGTGATGACCCCGGCGTTCCCGATGCAGCATGCTCCGGTCTGAGGAGGCCGAGAGCACGTCGTAGACGAACAGGGGGTATTCGCGCCCTGCCACTGCCCGCCCCGCTCGCGGCATTGAGCCTCGGTCAGTTGCACACACGGAGCGCCGTTGGGTGTCACAGGCAGGCAGCAGGCCCCAGTCTGGCCCGAGGCATGCTGAACGCCGATCAGCGAGAAACACGCGACGACCAACGATGTACACAAATTCTTGAAGGTTCGGCGTAAGCGCATCTGAATGGCTCCTTCCCCCACACACGAAGTACAACAGGTCCCACAACGGGCAACTCACCCCCGCAGAACGCGGGGGCTGTTTCTGCATTATCAAGGCAGAACGCACCTAATGCAACTTTAATTTCAGGAAATTCGCCAAATTCACACGTCGATAACCCAGATCGGGTCGCCAGACAATCACATTGCCGATTCAATCAAACGAATGCCCCAAAACCCAGTATCAAGAACCGGTGATGTATTCAATCCGCGACACAACGTTCTTAGAATATCCAAACATATTATGAACATGATGGCGATCTGTTTCACTCACTGCAACTCACACCATGTGATTGGACAGTGAAAACTATGTTGAACCGCACGTTATGTTTGTGTTCAACAGTCTGAATGCTTCGGTGGATTCCCAAGTATGCTCTCATTCAAAGTGAAATTAAAAAACCCCGATCGGAGTACCGATCGGGGTTCGGGTTATCCATCAATCTGACCCTTGACTCACTCACGCGGCCAGCCGCATGACTTCTTCGATCGACTCCACAACCTGCCGAACCTGGAAGGGCTTTTTCAGGAAGTAGTCATACCCCTGCGAACGCAGGCTCTGGGCCTGTCCATCCGTCAGTTTGCCGCTCATGGCCACGATCCTCGTGAATGACAGGTGCTCGCTGCGGCGCACGTTCTCGACAAAGGCCCGCGTATCCGCGTCGGAAAGGTGAATGTCCATCAGCACGACGTGCGGCTTGAACTTCTCGCACTCCATCCCCGCCTGGAAGGCGCTCACGGCGGTGCGAACTTCATAACTCGTCTGCTCCGTCAGGATCCGGTCCAGCGTGCCCACGATGTCTTTTTCCGCATCCACGATCAGCACGCGCGTCCGTCCCGAGTTCATCCCCTCGATCGGGATGCCGTGCGCCCGCATGAACTTCGCCAGCTCCGCCGCGGGAATCCGGCGATCCCGCGATCCCGGAATCCGGTAGCCTTTGAGCGCGCCCGAATCGAACCATTTGGACACCGTGCGCGGCGCCACGTTGCAGATTTTGGCGACTTCACCGGTGGTCAGTACTTCTTTATCGAATGGCATGTCGAAACCTCGAACGAATGGGGGAGAGCGGCAAGCCCGAAACGCCCGTCGCGGCGACCGGCTCCCAGCACCACGCCCCCGCTCCGTGATGCTGGGATCGGCGAAACGGACAACTCGGTTGAGGATGACGTTTCAGGAGCGAAAAGGATTTCCGGGTATCGGGCGTGAGCGGGGATTGGTATCGCGACAGTTCCACCGCTCTTTCTTCGTGATGAATAAACACATCACGTATCGAAACGGCATGATCGTGCAATACCGGTCAGCAGCCCGCCTCCCAGGCAACGAAAAAGACTTCGACATCCCCTCCATCGGTGCCGCCGTCTCGATTCAGGTCCGCCCCCGGATGCCCAAACTCCCACGCCTCAAAGAATGCACGCACATCATCGCCATCCACACCCCCATCCCGGTTGAAGTCGCCGAGACAGAGGACATACGGCAAGACCCACACTCCCCGCCCCTGCGTCGCCGCAACCAACCTGTCCCGACCGAAATCAGGGATCAGATCGATGGTCGGCACGCGCGGCATCCCCTCACCCAGCCGCTCCCACGTACGTCCGTCGTCCCCCGACGTGTACACCCCGTCTTCGGCCCCCGCGAAGAGGCGCGGCGGATACGTGCGTACGTCCGCCGCAACCGTGTTCACCGGAATGTTGGGCAACCCCGCATCCAACGCCTCCCACGTCCGCCCTGCATCGGTGGTGCGGAGCACCTGCTCGGTTCCGTACCCAGCCCCCGCGAGATACAGCGTCCGCGGATCGGTCGGATCGATGAAAAGTTCGCGCGTGATCCGCGGCCATCCCGGGTTGCCGGTTCGGATCAGGTCGAACGTCGCCCCCGTATCGCTCGAAACCAGAACCCGCCCGTCGTTCGTCGCCGCGTACACCCAGCGAGGATCACTCACAGACTGGGCGATGCACCGCACCGCCGCGGGCGCGCCGCCCGTGACATCCGGGGCCAGCAGCGTGAACGACGATCCCCCGGTCGTGCTCTGATAGATGCGTTCCGTCGCGTAGAGCATGTTCAACGAACTCTGCGGGTCAATCAGGAAGGGGTTGTAGAAAGCCGCCCGCGTGCCCGCGCCGGTGCTGATCCCGCTGAAACTCTCACCCGCATTCGTCGATCGGTTCAGCGAGCCAACCCCCTGTGACTGCGTGAACATCCGGCTCGCATCGCGCTGGTCGATCTGCGTCCAGCCTCCATCACCACCCGTGACCATTCTCCAGATACTGGTCGGCCCGGGTCGCAGCACGGTCCCGTTGTCCTGCAAACCCACCAGCATGATGTCCGCATCCGTCGGGTGCAGCGACAAGCCCGCGTAGCACTGTGTCAGGCACAGCCCCGTGTTCAAAGTCTCCCACCCGCCCGTGCGCCGCCGATACACGCCCCCATCGCACCCGATCACCAGCCGCCCCGCTGCGTCGAACGCGACCGCGTGAACATCAGGGTGGGGGATGTTGATGTTCGTCGAAGATGCACCGGCGTTCGCCGATCGCACGAGGTCCAGCCCGCCGAGAACGACGTCCGCCGGGTCCGCGGGATTGATCCCCACAACCGTGAAATACCACCCGTAGGTCGCCAGGCTCGGAGCCGCGGCGATCTGCGTCCACGTCGTCCCGGCATCATCGGATCGGTACGCACCCCGAAGCGAAGCCCCGCCACCAGATGCATCGGAGACCCTCGCAATCAGCGCGACGATCCTCGACGGCATCGACGCAGCGCTCGCCAGCGCGATGTTGCCCATCAGGTTCGTCGCCGGAAGCCCGCCCGCGAGCCGCACCCACGTGTCTCCACGGTCAACGGACCTCCAGACCCCGTTATTCGCACCGCCGAAGATGTTGCCGATCGCCGCGTACACCGTGCCGCCGGCACCCAGCGCCAGGTCCGTCGCGTCGTCATCGGGCAGGTTCAGTACCGCGGTCCACGTCTCTCCCCCGTCATCAGACTTCCACACACCCCGCCGCGCTGTGGCCAGCGGGTGCCCCTTCGCCGCCGCCCGGGTCGGGAATCCCCCCGCCCTCGTCACCGACGCGAAGAGACGCGCCGGCGTGGCGGAGCGATCCATCACCATGCGGGAGATGCACCGACCAGCAAAGACCTCCGCCGCGAGGTGTCTCCACGTCTCGCCTTCATCCATCGATTTGTAGATCCCAAGACCCGGGCGGCTGTGATTGGCGAAGTTGGCCTCGCCGGTTCCCGCATAGATGATCCGCGGCTCCGCGGGGTCGATCAGCAGCGCCCCCATCGCGGTGGTGGGCATGAAATCCGTTCGTGGCTCCCACGTCGCACCACCATCGCGCGACCGCCACACGCCCCCATCCGCACCGGCAGCGAAGTACAGGTTCGGATCACTCGGCGAACACGCCAGCGCACTCACCCGTCCTGTCGCACCGCCGAACGCCGTGGTCTGCGTGGGACCGATACTGGTCCAGGTCTGGCCGACCGCGGGGGTTATCGCCGTCAGTGCCAGAACCGCCAGTGCCTTCAAGCACAGACGCCGCGGAGAGCGAATCGGGTACACCTCACACATCGCACGAACTGATACGCACGACCCTGCCCAGATGTAACCGCGCGATTCACGACCCGGCACCTCGTCACAAACGCGCGGAGCGGCCCAGGGCACGGGACATCGTCGCGCGGTGGTTCACCGCCAGTGACCAATGCGACCCTGCCAATACTCCAGGACCGCAGTGCCGCGAGACCGCAGCGCCTCGACCTCTCGTGCACGTTCCTCCGGGGCGGCATCCGTCCAGAATGCGGCAGGGCGACGCTGCATCCGCACAAGCCGCGCCGCCGCTTCGTACGCGGCGATCTGCACCGGCGTCGGACTCTCAGCGGCGGGCAGTTGCGTGAGAAGGAACTCGAGCGCTCCGGCCTCGGCCCGCCCAAGGGAGGAGGCCGCATCCGGGTCGCCCTTCACGGTGAACGTCAGCAGCGCTTCAACGCTCGGCCCCGTGGCGAATGAAGCAAGCAGAGAAAAAATCCTTCGGCGCTCCGCCGCGGAGAGGTCCGCCCGATCGAGCAATCCCACGATGTCACGGTCCGCACTCAGAATGTTCAGTCGCCAGATCGTGTCGAGCGCCCGCCGAACCGACGGCATCGAAGATTCGGAATTGATGAGCGTGTCCCGCAGCGTCTCCCGGTACAGGCCATCACGGAACGAACGAAAGGCCTCGGTCAGGCGCCGGGCAAAGACCTCCGGGTCGGCCACCTGGCCGGGATCAATCTGGTCGATCACCCGCCCTTCCGCCGTCACGATAGCGACAAACAGTCCGTGCCGGGTGGGAAGGCCAAGCCGCTGCGCCTCCTCCAACACCCGGCTGTTGCGTCCGACCCTCACGGGTACAAAGTGATGCTCCGCGATCGCCACCACGATCGGATCACGGAACGACTCCGACTGGGCATCCCTCAGGTCTCCCCCGTCCCCGCCGCTCCCCTCCGTCACCCAGAACATCACGGGCAACTGCTGCTCGCGGGCCCGGTCGATCGCCCCACGCGCATTGGAGTTCCATTGGATCGGATTCTGGGCCAGCCCCGGAACCGAGAGAAAGAGCCCGATGAACACTGCAACGATCTGTGTCAAGGTATTCATGAAGTTGTCCGCAATGTAGGATGCTCACGGCGTGTGAGAGGCCCGGATCCGTGACGAAAAGTCCGGCGCGTGCGCCGCGGCCTTGGCGATCTCCGTGATCCAGGCACGCCGACGGAGTTCCTCGAACGGAATGCTGGTATCGACCCAGCCCGCCGCAAACAGATACCGATCAATCCATCCGTTGAACACATGCCGGAAATCGAACCGCCCGCCCCGGCCCGCCGTGTTGGCGTACCGGACGATGTTGATCGTGCAGTTGTTCTTCAGAAGGTGATAGAACTCCGCACGATCGTAAATCTCATTGATCCGCTCGAGATACACCCGCAAAAGCCTCCGTACGCCTTCCGGCTCGGTTCGGAGCGGGTAGATGAATACCTCTTCATCCCGATGACTCGCCCGCGACCCCACCAGGTCATGCTCATCCCCGACCACATAGATCAACTCAAACTGCTTGAACAGCGACGCGATCGGGTCAAATCCCTCGCCGACTTCCGGACGTGTCTCGATCGAGATGCACAGCGGCGGCGTGCCGTCATCGAAGTTGAAGCTGACGAAGGTGTGCGCCACCGGGCCTTTCGCCCAGTACGAGACGAACAGATCGAGCGATGTCACGTGATCGAGCGAGAACTCCCGCGTCTCGTAACGTTCCGTGAAATCATCCCGGTCGCGGAACTCGAAGTTCCGCACTCCCTCCATGCGAACCCGGTCACCGTCGATGATCGCCCGGGGCAGAACCGCCACTTCCGGACGCCACGGCCTGTGGTGCGACGGGGGGATCATGATCCACCAGAAGACGACCAGGACGTAAACCACCGCGAACACGGTCCGCGTCGCCCTCCGGTTCGAGATGCACAGCGCCCACACCGCAAAGGCCGCGAGCGCTGCCGCCAGCGCGAACCTTGCCCACGGCCAGGGCAGATTCGAGTAGTAGACAGCCAGCACCAGCCAGGCCGCCAGAACGAACTTCGCGAAGATAATGAGGGTTGTGCGGACAAAGCGGAGCACCGCGCGAACCCACCCGGGAAGGCCCGTCGGCACCCGTCTCCGGGCGGAAGTATCGGTAGTGCTCGCGTCTGTGCAAGGATCGGTCATTCGCATCGAATCTCGTTCAAATCATCCGATCGTCACACGCACACGGATGTGCGGGGGTTGACCCCCTGAAACTTATGACTACCACGCCCGACACGCCCCGCACAGTCGCCGGTCAACTCAAGCCCCACGCCGCTCGCCTCAATGATACGACCGCGCGCCGTCGATCATCAGACCGTGATGAAAAGAACATCATGAGTCATGCAGGCGGAAATGAAGCCGAGCCTCGGCCGGATTCGTCAGCAAGAACCCGCCGGCGCATTGAAGCGCGAAGGACTGTTCCCAGACGACGCGGGACCAGCCCGCGAGGGAACACGGTGATGACCGGCTCGGTTCCTTACGGGCAGTCCAACGACCGATCGAACACCATCGCCAGCAAATCGGTGTTTCGGAACAGGCGCGTGAAGGCGGACGGTTCATGACTGCGATAAAGGGGAATGACCCAGGTGAAAAAAGCGGCGACGGACGCGTGCACGATCAAACGTGTCGGCATTCGACAACCTCGTGATCGCTCCGATCAGTGCCGCGGTCTACCAATCCAGGCAGTCACGAGTCACGCTCGCGGCATCAGCCGGTGCGTGATGCGGGCATTTCACTCTCCTGCTCATTCGTTGCCGCCAAACGTCGCGCGGAGTTCCGCCTCCTGGGTCTCGGACAGATTGGAGGAAATCAACTCCATCTTCGTGTTCTGAAAGGCCTCCTGTACCTTCTCCCGATCGGCAGCGCCGGTCAGGAGAAAGAGCGCCGAAGTCCCTTCGGTCACCTTTGACCGAACGTCCTTGATAAAATCATCATTGATCCCGTAGTCCTTGAACTTCCCGGATACTCCGCCCACCGCCGCGCCCACCAGCATCCCCAGCAACGGCGCGAAAAACAGCAGCCCGAACAGCATCCCCCAGAACGCCCCGTCCAGCGCTCCACGACCGACCAGATCGACCGCCTGCCGCGTGCGGGGCTGCTTCTTGCCCGTAGGCCACGTCACCACGGCAGCGTCGATCAGGATGATGTGATGCCGCCGCTGCAGCTCCGCGAGCGTAGTCAGGGCTTCGGTCGCGCCGGAGGCGGTTTCAAACTTCCATACCGTGAGGTTCGCCATGTGTGTGTCCCTTATTGCCGAAGAATCTGATGTTGTTACTTAAGTTGACTAAACAATCGGAGCGTTCGGAGCCACCCAATATGGATGAGTCTCAGCGATCACACCTCATGTCTCAGAACCCGGCGCATCATAGACCGTGAAAGATCCTCGCCAACTCACATCTGGTCAGCATACGAACCATGGAAGAAGCTCACACCAGCGGGCTGAGCATCCGGGCAAGATTCTGCCCCACCGTTCGGAAAAAGGACCGACGCGACCAGGCCTCGATGGTGAGCGGACGGCTCTCCGATCGGTACCGCTCTTGCTCAACGACAAGGCGCGCCGTGACGGCACGTTCGTAGATGACGAGCATCACCTCGGCGTTGAGCGCGAACGACCGCACATCCAGGTTGCTCGATCCGATCAGCGAGAGAGAATCATCGATGCTCAAGTGCTTGGCGTGAAGGAAGCCGCCCCGGAACAGGTGGATCCGCACGCCGGAGCGCAACAACTCCTCGTAATAGGATTCCTGCGCCAGCGACACCACCGGCTGATCCCCTTGTTCCGATACAAAGAGGTGTACCTCCACGCCGCGCAGCACCGCGGTTTGCATCGCCTGCAGGAGAGGCTCATCCGGGATGAAGTACGGGGTCGTGAGCACCACCCGCTTGTGCGCCCCATGAATCAGGGCGACAAACAGCCGTTGATTGTTCTGCATCGGGAAATCAGGCCCGCTCGGCAGCACCTGCGCCGCTACCTCCCCGGCGACCATCGGCTCGGGAAACTCCTTCTCGCCGTCGAGTACCTCGCCGGACTCCAGAAACCAGTCCGCGGCAAAGATATATTGCAACTCCATCACCACCGGGCCGGTCACGCGGACCATGAGATCGACGTAGACGATGTCCTTCTTTGAGTCCGCGGCGACCAAGTTCTGCGACCCGGTGTACCCGATCCGGCCGTCGATTACCGCGATTTTCCGGTGGTTGCGAAGATCCAGTCTCGCCATCCTCCACGGCACCAGGCTCACCGGCAGCATCTCATGAACGAAAACACCCATCGCCGTCAACTTCGGACGAAGCGTCCGAAGCCCCGACCGCGAGCCGATCGCATCCGCGAGCACGCGGCAGATCACTCCACGAGAGCGGGCGCGCCCGAGTGCTTCGATCACAGGCGCGGTCGCGTGGTCATCCGCAAAGATGTAGTACAGAAAGTGAACATGGTGCTCCGCCGCATCGATATCCGCAACAAGACGCGAGATCGTGCCGTCATACTCGGCGAGCAACTCAACGTGATTCCCTCCCAGAATCGGGCTTTGGCCGAGATTGGTCGCGAGGTTGACGGCCTGCAATAGCCCCGGAGCAACGTCCGGCTGAAATCGGTTCGGGTGACCGTGAAGCCGATCCGCGACCCGCGACATGACTCTCGGCAGAAGAGCCAGACGATCCCGTTGCCAACGCATCAGTTTCGCCCGACCGATCAGCAGGTACAGAAACAACCCGATCCACGGCTCAAAGAAGATGAGCAGCAGCCAACCCTTCGTCGCCGCCGGCGACCTCCTGAAGGGAACAACAACCAGCATGATGAGCCGGATCAGCCACTCACCGAGAAGCAGCGTCCAGATCCAAAGACTCGCGTCCATCCAGTTCATGAGAATCTATGACCCGGGGGGGGTAATGGTGAAGAAGTACACGAGACGATGCGGAAGTGCCGTACATGCACGGATCACGCGAATGACCATACGGCAGTCGAGAGCGCCGCACACATCCACAGAATAGATCCGCTTCCTGCAAGAGATGCCGCGAAGGCGCGATCAGTACCCCGGCCCTCTCAACCCGGCGAAGCCCGACTCAGCGTCGGTGGTGGGGGAGTTGAAACTGAAGGTCAACCCGGACAACTATCATCGCTCGATGCAAGGCACGAACGCCATCACCCACCCCGGCACAGCACTCTGTTCTCCCCGAACCGATGCAGCACGCATTGCCCCGCTCCGTGACACGGTGATTACCGCGGAGTGCCCATTGAACTCTGAGGATTGGCTCACCCCGCTCGACCGCCTCAGACGGCGTTCGTTCCGCTGTCTCGTACTCCTTCTGCTCGCGTTCTTCATGACCGGCTGCGCGGAACCCTCAACAACCCGCAGGTTCGGAAACCAGTGGCGCGATTCAACACTCAGCGCCGTCGAGACGCAGTCCGCCCTGATGAGCCTCAGCGACAAGGTCATGTTTACCATCGCCGATGCCTGTGATGTCGTGTTCACCCGCGCGGATACCCCGGACTCAAGGACGCGTGCCGCCCGCTTACGCCTGAGCACCGGACTCGCGGCGTTGTCAGCCGCCAGCGGCCCCAACCCGTATGTCGGTCTGGTGGATCTGGTGACAATGGTTATGCTGCAACGGATGTGGCTCGAAGAACCTTGGGCCGCCGATGCCTTTTCAGACACGGATCGACTCGCACTCCTCACAGCCTTCGCCACCGCGGAGCGGGACGTGTGGAGTCACGCCGACCGGGTTCTGACGCAGCAGCAGAAGCGGGAACTGCGGGAGCTGATTGTTCAGTGGAGAACGGAGAACCCCGACCGACACGACCTCTCCTGGGTGCGGCTCCAGGAGTTCGCCACCGCGAGACAAGCCGGCGCGAGCGGACAGGTCGTCGCGCCCAGCAGCATTCTCTCCTTGCTCTGGATCGATCCCTCGGCCAATCTCACGCCCGCCACCCGCGAGCTGCAGGAATCCCGTCTGCTCGCCGAACGATTGGCTTTCTTCGCGAAGCGAACTCCCGTGATTCTCGGATGGCAGGTCGAACTGACCACAACCCGAGTGATGGGTGTTGGCGAGATGCGGCAACTCGTGGAGAATAGCACGAGAATCACCGATTCACTGAGCGAGTTTACCGCGTCAACGCGTCAGCTCGTCGCTTCGTACGACAGAACGCTCGACGAACTGCCCAAGGAGCGTGCCGCCGCGATCGAACAACTCGACACGGCCCTGTCCAGGCAGGTCAGTGATTTCATCGAGAAGACAACCACCGCTTTCAACACGGAGCGCACCACCACGGTCGAACATCTCGGGCACGAGTTCGCGGCGGGCCTTCAATCCGCGGCGGTCAGACTCGCCGCGGATTTCGAGGTGCAATCCGCCCAGACTCTCGAACGGATGAACGCGATTCTCGCCAAACAGCAGGATCAACTATCGTCCGGCCTCTCCGAGCAACTCGCCCAGGCCGATGCCGCTTCGCGGCGACTGATCGATCGGATCGCGATGCGACTCTTCCTGGTCATCGTCGCGAGCGCGTTCGCCATCGCGTGCATCACCGTGGCGTGCCGAGCAATCAACGCACGCATCAGATCCCCGAGCTCGTGAACAGCACACCGATCGGAACGATGTGCCTTTCGGCACGAGGGCCTGTTACTTCGTCAAGCATCAGAGCACATCACCAAGCAGACAGTTTGGAGCTGCCGCCATATCCATGCCGCCCATCCGCATCATCCCCGCCGAATCCCCGGACCATATCACCCACGCGAAATCGCTGATGCTGGAGTACCGCGACAGCATCTCAACGCCTCTCTGTTTCCAGGGCTTCGACACCGAGATGGCATCGCTCCCCGGTCGCTACGCCCCGCCAACAGGAGTCCTGCTCCTCGCTCTGGACGGCGCCATGCCCGTCGGGTGCATCGCCCTCCGCGAGATCGACCCCGCCCCACGCGGCCGCATCTGCGAGATGAAGCGCCTCTTCGTCCGTCCCACGCACCGAGCCGCCGGCCTCGGCCGCGCTCTCTGCGAGGAACTCATCGCCCGGGCGAAGTCCATGAACTACGCCGCCATGCGTCTCGACACCGACACAGCCATGACCTCAGCCCAGCGACTCTACGAATCACTCGGCTTCAAGGACATCCCCAGGTACAACAACGACCCGATCCCGGACACGAGATTCTTTGAGTTAACGCTCTGATGCTCGAACACAGCAGGGAGCAGGAGTTGGCGGTCACTTCGCCCACGATGAAACAGCCACCAACCTCTCTCATATTGATTATACATAATATATCTTATAGGACGTTATAAGAGCGGGGGGCTTGCTTTGTTTTGATGTTCGAATCTTGCTTCCTCACATCGCTCACCCAACCCTCTTCACACATGACCGACCCGCTATCGCTCTCCACATCGCCATGCTCCATCGAAGATGTCCTCTCTGTCGCACGCCGCGAACGCGCAGTCATCCTCGACAAAGCCGCCATCCCCGGCCTCAACGCGGCACGCACGGTCGTTGAATCCGCCCTCTCCGATGGACTGCCTCATTACGGCATCAATACCGGCTTCGGTTCGCTCTCCCGCCGCCGCATCGCGCCCGACGATCTGCGGGCACTTCAAAGAAACCTCATCCGTTCGCACTCCGCGGGGATCGGCGAGCCGCTCCCGGATGATGTCGTCCGCGGCATGATGCTCCTCCTGGCCGCCTCGCTCTCGCGCGGCAAGTCGGGCGTCCGCCCCGTCATCATCGACACCCTCCTCGGGCTGCTCAACGCCGGCCTCACGCCCCGAGTACCTTCGATCGGCTCGGTCGGCGCTTCCGGCGACCTCGCCCCGCTCGCCGCGATCGGTCTGGCCTTGATCGGCGAGGGCGCAGTGTCCGTCAAGGGAGGCCCCTGGACGGATGCCGCCACCGCGCTGAAGGCAGCAGGTATCCGTCCGATCACGCTCGAAGCCAAGGAGGGATTGGCCATCATCAACGGCACGCACCTCATGGCCGCTCGCGCGGCGCTGCTCATCGCCGATGCGGAGCGGCTCCTCGACGCCGCCCTGATCGCTGCGGCCATGTCGATCGATGCCTGCCGCGGCACCGACTCCTTTCTTGATCCCCGTGTTCATGAGGTCAGGTGCCAGACCGGCCAGATTCACGTCGCGGAGCGTTTGCGTGCGCTGCTCGTCGGAAGCCAGATCATCCCCTCCCACCGCGAGAATGATCCCCGCGTGCAAGACCCCTACTCCCTGCGATGCACACCGCAGGTGCTGGGCGCCGCGGCGGATGCGCTCTCGTACGTCCGAGGCGCGGTGGAGCGGGAACTGGGCGCCGTGACCGACAACCCGCTGGTGTTCGCCGATCGCTCCGGCTCTCCGGGGAGCATCATCTCCGCAGGGAACTTTCACGGCATGCCGCTGGCGATCCCGCTGGACTGCGCGGCCGTCGCCCTGGCGCAC
Organism: Phycisphaerales bacterium UBA2402; assembly: GCA_002343715.1. Classification (GTDB taxonomy): domain Bacteria; phylum Planctomycetota; class Phycisphaerae; order Phycisphaerales; family UBA1924; genus UBA2402. The sequence continues at coordinate 2,335 of DDSA01000121.1, read as the reverse complement.
ATCGCCGGGATCAGCGAGCGACGCACCTTCTGGATCGTCTCGGCGTTCGATGCGGAGAGCCGTCTTCGGCCTTACCTTGCTCCCGATCCGGGCCTGAACTCCGGGCTGATGATCGCGCAGTACACAGCGGCGGCCTGCTGCAACGAGATCATCGGGCTGTGCATGCCGGCGAGCGTGTCGAACATCCCGACCAGCGCAGGCATCGAGGATTACAACTCGTTCGGGCCTCGCGCCGCGGCGAAGGCCGCGCGGGTTTTGGAGTTGGCCCGGAACGTCGTGGCGATCGAACTCCTGTGCGCCGCGGAGGGTCTGGAGTATCACCGGCCGCTTCGGTCGGGGGATGGTGTTGAGGAGGTGCACGCGGTGATTCGCTCGCTGGTGCCACGGCTCACGTCCGACAGGCCCCCCACCGCGGACATCGAGGCCATCGCCTCCCTGATCGCCGAAGGCTCACTCGGCGGGTGACGGCTCTGGCCCGGGGATGGCGCGGGCGGCGCGTGATTGAACACAGGACTCGCAGACATCTCCGGGTGACGCGATAGGCCTGCGCTCCGAGCAGAGCGAGCACCTGATCGTGCGGACGCGTGCGGCGGCGTTGGAGAGTCCGCACTCGGGGCACGTGGGGTTCGACGTTTCAAGCCCCTTGAGCTCATACCCGCAGCGGCGGCACGGTCGCTGAGGGGACTCACGGGGAAGGCAGGCGAAGAAGATCCCGACCACACCGACGATGGCGGCTTCCACACCGAGCAGCATATGGAAGAGTCTGGCGTCCATGGTCTTAGCAGACCCGGTTCGGATCAGGTACCGCTCGATCGAAGCGAGTGCCAGCGAGGAAAGGGCGACCAGCGCCAGGCCCGCCGCGACGCTCGCGAAACCGAGCCAATGCCGCCGCCACTTGAAGCAGCAGTACCAGACGATCGCGGCATAGAAGAGAAAGATGATCACGCCGGAAGAGGGGTACGCCCCCGGGCAATCGTTGGATGCGGAAAGGCGGAGCGTCGGATCAGGCGTTGTCGAGAAGTTCCACGCTCTCGAACTTCTTGCCCTCGAGCATTTCGAGGCTGGCGCCGCCGCCGGTGGAGCAATGCGTGACCTTGTCGGCCACCTTGAATTTCTTGGCCGCCGTGGCGGTATCGCCGCCGCCGACCACCGTGGTCGCACCCTGCGCGGTGGCCTCGGCCACGGCTGTGGCCATGGCCTTGGTGGCACCGGCGAATTTCTCAAACTCGAACACGCCGGCCGGGCCGTTCCAAACGATGGTCTTGGCCCGGAGGATGGCGGCACGGTAGAGCGCAATGGACTCGGGACCGGCATCGAGACCCTGCCAGCCGGCGGGGATGCCGGTGGCATCGGTGGCGGGCTGTGTGTTCGCCGCCGGGTCGAACTTGTCGGCGCACACATAGTCCACGGGGAAGATGAGCTTCACCCCCTTGGCTCGGGCCTGGGTGACAAGCTCCTGCACGATCTTCGCGCCCTCCGCATCGAACAGGCTGTCACCGATCGCCATGCCATCGACGACCTTTTTGAAGGTGTAGGCCATGCCGCCGCCGATGATGATCTCGTCCGCCTTGGCGATGAGGTTTTTGATGAGGGGAATCTTGTCGGCGATCTTCGCGCCGCCGAGGATGGCCAGCAGCGGGCGAGACGGATGGTCGAGCACGGCGGCGAAGGCCTTGAGTTCGGCTTCCATGAGGAAGCCGGCCGCCTTGTCCGGCAACGCAACGCCGACCATGGAGCTGTGCGCACGGTGCGCGGTGCCGAAGGCGTCGTTGACGTAGATGTCGCAGAGCCGGGCCATCCGGCGCGCCAGGTCCTCGCTGTTCTTCTTCTCGCCCTTGTTGACGCGGCAGTTTTCGAGCAGGACGACCTCGCCGGGTTTGACCTCGAAACCGCCATCCACCCAGTTCTGCACCAGCCGCACCGGCTTGCCCAGCAGTTCGGCCATGCGTTTGGCAATCGGGGCCAGCGAGTCCTCGGGCTTGAATTCGCCTTCCTTCGGGCGGCCCAGGTGAGAGGTGACCATCACCGCCGCGCCCTTGTCCAGCGCGTATTGAATCGCCGGCAACGAGGCGCGAATGCGCGTGTCGTCGGTGATGTCGCCGGCGTCGTTTTGTGGCACATTCAGGTCGGCGCGGATGAAGACACGCTTACCGGCCACGTCGAGATCGGTCAGACGCTTGAAATTCATGATCTTTTTCCCTCCAAGCAAAACCCCCGTCCGGCTTGGCGCGGAGCCAGGGCGGCGGGGGCGAGTGGTTTCAGCTTAGCAAGGAACCGCCACGCCGTGGCGCTCGCTTACTTCTTCATCATCACGCGGACCATTTCCACAACCTTG
>DDSA01000150.1:2564-2849 GCA_002343715.1 Phycisphaerales bacterium UBA2402 | reverse complement strand
TGGGGCGGGGGGCGCGGGGCATGATTGAACTTTTGTACTCTTTTTCAATCGTACCGAGGAAGCGTGCCCCGGTCAAGCGCGCCTGACAGGGCGGGTTCAGCGCGTGGCGGTCACCCCGTCCCGCTGGTGATGCCGAGTTTCCGACGCAGAAGGTCGGCATCGATGGTGATCTGGGCGCGAGTCTCGTCGCCGAGCCGGTCCGCGCTGCGGAGCATCATGGTCATGCGCTGGTTCCGGGCCAGCGTCTCGCGGTGGCGGATCAGAAAGTCCCAGTAGAAGACGGTG
>DDSA01000150.1:0-2267 GCA_002343715.1 Phycisphaerales bacterium UBA2402 | reverse complement strand
CATCCGCTCGATGTACTTCCCGCTGGCGGCGTAGGGCTTGGTGCCCACCAGCCCGGTCACGCCCGCGGGAGCCTCGGCGCGCCGGTCGGCGTGCATGACCATGCCCAGCGCGTTGGGGAGCGTCACCCAGTCGATGCCGTCGATGAACATGCCCAGGTACCAGTCGCTCACGGCCCTGGGGTGCACGCCGGCGATGAGCGCGAAGTTGCCCGTGACCATCAGCCGCTGGATGTGGTGGCCGAAGCCGGTGTCCAGCACCTGCCCGATGCAGGCCTTCAGGCAGGCCATGTCGGTGTCGCCGGTCCAGTAGAAGGCGGGTAGGTCGCCGCGGCTGTCCAGGCCGTTGCGGGCCGCGTACCCGGGGCCTTCGAGCCAGTAGACGCCCCGGATGAACTCGCGCCAGCCGATGATCTGGCGGATGAACGCCTCGACCGACTGGAGCGGGGCGCGGCCATCGAGGTACGCCCGGACCGCACCCTCGCAGCACTCGCGCGGGTCGAGGAGTTTCAGGTTCAGCGGGGCCGACAGCGTGGAGTGGTACAGGGTCGGCTCACCCTCCCACATCGCGTCCTCGTACGGGCCGAAGCGGGGCAGGCGATGCGAGAGAAAGTCGTTGAGGGCCAGCAGCGCCTGGGCGCGGGTGACGGGCCAGGCGAATGAAGCGACCTCGCCGGGAAGGCCCGGCAGCGTGCGTTGCACGACCTTGATCACTTCGCGCATGATCGGATCCGGCTCGATGCGGCGCGGCGGTGGGGGCCGGGGCTTGGGCCCGCCGGGGCCGAAGGGGAGGCGGTTCTCCTTGTCGAAGTTCCAGACGCCCCCGATGGGTGTGGCGGCCTTGCCGATGCCCTCCATCAGGTAGCCGGTCCTGCGGCGCTGTTCGCGGTAGAAATACTCCATCGTGAGGGTGGAACGGTCCTTCGCCCATGCCTCGAACAGCTCGGGGGTGGTCAGGAAGTGCGTGTCGGACATCACCGTGAGCGGGAGATCCAGCGCGGCGCAGACCCGGCGCAGCATGGTCAGCACGCGCCACTCGCCGGGGTGGGTGCAGACGACCTCCGCGGGCCGCAGCGCCGCGGCGGCCCGTGTGATCTCGCACTCGAAGGTGCCCGTGTTGTCCGGATCGTCGAGCGCGATATAGCGCACGCGCCGGCCCCGCTCGCGCAAGGCCGCGGCGAAGTGCCGCATGGCCGAGAGAAAGAGCGTGGTGCGCTGGACGTGGCTGGGGACGTGGCGCGACTCCTCGGCCACTTCCATCATCAACACGGTGTCGTCCGGTCCGAGGTCACGGACGAGCGGGGCCTCGGGGTCGAGTTGGTCGCCGAAGACGATGCAGAGGCGCGGTCGGGAGGCGCGGGGCATTCATCCGGAAGGTTCGGGGGAGCGCATCGCGTGGATGCGGCACTACGATCCGCGATGATCCGGTTGTTTCTCGCCGTGTGCGGTGTGTCGTGCGCCATCGCGCAGGAATCGTCGCCGGGGGTGCGCGTGATTCCCCAGTCACCCAAGCCCGCCGAGCCGGGCGCGGCGGCGGCGTTCAAGAACCCGCCCGGGGTCGCCAGGAAGATCATGACAAGGTCTGGGCCGATGCTGGAGTTGCTGGACGATTACGTGGAGTACCAGATGCGGGCCAACCCGGTCTGGGCCGGCACGCTGGGCGATGAGCGCTACAACGACCGGCTGCGCGATGATTCGCCGGGTGCGTGCGCCGGTCGTTTGGAGGAACTCAACACCCTGCGCGAGCGTCTGCGCCGCATCGACCGGGCGGGCCTGGGCGAAGAGGATGCGCTCGACGCGGACCTGCTCGACTACGAGCTCTCGCTGGCGATCGACGGCGCGGCTCTCTTCCCGGAGCAGATGCCCATCAACACGATGGACGGGCCGCACGTCACCTGGCCTCAGATCGCCGACATGATCCCGCTGCGCACGCCCAAGCAGTTCGCGGACTACGCCTCGCGCCTGGAGAAGATGCCCGCGGCGATGCAGGACACGATCGCGCAGATGCGGGCGGGGATGGTCGCGGGCCGCACGCCCCCCCGCCTCGTGATGAAGCACGCCGTGGCGGCCTGCCTGGCGCAGGCCACGCCGGAGATCGAGGCCGAGCTCAAGAAGGGCGCCGCCAGCCGACGCTTCGCCGAGGTGGCCGAAGGCCTGTCGAACCTCGTGTACGAGCAGCCGACGAGCCTGAAGCCCGCGGCGGACCAGTACAAGCTCCCGATCCGCCAGAGCGGCTTCTTCTCCCGCAACGCCGGCGCGCCCCCCGTGCT
>DDSA01000140.1 GCA_002343715.1 Phycisphaerales bacterium UBA2402 | reverse complement strand
TCCCAGCACCAATTGGACACCCAACATCGAAGCGCACCCGGATAACCCAACGCCCGCAATGCCGACCCCGACGATCGCCGTAATATTCCGTGTTGGATACAGACGATCCCCGTCGGACCAATCTCGGGACGAAAAAAGGTTGACGGAACCATCTTTTCCACCCACGGCGATTAATCCACCCGCCTCGGCTATCACCCCCCGCTCAGGTTCGATTGAATCCATCGCCAGGGTGGCACACTCAGTTCGCGTGCCGAACCTCACGAGCCGGAGTGCGTGACTCTGCCTGAAAACTCCACTTCGGCCTTCGGCGAACAAATGCATGTGGCTGACCGCGCCCGCACACCCTCCGCCACTCGATACCGTTCTCGTCCAGGCGCCTGGCTCGATCATCTGAAACGCCACCACGGTGTCCAGGGACGCTGATACCGCGACGATCTCGTTGTTGGAGGGAAAAGCGATCTGCACGGCTTCCGGGCGCTCAACTTCAACTGGCATTGCGCGGAACGTCGCGAGGCACGAGTAGCGTTGATACACATCCCACAGCGCCCATTCGCTGAGCAAGTCGCCGGATCGTACTTCGGGCCAGACCGCGCCGGCGGCAAGACTCAAGTCTCCCGCACGTGCCAATACCCTCCCACGCGCTATCGCCGCTTCACGACGCCTTTCTTCCGCGATCCACTTCGCGGATTCCGTCCGAACATACAGCATGCTCATCGTCGCGGCTATTCCTGCCATCACCACGACCGTCGCCGCTGTCAAGGCAAGATAGTGCCAGTAACGCCTCGCCCGCCGGCGCAGGACGTACCAGGTGCTGTGCCCGCGGGCCTCGATCGGGTCGCCACGGAGGAAACGTTCGATATCGCCCCGCAACGCCGCCACCGATTGATATCGGCTCTCCTTCTCCTTTTCCAGGCTCTTGAGCAGGATCGCCTCGAGATCGGCGGGAAATCCCCGGATGAACTCCCGCGGCGGTCTCGGCGGCGTTTTCTGCACGACGCGCGCCGCCTCGAATACCGTGTCGCCGGTGTCGTAGGGCAGCGTACCCGTGCACAACCGATAGAGCACGACGCCCAGCGAGTACACGTCACTTCGCACATCCGAGGCGTCGAGCTCGCCCGAAAAGACCTCGGGCGCGGCGTACGGCGGGGAGCAATGCACATCACCCGCTCGCGTGAAGCGGGTCGCATCGATATCCGCGGCAAAGATCGCGAGGCCGAAATCGAGAACACGGGGCAGGCCGTCTGCATCGACGAGTATGTTGGTAGGCTTGATGTCCCGGTGGATCACGCCTCTTTGGTGCGCGTGCTCCAGCGCGTCGCAGACCCGGACAAAGACACCGAGCAACTCACGGAACGAGCCGGGTGCGAGAGTGCCGACAAGGGGTTCGCTCGATTCCGGCATGGCGGCGGGCTTGCCCGCATCGTCGCCGGATGCCGCTCCGGCGAATCCGGATGTGCCCCCCGGAACGAAGCGATCGAGCGGAACGCCTGATGCGAGTTCCATGACGATCGCGTGCGTCCCACCCGGCAAGGCCGCGACGTGATAAATCGTGACGATGCCGGGGTGCTTGAGACGTGACACAATTTCCGCCTCGTGCTCGAAACGACGACGTTGCCGCTCAGAGGCAAAGGCCGCGCCGCGGAGCATCTTGACCGCGACCTCGCGGCCTGTCCCGTCCTGCTTGGCCCGGTAGACCACCCCTTGACCACCCTCGCCGATCGGTTCGAGCAGGGTGTACCCGGGCACCAGGTCGATCGGAAATTGACGTACAGCGCAGGGAACGGCGAATGATCCCGAAGCGCGCCGTTCGGAAAGCGCCTCCCGGATCGAGAGAAGCATGGCGTTATCCGCGCGGATCACTTCGACCTGCTCTCGGCATTCCTCGCACACCGCCAGATGCTCGGCGATGCCGCCGGCGGTCCCTCTCGCTGCGGCTTCGAGATCCGATAAACCGGGGTGCTCATTCACACCGAGCGTCATTCTTCTGTATATTACCCCATTCTGTAGCGGACGATGAAGACGACTCGAACAATGAACTGATGACGCCATCGCGTCATCGAGGAGGATTCCATGAAACTTCGAGCGTCGCGGTTCTCGTTCGTACCGTGCTTGTTCCTCGCGTGCATCTCGCACGCACAGATTTTCACCGACGATTTCAACGCAGGGCCTTCTCCCCAATGGAGCAACGAGAGGGGCAACTGGACCGCGATCGACGGCCGGTACGATTCGCTCGCGCCGAGCAATAACCCCACCACTCGCTCGCTTCTTCCCTACATCCTGGGCGACCTGAGTTTCGAGGTCGATGTCATCGGCCTCGTTGACGGGGGAATCTGGGTGCGCACTGACCCGGACTCCGACAGCGGCGTTCTTCTCGTGACAGGCGGATTTCTCGGGATGGGCCGCGGTCTGTATTGGCACATCGTTCAACATGGCACCTACAGCGTCGCGCTCGGCCGCATCGACGGTCTCTTTACCGCCAACCAGAACGTACGCATCCGCGTCGTTGTTCGAGGCGATCTGTACACGGCGTATGTGAACGGCTCCTGCACCCCGGCTACCTCGATCACAACTGATCTGTTCTCATCGGGCCGCGTCGGGCTGTACGATTTTTCGGCCCAACAATCCTTCGACAATGTCGTCCTTGACCTGCCGCCTCCGATCATCGCTGATTTCAATCAGGACGGCGGTGTTGATGGGGCCGATGTACAAGCCTTTTTCGAGGCATGGGAAAACGGCGATTCTGCCTCCGATGTGAATCAGGACGGCGGTGTTGACGGAGCAGATGTCGAAACGTTCTTTTTTGCCTGGGAGAACGGGTGTGCTTGAGGCAAGTTCGCGGCCTCGGTTGTGCAAATGCGTCCTATAACTACGGTTGCCGTGTCGGGCTGACCCTCACGCCCTTCTTTCAATTCATGTGGATGAGTTGCCCCACGCCGTGAACGGTCTTAGGGTGTGCCCTTTCCAAGCCCGCTGCGTTCGGAACTCTCCCGCATGTCAAGCCCAACTCCTCTCCCGCCGCGTGATCCGAGTTTGATTCCATCACTCCCGCCCGACGCGACGCCTGAGCAGAAAGACCAACACTGGATCGAGCACGTCTACCAGGGCGACCGCATGCCGCAACTCACGGTGCGCGCGGTCATCATGGGTGGGTTCCTGGGCATGCTGATGTCCGCGGCGAACCTGTACACAACGCTCTCGATCGGCTGGGCCTTCGGCATCGCCATCACGGCGTGCGTGCTCTCGTTTGTCATCTGGAACTTCGTCCGGTTCTCACTGGGGGGCAAAGTCAGTCAGATGACCGTGCTCGAGAACGCGTGCATGGCGAGCACCGCCTCCGCCGCGGGCTACTCCACCGGATCGACGATCGCGACCATGTTCGGCGCGTTGGTGCTGCTCAAGGAAGTCCCCGAAGGCGTGCCCCTGAGCGAGATCAAGACCTGGGACATTACAGCGCCCTGGATCGTCATTATTTTCACGCTCTGCACCGGCCTCATGGGGGTGTTTCTCGCCATCCCTATGAAGCGGCAGATGATCAATCACGAACAACTCCCTTTCCCGACCGGCACCGCCGCGGCGGAGACGCTCCGGAGTCTCTACAGCGCCAGCGCTGAAGCGGTACAGAAGGCCTACGGCCTTGTCTGGGGGCTGGTCGCCGGGCTGGTGATCGGCTTCCTGCGTGTTGGCGATGATGTGCTGGACAGCGTTGGTTTTCTCAAGCGATTCTTCGATTTCATCCGGTTCCGCATCCCGGCGGAGATCGATATGCACACGCTGGACCGCTTGTACCCCGGCCATCGTCACGCGGCGGGTTTCGCGTTCGAGCCGTCCGCCTTGTTGATCGCGGCGGGCATGATCGTGGGGATGCGCACCAGCCTGTCGCTGGTCCTGTCGTCGCTGCTGTTGTACGGCGTCGTCGCGCCGCGATTGGCGGCGATGGATGAGCAGCACCTGGCCCGCGGTGCTGAACCCGTCATGGTCGCGGCGGAGAGCGCCGCCCTTGGCGCGGCCGATCCCGCCGCGGCGGCCCCGCTGGTGATTGCGGCCGTGGCGGACGCCGCCAGAACACTCGGACTGGACGAAGCGAAGTTCAGCGCGGCGGCGGAGAAGGCCGCGAACCGGATCATGCGCGAGGCTGAGCAGTCCCGCGCCGAGGCCGCACAGGCCGCGGTGAAGGCCGGTCAACCCGCTCCGCC
>DDSA01000046.1 GCA_002343715.1 Phycisphaerales bacterium UBA2402 | reverse complement strand
CCTCGCACCTCGCACCTCGCACTGCCCTTCCCTCCTCCCTCCTCCCTGCTCCCTCCTCCCTTGCCCTTCCGCCGCTTCCCAGCCAACGCCCGCCGCACCGTCGACAGCTTCACCCCCATGATCACCGCCGCCTCCTCCACCGAGTAACCCTTCCCCCTCAGCTCCTCAACCCTCATCCGCAACCGCAACGCCTTACCCCGTTGATGCATCATCTGTGGAGGCCTCCCGCCATGCCACATCATCCAAGGTTGAGACTGCTGCTCGATCTGGCCCTCTGGTTCCTCTCCATCATCACCGGCCGCGACTTCACCGACCGACGGTAGCCACCGCCCCGCTCTCCAATGTATCGCTCTCCTCCTCCACCCCGTTGTCCGCCAGCATCAGCCCGATGCACATGATCAACCCCACCATCCCGTCGATCCGCTGCTTCGGGTTCGCCTTGCTCGGCTTCACCAGCCCCTTGCTCGACTCCAGCGCCAGGTTCCCGAACATCCATTCCATCGGCCCGTCGCCCTCGTGCAGTAGTTCCTTCTTCTTCAGCATGTTCTCAAAAGCACACGTCGGCTGATTGAAGTTCGAAAAGCTCTGCCCGAACTTCACCATCTTCACCCGCGGCTCGTGATTCAACAACTCATTCGCCAGCAACTCCGAATGCCACGGGTCGAAACCAACCTTCTTCAACACATACCGTTCCGCCTCTTCCCGCACCCCGTCCTTGATCTTCTCCTGATCGATCCCGCTCCCCGGCATGAACTCGATCAGCCCCCGATTCCTCCACGTCACATAAGGCACCCCGTCCCGCTTCTCCGCCTGGTGCCCGTTGTCCGTCGCGATCCACAACCGCCGCCGCACCACATGCTCACCCCTGGGCCCCGCCCCCGGGAACAACAGCACCAGCGCCGTCAAGTCCCCCGTCGCCGACAGATCCAAGCCCCCGTACGCCGGCCGCCCCAGCAGCCCCCTGTCCACCTCCACCTTCGGCCGCTCATCCCGGCACCCCGCCCACAGCACCGCCGGCAACCACCGCGTCTCCTGCTTCGTCTTCTGGTTCAAGTGCAGCCGGCGAAACTCCCCCTCCTTGCCCGGGATCACCTGCGCCTCGTTGCACGCCGACTGCATGTATACCTCCGTCGGCGACACCGGATAACCCGGATTCGCCAACGCCCACACCGCCGGGTCCTTCCAATCCGCCTCCTCCGGCGCCTCCCAGATCACCGGCAGGAACTCCGGCGCGTCCACCTTCCCATCCCGCACCGCGCACCCATACTTGTGCTTCTCGTTGCAGACCGATTCCCCCTCGTGATCCATCGTCGACATCATGATCACCAGCGGCTCCAACTGGCTCGCCACGCCCGTCTCCAACGCGTCGCACAGCTCGCGATTCTGGTGGCTGTGCAGCTCGTCGATGATCACAAACGCCGGGTTGCCGCCGTGCTTCGTCTTCCCGTCCGACGAAATCACCTTCATCGACGTCATCGGATGCACCAGCGACCGGATCAGCTTCGTCGTGTGGCTGCTCCCCGTCGCGTTCCCGATCACCTCCAGGCGCTTCGACAACGCCGGCTTCTGCGTCACCATCCCCGCCATCGCCCGGTAAATCATCCCCGCCTGCTCCGCGTTGCCCGCCGCCGCGTAGCACTGCATAGGGTGGATCTTCCGCCCCTTCTTCGGCTGCGGCCGCGTCATCACATACAACCCGCAGGCCGCCGCCGTCGTCGTCTTGGCATTCTTGCGCGGCACCATCACCAGCGTCTTGTGGTATCGCCGCGTCCCGTCGGACCGCTTCCACCCGAACAACGCCCCCACGAACGCATCCTGCCAGGGCCCCGGCTCGATAGGCTGCCCCGCCAGCGGCCCCTCCACGTGCGTGCAACACAGCCGGATGAACCCCAGCGCCTCCTCGGCCGCCTCCCGGTCGAAGAACATCCCCGGCTTGGCCGTCGCGTCCGCGTCATAGCCCGGGATCACCCGCCCCGGCCGCTCCGCACACCACGCCTGCCACGGCGTCAACTCAACCACCTTCGCCTTCTTCGCCCGAGCCATGCTCACTCCTTGAAGAACTTCTCAGGATCGTTCGGGTCTTCAGTCTCTTCCTTCTTGTCCTCCACCTTCTCCACCGCCTTGGCCTTGCTCGGCGAGATCCCCAACCGATCCGCGCACGCCTCGAACCCCTGGCGCGCCATCGCATGCACGCCCATGGCCGGGTTCACCCGCTCCCCCTGGCGCACCTTGATCACCAACCCCCGCTTGTCCAAATCCTTCTGCGCCTTCCGCACGTTCGCCAGGTTCATCGCCGCCAGCTCGAGGAACGGCGGGCTCATGTCGCTCAACACCTTGTTCGCCTCGCAGATCTGAGCCAGCTCGCGAAACGCCTTCCGCGCCTCGACGTTCAACCGCAGCGGCGCGGCCGGCAACTTGTCCAGCCCAACCCCGCCCCCAACCGACTTTGTCTTCGGCCCCCGCTTCATCGCCTACGCCTTTCCCCGGTGCTTAATTTACCGGAATCCGAGTTAGTTTTCACGAAGCGCTCAGAGATGCGCTGTGGAGAAATGGACCTAGGAACATTTTCGCCCCCCTCCCCCCTCCTGCACTCGTTTTGGCTGCTCCCCGCGCTCCAACCGCTCATGGCAGGCGCGGCACACGCACATGAGGTTGTCCATGTCGAAGGCTCGCGACGGATCGCGTGCGATAGGCACGATGTGGTGCACCTGGTCGGCTAACACGACACGCCCCGAGCTTTCGTGCATCGCAAACGGATCCTCGCAGGTGGGGTTGCTCGCGCGCTTGGCCGCTCGCAGCCGCTGCCACCGCACCGAGTTGTGCACCTTGGCCACCTCGGGGTTGCGCGGCCCTCGGCCGCCCTCGCGCTTGAGACGGTAGCCCTGCGGACGATGCAGCGGTGGACGCTGAGCCATGATCACACCCTCGGCTCGCGGCCAACGGATTGGCACAGCGCCAGATACATCGCCCGAGAATCCTCGGCCGAGGCCGGCTCGCCGCCTTCGTTCCATCGCTCGAGGTTCTCGACCAGCGGCAGGATTGCCGCCTCCATGGCCTCGCGATCTGCCCGCAGTCGCGCATTCACGGCGCGGATGCCCTCGTTCTCCGCCTTCAGGCGTTCACGGCGGCCTGGGCCCTGTTGCGGGCGGCCAGGCGATCGGCGGATTGTTGACGGGTTCGCATTGTCGGTCTCCGGGTATGGGCCGGGCGATGTGCCCGGCCCGGGTTGGTTGGTCAGAGTTGCGTGCTGGCGTCCTGCAGCAGATCGGCCAGCGAGGAGATTGCGGCCATGTACCCAACGGGAGTTCCGCCCGAGACGGCCACGGCGGCCGCTGCCTTCACGCCAGCGAACACCTTGGCCCGCGTCGTTTCCCAGCCTTGGACGTCGCCGGCCAGGGCCTTGTCGTGGCGCAGAATGCCTTCCTGCCGCCAACGCTTGGTGCCCTCGACATCAGGCGCGCCCACGCCTGATCCAACCACGGTGGGGTAGCTGTTGTTGATGCGCTCGAGCTCGGCCAGGATGGCCTTGTCGTGGGCTTCGTCCTCGTCGGCCTGGGTGTTGGCCACCACGCGCGCCATCAAGGCCCGCGCGGCCGCCTCGCTCTGCTCATCGGTCAGCGCCACGCCGGGCGCCGTCTGGTGCTGGCGGATCACCGCCTGGATGTCTGCAATGGTCACGTTCATGGTAGATCATCAGCTCCCGGTGGCTGGCGTCGTGGGGTTGACCGGCACCGTGGGCGCGGTCGGCTGCGGTTCTGCGGGCGCTTCGTGGTGGGCGTTCAACTCGGCGATGCGCGCGGCCAGATCGCTCTCGCGCTTCTTCAGGTCCTCCTCGCGCTGTTGCTGGGCCTTCAGTTCGCTGGCGCGCGCCTCGGCGGCCTGCCAGTCCGCGATGATCGAGGTGACGAGCTGAACACCACCCGTCAGCGTCGACCGCGCGAACTGCGACCGCGCCTCGTTCTGGCGCTCGGTCATCTGGAACACGTCCACCGGCGTGTTCGAAAGTTCCACGGCGACCTCGCTTCGCCCGGCGCGATTGGCGCGCGCCTCGGCGTGTACCTGCTCGAGGTTCACCAGTTCCCGGCCGTAGCGCGCCGCGGCGTTCCATCCCTGCTCGGCGGCCGATTGCGGGTTGCGCATCGAGGCGGCCTTGGCCCGCGCCTGGGCCGCCACGGCCTCGATGTCGGCGCGCTGGTGGGCGTAGGCGACACCTTGCCAGTACGCGGCGTCGCGGGCTTCGTCCTCGTGGTTCTGCTGGATGCGGGCCTGCGCTTGGCCAGCATACAGACCTTGCTCGAATGTGGCGCCCTTGGTTGCGCACCCGCCGGCGCCCAGCGCGCCCACCAGCAGCGCAGCAATCAGGATTCGATGTTTCACGTGTCACGCCCTCCCTGGGCTGGTCGATGGGTTGTCAGGCCGTCGCGGCCTGCGGCTGCGTTCCTGGCGTGCGCTACGAGTGCGCTCCGTTCCGGCCGCTGGCCTCGACGCCGGCGCCAACGAGCTGCTCGACCACCGTGCCCAGCATCGAGCGGCCCATGCGTCCACCGCCGGGGCCCGGTCGCTTGGCGGCCGCCCGGCGCTCCCCGCGGACCGAAGACGC
>DDSA01000062.1 GCA_002343715.1 Phycisphaerales bacterium UBA2402 | reverse complement strand
GCTCTTCCGATCTCTGGTGGGGCCGGATTCGCCCGCCGCGGCGGAACTGGCGGCGGAGGCGGGGCGGTAGCGTTTCATGGTCGGCCCGGGCGCACCGGCCCGGGGCGCATCGGCGATGACTCATCGCGCTTCGCCGATCAACCGGCTCGCCTCGTCCACGTCCTTGTCGCCCCTGCCCGAGAGGTTGATGACGAGGTTCTGCTCGGCGTTCATCTCCGCCGCGAGTTTGACGGCGTGGCTGATGGCGTGGCTGCTCTCCAGCGCCGGGATGATCCCCTCGGTGCGGGCGAGCAACCGGAACGCGCCGAGGGCTTCTTCATCCGTGGCGGACGTGTACGTGATGCGGCCCGCGTCCTTCCAGTACGAGTGCTCCGGGCCGACGCCGGGGTAGTCCAGCCCGGCGGAGCAGGAGTGGACATCGGCGGTCTGGCCGCTCTCGTCCTGCAGGACATAGCTGAGCGAGCCGTGGAGGATGCCCGGCGAACCGTGCGAGAGGGGGGCCGCGTGCTGGCCCGGGCCGGGGCCGCGTCCGCCCGCCTCGACGCCGATGAGTTTGACCTTGGGGTCATCGACGAAGGGATAGAAGATGCCCGCGGCGTTGCTCCCCCCGCCCACGCACGCGACCACGGCATCGGGGAGTTTGGTCAGCAGGCGCAGGGACTGGGCCTTGGTCTCACGCCCGATGACGCTCTGAAAATCGCGCACGATCATGGGGAAGGGGTGAGGCCCCACCACGCTGCCGATGATGTAGTGCGTCTTCTCGACGCTGCCCATCCAGTCGCGCATCGCCTCGTTGGTCGCGTCCTTGAGCGTGCGGCTGCCCGCCTCGACCTCGATCACCTTCGCCCCCAGCAGGCGCATCCGCGTGACGTTCAACCGCTGGCGGCGGACGTCCTCCGCGCCCATGTACACCTCGCAGGCGAGGCCGAAATGGGCCGCGGCGGTGGCGGTGGCCACCCCGTGCTGGCCCGCGCCGGTTTCGGCGATCACCCGGCGCTTGCCCATGCGCAGGGTGAGCAGGGCCTGCCCCATGGTGTTGTTGATCTTGTGCGCGCCGGTGTGGGCCAGGTCCTCGCGTTTGAGCCAGATGTTGGCCCCCTGCCCGCGGGGCAAGTTGCGTCGGACATGCGCTGTCAGGCCCTGGGCGAAGTACAGGGGCGTGGGCCGGCCGACGAAGGTGCGCAGCAGGGCGTGCAGTTCCTCCCAGAAGCGGGCATCGTTCGCGGCCTTGTCGTAGACCTCGGTGAGTTGGGTGAGCGCGGCCACGAGCGTCTCGGGCACGTACGCGCCGCCGAAGGCGCCGTAGCGCCCCGCGCGGTCGGGCACATCGGAGACCGCGGGGGGTTTGGGCTTTGCCGGGGCAGCGTTGGTCATGCGGAGCAAGGGTACGAAGGGGCCGGCGCGCCAGCGTGCCCCGTCACGGCCCGGCCAGCTCTCGAAGGCCCGCGTCGAGTTCCCGGATGCTCATGCCGTAAACCGCCTCGATCGCCTGGCGCGCCCCCTGTCGGCGTGAGATTCGACCCATCACGAAGGCCAGGCGCGTGTCGGGCGCGCCGCGGTCCGCGGCGAAACGGAGGTAATCGATGCACAGGTGCGCGGTGGCGTAGCGGGCGCTCTCCTTCGCGTCGCCCGAACCGCCGGAGTTCCAGTTGAGCATCTCCGAGAAGCCGCCCCGCTCGATGATGTTCTTGAGGTCGGCCTCGGCTCGGTCGCGCTTCATCGCCCCCTTGGCGCTCAGGGTGTAGCTCATCGCCAGCCCCTCGCTGAGCCAGCGCGGCTGGTTGGCATAGGTCGAATCGTGGATAGCGTGGATGTACTCGTGCCAGAGCGTCATCGGCAGTGCGCGGGGGACATCGGCCTTCAGGATGATCTCGTTGCCGCTGGTCACGCCCGCGAACGACGCCATCCCCGCCTTCGCGTTGAACTGCTGCGGATCGCACAGGTACAGGCGCAGCACCGGCACATAGGCGATGCCGACCACCGGTTCGAGCGAGCGCACGGCGGACTCGGTCGACCGGCCGAACATCGGCGCGAGCGCCGCGAGGGACAGGTCGCCCTCCGCGGGAGCATCCGTTGTCCGTCCGATCCGATAGAAGACGTGGAAACGGTCGGTGATGAAATACGTCTGCCCGCCGTAGGTGCCCGTCTCGGGCGCTGCACCCGGGGCGGGTTTGGGGGGCGTGTCCTTGCCCCGGGTCTTTTTCCACCAGGCCTTGGCATCGGGCACAGAAGCAAAGGTCCGCCCGGAGAGTGATTCGAGCGCGCCCGCGGCGGCCCGCGAGAGGATGCCCCGGTCCCCGTCGGGCGGGGAGTTTGTCCGGGATGGAATGTCGATGAGGCGGTCGATGAACAGCCCGATGGCGGCGGGATCGCGCGTGTCGGCCAGCGCGCGGATGGCGGCGGCGGCGACGCACAGGTCCGGGTCGCTGACGAAAGGCCCCGCCGCGTCCTTCACCTCCCGGGCGGCGGTTTCGCTCTTCGATGCGGCGTGCCGCCCGATGGAGCGGACGAGCAGGCGGCGCTCATCGGGGTGGGTGGTTCGACCGAGTTTCGAGGCCAGGGCGGCGAGTTCGGCCGGGGAGGCGTGGGCCGCGAAGTCCGCGGCGCCGAGCGGGCGCGCCGCATCGCTGCCTGTTTCGATGAGGCTTCTGGCCAGGGCCAGCGCCGCGTTCTTGTCGGACGTGAAACCCGCGGTGAGCGTGCGTTCCGACTCGAGGTAACGGGCCTGCTTCCAGTGATTCTGGAACTCGGCTTTGAGGTCCGGCGCGGGCTGTGCGGGCGCGGCGGCGCAGAGGAACACCACGGCGAGGGCGCGGAAGAGCATGGACTGAGTGTAACGGCGGCGCGCGGTGTCAGGGCATCGCGCTCTGGTAGGCGACCAGGCACCGCTCGGCGGCGCCCTCCCACGTGAGTTGGCGAAGTTCCATCGCGCCGTGTTTGCGGAGGGTCTCGGCGAGGGCGGGGTAGGAGAGCACGGCGATGATCTTCGCGGCCATCTCGTCGGTGTCCCAGAAGTCAACCTTGAGCGCGTGCCGCAGCACTTCGCTCGCGCCGCTGGTCTTGCTGATGATGACGGGCACATCGTGGGAGATGGCTTCGAGCGCCGCGATGCCGAACGGCTCGCTCACGCTGGGCATGACGTAGCAATCGGCCATGCGGAAAACCTTGTCCACGTCACCGCCCCGCAGGAAGCCGGTGAACAGCACGCGCTTGCCGATGCCCATGCCGTTGGCCAGGTCCATCATGCGCAGGGCCATGTCGCCGCTGCCGGCGAGGACGAAGCGGACGTTGGGGATCTTCTCCAGCACCCGCTTGGCCGCGGCGATGAAATACTCCGGGCCTTTCTGCATCGTGATGCGCCCGAGGAAGAGGACGAGTTTGTCCTCGCGCTCGATGCGGTCGCCGGGGGCGGGCTGGGCGGCTTCGAGGTCGATGCCGTTGTAGACCACGTCGACCTTGTTGGGCGCCACGCCGTAGCGGCGGACGCAGATGGACTTGGTGAGTTGGCTCACCGCCAGGACGCGCCGGGCCGCCTGCATCCCCGCGCGCTCGATGTCGAAGATGCGCTGGTTGACGTTGTGCCCCGCGCGGTCGAACTCGGTGGAGTGGACCTGCACGACCAGCGGCTTGCCCGAGATCTGCGAGAGCATGATCCCGGCGGGGAAGGTCAGCCAGTCGTGGGCGTGGATCACGTCGTACTCGACATCACGCGTCAGGGCGACCACGAGACGGGCGTAGCGCTCCGCATCGGCGATGAGGTCGCCGCCGTACTGCTCCGGCTGGGGGTCGCCAGGCCCCGGCGCCGGAGCGGCGATGGTCCGCGACAGGGCCGCGGCGGGGTCGGCGGATTCGAGGGGCGCATCCGCTGAAAAAGGGATGAACCTGGGCGGGGCGAAGTCGGCGTAAGGGCTTGAGAACGTCGCCGGGACTTCGCGGAACGTGGCGTGCTCAAAGCCGGGACGCTTGATATCCGCGGCGTGCGGGTCGGGAGCGCTGCGGGGTGGATCAGGTTGCGCCGCCGCGCCGATGAGGTCGGCGGGCGCGAGCAGACGCACGTGCGAGCCGCGCGAGGCATCGACGGGCCGGGGAAGGACAAAGGTGACGGTGTGCCCCATGCGGTCGAGGGCGCGAGTGAGGCCGAAGCAGGCCACTCCAAGGCCGCCGGCAATGAACGGGGGGAACTCCCACCCCAGCATAAGGATCCGCATGACCTTCTCCACGAATGCTCCGGGGGGATCTTCGCCCGCCGGTCTGTCACTTCTTTCAGAACGACTCTCAACGATGATTCGGTTGGTGCCTGCCCTTCGGACGGGGAGAGGGGATTAGTCCTCGTCGCCGCCTTCCATATCACCCAGTCGGCGGAAACACGCCTCGTATCCCAGAAGCCATGGAAGGGCCGCCTTCGCAGACTCGGCGACGGGCGTGCTCAGATTGATGGGCACCCTGGAACGGAACGTGAACTCTTTCTCCTCGGAACGGAAATGCTCGCACGGGGTGCGGGCTTCACCCTCATAGCCCGCCTCGCCGACCTCCTCGGCGATCAGGTCCTCGAGTTTGTCCCCGGTATGGATCAGATCGGCCTCGATCGACTGGCTCTGCCAGCGGTCTTTCATCACCAGCGACACCCAGAAATCCGGGCCGAGCCTCTCGAATCGGTAACAGGCGGGCGCTGCGCTATCGCGGGCCTCGCACTCGACCCGGTTCGGGCTGATCCGCACCGAGGCGAACACTCCGGCACGCTTGGCACCATCAGCCACTTCGTGCAAGAGCGCTATGGCGGCGGCTTCGAGGGCGATGGTGGCGGCGGGATCGGACGCGGCGGGGGTCACAGCACTCTCCGGCGGGACGGATGACCAAACACAGACTGAACGAAACGAAGGACGCCGCCTTGTTCCAGCCCTTGGGGGGCATCGCGGCGAAACGGGGGCAAGTTTAGGCGAGCGGAGGGAGGAGGGTGGGGGTGAATGAGTTGAGAAACGCGGGTGGGCACCGTAGACTTCCCTTCACTCTACTCCGGGTGACCGTGGTGGAGTCTCGAGCAGCCCAGGTGGCGAAATTGGCAGACGCACTACCTTGAGGTGGTAGCGCCCGAAAGGGCATGGAGGTTCAAGTCCTCTCCTGGGCATT
>DDSA01000254.1:807-3861 GCA_002343715.1 Phycisphaerales bacterium UBA2402 | reverse complement strand
TGGCCCGCGCCGGGCCGGGGGCCGACCGTCGCCCTCTTCGGCGACTGTTTCTCGATGTTCAACGAACCCGGGATCGGGCTGGCGACCCATCGCGTCCTCAGCGCTTTCGGCTACCGCGTGGTGCTGGCCGATGCCGGGTGCTGCGCCCGCGCGAAGATTTCGCTGGGGCTGCTCGACGGCGCGCGGCGGGAAGCCGATGCCACGCTCGCCCGACTTCGCCCGCTGATCGAGGACGATGCCATCGCGGCGATTCTCTTCGCCGAGCCGTCGTGCCTCTCCGCCGTCAAGGACGACTGGCTCGCGCTGCGCCTCTCGACGCCGATCGAACTCCGCCGCCGTCTCGCGGCCAAGACTTTTCTCCCCGAGGAGTTTCTGCACCGCCGATGGGAGGCCCACCCCCGCCGCCCCGAGTTCCGCCCGATCGGGAGCGTGGTGCTCCACGCCCACTGTCACCAGAAGGCGCTGTGGGGCGCGGAAAGTTCGGGCGCGATGCTGCGGCGGGTCTTCGGCGATGCCTGCCGCGTGCTCGATACGGGGTGCTGCGGCATGGCGGGTTCGTTCGGGTACACGAAGGGGCGCTACGACCTGTCGATGAAGATCGGCGGCCTCTCGCTCTTCCCCGCGCTCGCCGCGGCGCGGGATTCGTTGATCGCCGCGCCCGGCGCATCCTGCCGCCACCAGGTCCACGACGGCGCGGGTCGGCGGGCGCAGCACCCGATGGAACTCATCGCCGCGGCCCTCGCGTGACCGATATCGTTGGTGAGTCATGGCCGACCTCGCCGCCATCACCACGCTGACCTTCGACTGCTACGGCACGCTCATCGACTGGGAAGCGGGGATCCTGGGCGTGGTTCGGCCCTTCCTCGACCAGTGCCGCACGCCGCCGACGGACGATCAACTCCTCGCGGCGTTCGCGCACTTCGAGCGCCGCATCCAGGCCGGGCCCTACCTCCCGTACCGGAACGTCCTGGCGCTGGTGATGCGCGAGTTGACCGCGCACTTCGATGCGCCCGTCTCCGCGCACGACTTCGATGCGCTGGCGAAGTCGCTGCCCGCGTGGCCCGCGTTCCCCGATACGGCCACGGCCCTGCGCGTGCTCGCGGCGGAGTACCGCATCGGCGTTCTCTCGAACATCGACGACGACCTCCTGGAAGGCACGCGCCGCCGCTCGGGCCTGACCTATCACTGGGCCGTGACGGCGCAGCACGTCCGGTCGTACAAGCCCGCGCCGGCCCACTTCACCGCCGCGCTCGAACGCCACGGCCTTTCGACCGATCAGGTGCTGCACATCGCCTCCAGCATCGGGCACGACATCGCGCCGGCGAGCGCCCTGGGCATACGCACCGTGCATCTTCACCGCCGCGCGGGCCGCGGCGGGCCTGGGGCCAACGGCCCGGGCGAGGCGCGCCCGACCTTCGAGGTGGCGGACTTTGTCGGGTTGTTCCGCCTGCTTCACATCACTCAACCCGCGGAGGCCGCATGAGGGCATTACTCTTGATCGCGCTGGGCGGGGGCATCGGCTCGGCGCTCCGCTTCGCGCTGTACGACTCCATCCGCGTTCACTCGTCGAACGACTTTCCCTGGGGCACGCTCGCGGTGAATGTCACAGGCTGCCTCGCCATCGGGCTGCTGTTCGGCCTGTGGTTTGAGCAGTTGCGGGAGTCGTGGCGGGCTTTTCTTCTCTTCGGGGTGCTCGGCGGGTACACCACCTTTTCGTCCTTCGGCAAGGAAGCCATCACCCTGCTGTTGAACCACCGGTACATCGCCGCCGCGGGCTACGTGTTCGCCACCAACATCCTGTGCCTGGCCGCGGTGTGGCTCGGCGTGGTCATCATGCGCCGGTAAGCCTTCGTGATCAGCGCCCGGCGAGGGTTGAATCGCGTCAGCGATCCCCGGATCGTGCGGGGTTTCGACGTGCGGAGTTCGGTGTGCAAAGAAAAACAGCAGCCCCTCTCTCCAGTGGGCTGCTGTCCTTCAATCGGTGAACCGTGGCGGTCTCTCCTCCGTCACGGCCCACACAGATAGCGGGCGGAAACTGGGGGAAGAATACCTAGAACCAATCCCGACAATCAAGGCTTTTTGAACAAAAATGCCGTCATAAACCGGCTTTTTTCGCTTTTATGAGATTGTTAGTTAGATCAATGCAAGTTATCAGACACACGATGATGAAACAATGATGTTTGGGTGACGGTCGCGTGTGTTGGAGAGGGGTCGTACCATGCCCGAGGTGGCTCCCTCAGAATCAAAGCGGCGATCGTCGAGCGACCCTGTTCCCAAGCGAGGGCCGGCGTACCCCCGCGCTGTGGACCGGCTGATCGAAGAGTTCGCCGCGCTGCCCGGGGTGGGTCGCCGCAGCGCAGAACGCCTGGCGTTCCACGTTCTCAAAGGCGATACGAAGGCTGCCGAAGCGCTCGCCAACGCTGTTCTGGATGTGAAACGAACTGTCAAGAACTGCCGCGTGTGCTGGAATCTGGCGGATGCGGACAGCTGCGAGATCTGCCGCGACCCTGCCCGCGACCGCCGCACCGTGTTGATCGTCGAGCAGCCGCGTGACCTGATCGCGCTGGAACAAACCGCCATGTACCGCGGGCTGTACCACGTGCTGATGGGGCGCCTCAGCCCATTGGATGGGATCGGGCCGGATGAGTTGACGATCCATGACCTCCTGAAACGGCTCGATGATCCGATGGTCAACCCCGGTCACATTCCAATCACAGAGTTGATCCTCGGTCTGAACCCGACGCTCGAAGGGGATGGAACGGCGTTGTACTTATCGGACATCGCTCGGGGGAGGGGTGTGAAAGTCACGCGGTTGGCACGCGGTTTGCCGACAGGATCATCCTTAGAATTCGCCAACAAGGCCGTCCTGGCGGACGCGATCGAGGGTCGTCAATCGGTGACCTAGTCGGATCCGCACGGGGGCCTGCAGAAGAACGAGGGCCGCACGCTGCGTTTCGAGACCGCACAGTTCCTGAAGATGGGCCAGGTGATGAAACTGGCCCCGCGGATGATCCAGTCCATGGAGATTCTGCAGATGCCCCTCGCCGAGCTCGA
>DDSA01000254.1:0-546 GCA_002343715.1 Phycisphaerales bacterium UBA2402 | reverse complement strand
CTGGAGAGCAACCCGACGCTCGAACTCGCCGATGGCGATCCGGACAACCCCCTCGCCGCGGAGGACCGGGACCGGCTCGCCGGCGATGCCGATGAGCGCGATGGGCCGCTGACGGTCGATGGCGAGTCGGGCGATGATGACTTCGCCCGGCTCGATGCGTACGAACAGACCAACCCCGATGCGGCGGAGAATGAGTTCGAGCGCGATGAGGCCGGGCTGCGGGACCTCAAGGACCGCGCCGCCCTCTCGGACCGCTTCGAGACCGACTTCTCTTCCGCTCGCGGCGATGGGGAGCGCGATGCGAAGATGGACGCGATGGCCGCGGCCCCTGCCCGGGCCGTCTCCCTGCACGAGCAGCTGCGCGACCAGTGGCGCATGGTTGATGTGGACCCCGCGCTGCGTCGGCCCGGCGAACTCATCATCTCCTTCCTCGATGATGACGGCTACCTGCGGACACCTCTCGACGTGATCGCCGACCGGGCCCCCGCGGCGGACGCGGACGAGGGGCACGACGGCGGCGCGGAAGTGGGCGGGGCGAAGGCCCAG
>DDSA01000183.1:454-3772 GCA_002343715.1 Phycisphaerales bacterium UBA2402 | reverse complement strand
GGTGAACTGGATGCGCGGTTCCAGCGCATCCAGTTCACCCCGGACCTCCTCCCGGCGGACCTCGTGGGCACGCTCATCTACGACCAGAAAGAGGGGAAGTTCAAGACGAAGAAGGGACCCATCTTCGCCAACTTCATCCTGGCGGACGAGATCAACCGCTCCCCCGCCAAGGTGCAGAGCGCGCTCCTCGAGGCGATGCAGGAACGCCGTGTCTCCATCGGCACCGTCACCCACGACCTGCCCGCCCCCTTCCTCGTCATCGCCACGCAGAACCCCGTCGAGCAGGCGGGCACCTTCGAACTCCCCGAGGCCCAGCTCGACCGCTTCATGCTCCGCCACCGCCTCACCTACCCCACCCCCGAAGGCGAGGCCGAAGTCGTCCGCCGCAGCCTCACCCTCGGCCTCAAGCGCAAGGGCGACGGCGCCGTGCCCATGTCGGCCTTCGACGCGATCAGCACCGACCACCGCCTGCACGTCCGCGACCTGAGCGCCGCGATGTCGGCGGTGCAGGCTGTTCATGTCAGCGAAGTCTTTATCCGCGACTGCGTCGAACTGGTGAACCTCACCCGCACGCACCCGGACATCGAACTGGGGTGCAGCCCCCGGGCCGCCCTTGCGCTCACCCACGCCTCCCGTGCCCGCGCGTTCATCCACGGGCGCGACTACACCATTCCCGAGGATCTCTTCGCCCTTTCCGCCGACGTCATCCTTCACCGCGTTCGACTCAAGTACGAAGCGCTCGCCGCGGGCCGGCGTTCTGATGATGTCCTCAAGGGGATACTCAACACGCTTGCCTGATCGGTGATCGCCGCGGGACAGATCGGACAGACCCGCCCCGTTGCATTGACTTACGCTGAACTGATCGTTCCTCGTGCCCCGTGCTTCCCCCTCCCCACACACTCGCCCGCGGTGACTTCGAGATGGTCGTACGTCGCCTGGCCGATGACCTTGCATTCGGCGCGGACAACTCGCTCTTCGTGGGCGGCGGGTTGGAGTACGCATCGTCCCGGCCGTATCAGCCGGGAGATTCGGTGCGGGCCTTGAACTGGCGGCTGACGGCCCGAACCGGCAGACCCTTTGTCAAGGAGTACGAGGCGCTGAAACGGACCTGCGTCTACCTCGTGGTGGACACGTCGGCCAGCATGGCCGTCGCCTCCACGGCGCTGAGCAAGCACGACGTCGCGGTCTGGGTCGCGGCGGCGGTTGGACTGCTGGCGCAGCGGCGGCTCAGCCCGGTGGCGATTCTCGGCGCGGGCGAACGCACCACCCCGCTGTACCCCAGCCTGTTGAGCAACGACCTCTGGCACGCCCTCGATCCCCTGCGGGCGCACGCCTTCGCCGAAGGGACGCACCTCTCCCGGCGGCTCTCCGACCTCGGCGATCGGGCAGCGCGCAGGAGCGTCTTTCTGATCATCAGCGATCTCCACGATCCCGGGGCGCTCGGGGCCGTGCGCCACGCGGCGCAGAAGCACGAGTGCGCGGTGCTACACACCATCGATCCGGCGGAGGGGGGCCGCCTCGGGGCGGGCTTCTTCCGCGGTCGCGAAGCCGAGACGGGCGCCACGTTTCTCGCGCATTCACGCGCGGCCTGGGATCGCTCCGCCTCTCTCCAGGATGAGTTGGCCCGTTCGTGTGTTGATTACCTGCCCCTGCGGACCGGCGAATCGTTCATCGCGCCGCTTCGTCGCTTTCTCTCGACCCGCGGCAGGGCATCAAGGGGGAGTCGCTGATGCAGATCTCCTCGCGCTTCGCGCCGTGTCTGATCGTTCTGCTGGCCTGCATTGTTCTGCGGGCGTCGGCGCAGGATGCCGGCCGATCTCCCTCCGCCTCCACCCGTGGCATCGCGGGCGTAGTCGAGCTGGCCTTCGACGGGGCTTTGCGGGCCAAGCCCGGCCAGAACCCCGAATCGCCGATTCTGGTCCGTGTGCAGCCCGGGGCCGTACCGGGGACGCACCGCATCGAGTACATCGGCTCGGTCTCCGGCGAGTACGACCTCAGCGGCCTGATCGAACGCACCGACGGAAGACCCGCCGAAGGACTCGGACCCATCAAGGTCCGCATTGAGTCGCGCCTCCCGCTCGGGCATGGCCTGGATCTTTTCGGCGAGCCGAAGGCGGCCTTCAGTCTCACTTCGCATTACCGTGAGGTGATCGTGTTCGCTTTCGTTGCGTGGTGCGCGGTTCCGATGTGGTTCGTAGCAAGGCGGATGTTGCGTCGTAAGCCCGTCACGGTGGATGAGCCTCCTCCCCCGGCCCGCACGGTCGCCGATGAGTTGCGAGAGGCCCTGGAAGCCGCCGCTTCTCACCCGTTGAGCATCAAGGACAAGGGTCGGCTGGAACTGCTCCTGTTGAGATACCTCCGTGATTCATCCCTCAAAGCACCGGAGGCGGACGTGACGTCCGCCGTGCACGCTCTTCGCGCACACCCCGCGACAAGGGAGACGGTTCTCGCCGTGGAGCGGTGGCTGCACGGGCCGCGGGGTGAACACGACGCTCCGATGCAAACCCTCAGCGCGGTACGCGCGGGGTTGGGAGCGACCGACCGGGGGGGGGAGCCATGACCTTTGTTCATCCCTGGGTCTTGCTGCTTCTGTGTGTCCCGGTGCTGCTCGTCTGGACCGTCATCGGGCGCGGGGCCGGCCTGTCGATGCCCTTTGACCACAAGCATCACCCGCGCCGCCGTGTTCTCACGTGGGTGCTCGGCGCGTTCGATCTGGTGCCGCTGCTGTTGCTCGCCGTTGCGATCGTTGTTCTCTCCGGGCCGCAGATGCTCAAGCAGCCCCGCAGTGAGCGCGTCCTGACCAACATCCAGATCGCCATGGACGTCTCGGGCAGCATGGGCGGGCCGCGGTACCGGATGGCCTCGACCGCGATCGAGGACTTTACGAAGGTTCGCGAAGGGGATGCCTTCGGACTCACGCTCTTTGGTTCCCATCAGATCCGCTGGATCCCGCTGACGAAAGACCTTCAGGCGATCCGCAACGCCATGCCCTTCGCCAATCCGGAACACCAGCCCTGGCACATGATCGGCACGAGCATCGGAGCGGCGCTCAAGTTCTGCATGGAGAACATGGAGCACGAGGCCGCCGAGGGGGATCGGCTCATCATCCTCGTCTCCGACGGGGTGAGTTCCGACCTCGGCTCGGGGCAGGAGTTCGAGATCGGCGAGGAGCTGAAATCCGCCGGGATCACGGTCTATCACATCCATGTCGCGGAGGACGCGGTCCCCTCGGAGATCGTGGAACTCGCTCGCCTCACAGGGGGCGACGCCATGGCCGCCAGCGATCAGTCTTCGCTGCGGGCGGTGTTCGGCCATATC
>DDSA01000183.1:0-258 GCA_002343715.1 Phycisphaerales bacterium UBA2402 | reverse complement strand
CTGCGGGCGGTGTTCGGCCATATCGACAAGATGAAACCCGCGAAGTTCAAGCCCAGCGGCACCGTGCCCCTCGATCACTTCGGTCCGTTCGCCGCCGCGGCGCTGGTCTTGCTGGGCCTTCAACTCGTCGGATTACTCGGGATGAGGTACACACCATGGTGATGTTCCTCGCCATCGCGCTCGCGGCGGCCGTTCTCGCCGCTGTTGCCGAGAACCGGCACGCCGGACGCAACCGGCGGATCGCCCGGCTGGCGTTCG
>DDSA01000115.1:4678-5042 GCA_002343715.1 Phycisphaerales bacterium UBA2402 | reverse complement strand
GGCGGTGGCGGACAGACCCGACCGGGCATCGGTGATGGTCTGGTTCAATCTCGCGGCGGACTCCTTCAGGCGCTGGGCCTCGGCATCGCTGAGAGTGCGCCCATCGGCCCCGAACGCCCCGGAGATCACCGTGCCCATCCGGGCGATGCTCTTCTGCTCGGTACGGGCCAGAGCGCGGGCGGTCTCGGCGTCCTTGATGAGCAGCGCGTTCCTCGCCTCGGCCTCGCGTTCGCGCCACACGGCACGCTCGCGCATAAAAGAAGCAAGGCCCGCGGCAGCGGCCAGGATCGTCGCCGCCGTGAGCGAGAGTTTGACCTTGTGACGCGCCGCCCGTTTGCCCAGCACGTACAGCAGACTGTCCCGA
>DDSA01000115.1:4181-4441 GCA_002343715.1 Phycisphaerales bacterium UBA2402 | reverse complement strand
AGCACGTACAGCAGACTGTCCCGACGTGCCCAGATCGGATCTCCGGCGAGGAACCGGTTGATGTCGTCTCCCAGTTCCGCCGCGGTCTGGTAGCGTCGGGTCCGGTCCTTGTCGAGCGCCTTGAGGATGATCGTCTCGAGGTCGCCCCGCAGCGAGGCATCGATCAACCCGGGTCTGCGGGGCGGCTCGTGCTGGATGGTGCGCAGCCGCTCGAGCGTATGCCCCTGCAGGTCGTAGGGGAGCGCGCCGGTGAGCGTGGC
>DDSA01000115.1:3754-3923 GCA_002343715.1 Phycisphaerales bacterium UBA2402 | reverse complement strand
CACGCCCAGCGAGTAGATGTCGGTGCGGAAGTCGATGCCCGTCGGCTCACCGCCCGCCTGCTCCGGGCTGGCGAACTCCACCGTGCCCGTGAACTCGCCCGACTGCGTGACCCGTCCCTCGCCCTCTCCTTCGCCCGCGAAGACCGCGATGCCGAAGTCCAGCACGTGC
>DDSA01000115.1:0-3548 GCA_002343715.1 Phycisphaerales bacterium UBA2402 | reverse complement strand
GCGATGCCGAAGTCCAGCACGTGCGGCTCGCCCATCGCATCAGCGAGGATGTTGTTGGGCTTGAGATCCCGGTGGATGATCCCCCGCTGGTGCGCGTGGTGCACCGCATCGCACACCTTGATGAAGAGGCGGAGCTTCGCCTCGATCGTCGCGCGCGAGAACCGCACCTCCCGCGGCACCTCGCGGCGAGGGGGCGGCGGCGGGAGAGGGTCCATGAACTCAACCGTCCTCGATCCGTCCGTGCCGCGCGCGGCGTGGGACGTGTGCGGCGCGCGTGAACCCGGCTCCCAGCGATCGAGCGGCACCCCGTCGATGTACTCCATCGCGAAGGCGTGCAGCCCGGTGCGGAGTTCCACCGCGTCGTAGACCGTGGCGATGTTGGGGTGCCGCAGGCTCGCGGCGATGTCGATCTCTCGCTCGAAGCGGCGGCGCTGCTTCTCGGTGGCGAACCAGCCGCCGGTGAGCATTTTGAGCGCCACGACGCGGCCGGTTCGCTCCTGCACCGCCTTGTACACCACGCCCTGGCCGCCCGCGCTGATCGGCGAAATGATCCGATAGCCCGGCACGCTCTCTGCCGGGCGGTCAGCCAGAGCGGCGTGCCGCGGCTCGACGGCCACCAGCAGATCCGCCAGAAACTCGTTGTTGGCGCGGAACTGTGCGAGTTGGGGTGCGCACTCGGGGCACGTTTCGATGTGCCGGCGCAGATCGGGTGAGATATCGCGTCCGAGGGCAACGGCTTCAATCAGTTCGGGAGATGGGTGGTGGGCGGGGTCCACGCGCGGAAAGTGTGAGCCGGGCAGTCACGCGGAAATACCTTGACATCCGGGCCGCGACACGTTAGGTTATCCGTGCGGGGATCGAAACGGGGAAAGGTAACACCATGAATGCGAACATCGCGGCCGGTCTTCTCGCGTGCGTGGCGGCGGGCTGTGCGCACGGTCAGGCGTGCCTTCAACCGGCGATACGGACTCAATCCGGAGGTGTCGTCTATTACCTCGAGCGCGACGGGTCGACTTCGTTGGACATCATCAATGACCATAAGGATCACGCCAGCACGATCGCGGCATTCCTCGTCGGGGAAGTCATCGTCGGCGAGTCATCGGGCGCGGCCGTTCGCGGCACGAGTTCGTGCCGGCTTCTGATTTCTCCCTCTCCCAGCCGCCCGTCCATCGACTATTGGAAGCCCAGGCTGGGCATCCCCAACGCAGCGCCCAACCAGTACCGGATCACATTCGTCGATGGCGCATCCACGCACATCGGCTCGCTGCTGGGGATCACGCAGACCAACGGAAACGCCAACCTCGGCGACTATGTGAGCCTCCTCCGCGCGGGCGATGGGCAACCCACCGACGACCTCACGTTCTCATCCACGGTCAGTTCGGGGAACCAGTCACCGGCCGCCGAGTTACTCGCGTCGTACCAGGGGAAGGAATCCCCCAACGCCGTGTACAGCGCCTCCCTGCGGTGCCTGCCTCAGAACTGCCCGCCGGTCAACGGTGGGCAATACCCGGCTTCGCCGGGCGGCACGGCGACGCTGCTCCTGGGCGCGGCCCAGAGCGCGCTCTTCAAGCGTGAACCGACCGACATGGAACTCATCGTGCACAATAGCGACATGACCCCCCGACCGGGCGACATGCACGACGATCCCGATTCGCTCCTCATCGCCCGCGTATACGGTGTGGGCGACTACTGCGTCGCCGTCTCCGACCACGACCTGGTGAACAACCTGACCAGCGACATCGCCGATGAGTCGTTCCGCGATGGCCTGCTGATCGAACAGCCGGGCATCATCCTCTGCACCAGCCCCGCGGCCCCTCTTGAAGACATCTCCTTCCGAGTCGGCACGGCGAACCGGATGGCCGTCATTTCCATCCGCAAGGACGAACCGTACGACGTCAACTTCGTTTCCTTCTCGGTGGTTCCGCAGGGAACACCGGTCCCGCCCACGGGCGAACCGCTCGCCCGCCCGGGCTTTGCCTCCAACTGCGGCGATGCCGCCGTGCTGCTCACGGTGCGGGCCTACGCGGGCCTCAACCCCACGAGCACCGACCTATCGGTGGTGGTCGACACCTCACTCATCGGGGGGCCCGCGTTGCTGGGCCTCGTCGATGACGGCACCGCGGGGGATGAGGCCGCGGGTGACGGCCTGTTCAGCGCGATCGTCCTCATCGCCGCGGGATCACCGGCGGGGCACGCGCGTCTTCCGTTCACCGTCGGCGATTCCTTCGGCCGCTCTGTGAGCGAGTTCATTCATCTCGACATCGACCCGTGTGCGCCCGATTGCCCGGCCTGTCCCGCGGACTTCAACTCCGACGGCGGGGTCGACGGGGCCGATGTCAGCGAGTTCTTCGCGTTCTGGGAATCCGGCGATGGATGCGCGGACTCCAACGAGGACGGTGGGATCGACGGCGGCGATGTCGAGGTCTTCTTTGCGCTCTGGGAAGCGGGCGATCCCCTCTGCACGCCATGAACCGCCGCTACAGATCCTCGCCCAGCCAGCGGCGTACCAGCCGCACTCCGTCCTCGCGCCCTGCCGCGCGATAGGCTCCCTCCGCGGCCTCGAACACGTAGCGCCAGTCGTCGGCATCGGGCCGCGCACGAACTTCCGGGAGGAGATCGTCCAGCGCGGTCGCCGCCTCTTTCGCCCTGCCGGCCGCGTTCAGGGCCATCGCTCGGTGGCAGCGCATGAGCAGCAGATAGGGCAGGGCAGCGGGCGCCGCGCTTGTGCGGGCACCGATCAGTTCGGCCAGTTCCACCGCGGCCCGGCCGTGACCGGCCGTGATGAGGGCCAGCACTTCCGTGTTGTCAATCCTTGCCTCCCGCATCTCGTCGCCGGGCGGCCCCGACCGCAGTTCATCGAGCCGCCGCCGCGCCTCCTCGTGCCGCCCGGCCAGGCACAGCAGTCGCGCCGCGTGCAGCGAGTCCGTGAGCTCCGGCGGCCTCCCGGGGTCGCTGCGTCGATCCGCGTCGAGACAGGCGAGTTTGGCCTCCGCGGCCTTTCGCCAATCACCCGCGGCGGCGCACGCCCGCACCCAGTGAGATCCGAATGTCTCGTGGTCGCGGTACATCTGTGGGGGTTCATAGACACGGGCCAGCGATTCGGGAGAACGCTTGGCGAGTTCTTCCATGACGCCGATCACTTCGCGCCGCATCCGGGAGGCTCCCCCATCGGGGAGTTCCGCCCGGGCGTGCAGGTCCGACTCCGGCGCGTCGAGTGCGCGGCGCACGATCGTGATGCCCGCACGCGCCAGATCCCACTCCGCACCGACCACCGAACGTGGGTCCGTGTCCCGCGGCGGAAGAGCGCTGAACGTAGTATGAATCAGCCAGCGGCCGAAGGCATCGGCGCCGACCGAGGCGAAGTGCGAGGCACAATCGCCGACCCGCGCGAGGATGCCCTGGGCGCTCCCATCACTCCACGCCCGGAGAAGCGCCGCGGCGTCTTCCGCGAACGGAGCGGCGATCCGTGTGAGCGGGCCTTCATCGGAGCCGTACGACCCGAAAAACTCCCCGAGAAACTCAAAGACCCCCGCGAGCGGATCGCCGCC
>DDSA01000059.1:3099-10198 GCA_002343715.1 Phycisphaerales bacterium UBA2402 | reverse complement strand
CCCCCCCCGCCACCCGCCGCCCCCGCCCCCCCCCGCGGGGGGGCGCCCCGGGGGGGCGGGACCCCCACCCACCCCCCCCCGCCCCCCCCGCCGCTGCGCGCCTTCGGCGTCCGCGACCAGAACGGCTCGGGCGTCACGCTGACCAGCACGTGGGACGCCTATTCCCTGCTGGGCCTCGAGCGCCCCAACGACACGCGCTTCGATCTGATCGGAGACCTGTACTTCGAGCGCGGGCTGGGGCTGGGGGGTCGGATGTCGTGGGATTCGGCCTCGGGCAAGGGCGGGGCCTTCGGCTACACCCTGCCCTATGACTTCGGCGAGGACACCGTGCAGCCGGGGACGAAGGTGGACCGGGAGGGCGAGTTCCGCGGCATCCTCACCGCCGAGCAGCGCTGGCGGATCGATGAATCGTGGAGCATCTACGCCGAGGGATCGCTCATCAGCGATTCGACCTTCGTGCCCGCTTTCTTCCAGGAACTGGGGCAGACGCGGCGGGAGTTCACCAACAGATTGCGGCCCGAGCGCACCGTCGGCAACAGCGCGCTCTCGATCGACATGTCGGGGTCGTTCAACGACTTCATCTCCAACGAGTACCTCCTCCAGAGCAAGGGATACAGCGTGACGCGCCTGCCCGAGGCGGTCTACGCCCGGCAGGCCGATGACCTCTTGAAGGACTCCCACCCCGGGCTGGTCTCGTGGTGGTCGGAGTACCGGGCCGGGGCGCTGCAGCTGGGGTTCGATGAGAAGCAGGCGGCGGGGCGCGGCTTCAACACCGATGCGCTGGCGCAGCGCGCCTTCGGCTTCAACGCGGACCAGAGTTACGGCGAGGTGCTCCGGCAGGCGGGTCTGACCGAGGACATCATCGGGCGGGCCGACACACGCCAGGAGATCGCGATCAACGCCAACGCCGGGCCGGTCAAGATCACGCCCTTTGTCGTGGGCCGCGGCACGGCCTGGTCGAGCGACTTCGAGCCGCTGAGCGGGGAAGATTTCGACCACGGCCGTCTCTGGGGCGCCGCGGGTATGCGGGCCTCGACGACGGTGCAGCGCGTCTACGACGAGGCCGATTCGTCGCTGCTGGATGTCCACCGCCTGCGGCACATCGTGACGCCCAACGTTGCGGCGTGGTACGCGGGTTCGTCAGTGAACAGCGGCGATTTACCCGTCTACGACCAGACGGTGGAGCCGCTGGCGGCGGGGCTGCTGACCAAGGTGGGCGTGACGCAGGTCTTCCAGACACAACGCGGCGGGCCGGGCCGCTGGCACAGCACCGACCTGCTCACGCTGACCACGGACTTCTACTTTGCGGACGGCCAGGCAGAGCAGGTGACGCCCATCGGCCGGTACTACGACCCGCGCCCGGAATACTCCAACCCCGGCAACTATTTCCTCGGTGATCTGGTCTATCGCCTGACCGACGCGACCGCCATCACCGGGAGCATCATCCACGATTTCGACCTCAGCGGCACGGCCTACGGCAGCGGCGGGGTCATCATCCGGCACTCGCCGGACTTCTCCACCGCCACCGACGTGCGCTACGTCGAGGCCCTCGACTCCACCTTCCTGAACTTCACCGTGGAGTACGAACTGACGCGCAAGTACGCGGCCCTCGCCGGCGCGGCGTACGACTTCGACGAGGGGGGCTTCCAGTCCGCGTACATCGAGGTGCGGCGCAAGTCCGCCGCGATGATGCTGGGCGTGGCCATCGGCTACAACGACATCACCGGCGACACGAGTTTCGGCGTGATCTTCCGCCCCTACGGCGCGGGCGGGGCGGGGCGGGTCATGGGGGCCGCCGCGGGGGCGGAACTGCGGTAAAAGCGAGAGTCGGATAGACAATTTTTGACAGAGTTCAAGTCATCTATGTGTGATGCGAACGTCTGATCACGCTTGGGATCAAGCTTTGTTTGATGTAACGCTGCTGCAGACCGCACGAATGCACCACTTCTGTCAAAGCCTGAGGTTGATAGAATCTCTTGCGAGGGTAAAGTTCAAGAGAAACTCGTTTGGAAGTGTTCAGTTTCGCTTACGTCGTTCAAAGAAGTCAGCGCACAAGTTCATGTCTCAAATCCTTGTCATCGTTCCTGAATGCTCAATCGCCAGCGAATCATCTTGAGTATCTTGGAATATGCTGGGGGAAAGGCAACCCACACCGAGGTCACCAAGTGGGCGTTTCTAGTACGCAAGGAAACTGCATCAAAGGGTGGTTCTGCCTTTTACCAGTTTGTTCCGTACAAGTACGGACCATACTCGTTTTGTTTGTTTCAAGAAATCGCGGCGCTCGCACGCGATGGCTATGTGTCGGAGAGCAAGCACTCCTGGGCGGTTACGGCGGCTGGCGCTCAAGCAAGCCGAAAACTGGACCCCGGCGTGCGCATCGATGTCGCGGGAATAGTGCGCTCGCATCGTGGGGAAAGGCGTAATGATCTGATCCAGTACGTGTATGAGCGATATCCGGCGTTTACAGTAAACAGCGAAGTCCGCAGACTCGAACAACGTCCGATCGCCGAGTGCGCCGTATTCACAGCTGGTTATGAAGGTCTCCTCGTGGATGGATTTCTCAACGGGCTGATACGCGCTGGCATTCAGCGGCTTATCGACGTCCGAAACAACCCAGTGTCCAGGAGGTACGGCTTTCACAAGACAACACTCGCACGGCTTTGTGGAAAACTGGGTATCAAGTATGTGCACTTCCCAGAACTTGGGATCGGATCCGACCAGAGGCAGGGTCTGGACGAGCCCGGCGCGCGGCAATCTCTCTTAGATGCGTATGAACGTACGACGCTTCCCGCACAGCGCGAGTCGATCGCTCGCGTGGGAGCACTGATGTTAGAGATGCCAAGTGTGTTAGTGTGCATGGAAGCCTGTCATACAGAGTGCCATCGGTCGAGATTGGCCAGGGCCGTATCGGCGGCGGCGGGGCTCAAGACGTACCATCTGGAGCTGACGCCCTGAGGCCCTCATGCAAAAACTCAAAGTACTCATCACGGTAAAGACCTACCCGATACCGTCAGCAAAGTACGACGAGTTGGTCTGCACCGCCGGCGTCACCGAATCTGGCGACTTCATTCGACTGTATCCGATTCGTTTCCGCGATCTGCCGTACAGCCAGCAATACAAAAAGTACCAGTGGGTCGAGGTGCTGGCCGAGAAGCACACGGGGAGGGACGTCAGGAAGGAGAGCTTCCGACCAAATGAGGACTCGCTCAAAATTCTGGGCGAGCCGATCGGAACTCAGCGGGGATGGGCGGAGCGTGCAAAGTACACCCTCGCGAAACGCGCCAAGTCGATGGAGGAACTCTACGACCAGCAAAAGGCGGACCGCACTTCACTCGGTGTGATCAGACCCAAGCGATTCCTTGATATTGACATCTCGGCCGATGATTCGGAGTGGAAGCCGCAGTTCTTGGTTGCGCTGCGCCAGCAGCGGCTATGGGATGATCGAACCGCAACGCAAGAGCCTCCTCGCAAGGTTCCCTGGAAGTTTCACTACAGCTTTACATGCGACGATCCGCGGTGCAACGGCAATCATCGGATGATGATCGAAGACTGGGAGCTGGGAGCGTTGTACTGGCGGTGCATCGACAACGGCGACTCACCAGAGAATGCAGCTCTCAAAGTGAAGAAAAAGTTCTTCCATGAGATGTGCGCTGACACGCGTGACACGCACCTCTTTGTAGGTACCGTTCTCGAACACGGCACATGGGTCGTCATCGGTGTATTCTGGCCGCCAAAGGATCACTCCAGTGCAACCGGCGCGACCTTGTTTAATAGCCCTGGTTCATAGCCGTTTCTTCTGGTGGAAGGACTTGAACCAAACGATGTAGGGTACGGGTATACGCGATCTTGACAGATTTCGTAACGCATGTGGTCTCTCTTCGAGGTAGTCTTCGAAGGAATGTATTACTTCGGCCAAGTCCCAATCTGAACAAGTCTTGAGCTCACAGAACTTCGAAATTGAGTTTTACCCCCGTTCCTGCACCAGCCCCTCGTCGTAGGCGCGCACGAGATCGTCGAGGGCCTCGATCTGACGGCGGATGCGCTGCCCCTCGCGGGTGTCGCCGATGGTGCGGGGCCTGGTGTACTCGCGCACGACGGTGATGGTGGGCACGATGTCGGCGTCCTCGGCGATCGCCGCGCGGACGCCCTTGAAGGGCGCGTGCTCGGCGAGCTCGATGCGGTCGGGCTTCAAGACCAGCGTGTACCCACGGTCGCCGTAGGCCTGGCTGAAGGCGCCATCGATCGTTACGGCGTTGCCGCCGCGTTTCACGGGCTGTTCGCCCTTCTCGATCTTGACCGGCACGTGCCCGTTGACCACCAGCACGTCATCGCCGCAGCCGAAGAGCCTGCCGATGCGTCGGATGAACTCGGCATCGTGCATCAGGTCGAAGTAGTGGTTCTTCGTCTCCTTGTGGGCGGCCTTGTCGGCGATGAAGTACGTCTCGAAGGTCGCGAGCCTGTCCTTGCCGAAGAGGGGCGAGAGCGGCCCGCCCCACAGGTACCAGAGCCAGTCGGCATCGTCGTCCAGCCCGAACCAGCGCTTGCGCATGGCGCGGCGGACGACGCTGCCCAGCGCGTCCATCAGCTCGCGCCCGCTGACATCGCGCCCGTCCACGCGCATCGACAGGGGCTTGCCGGTCGCGTCCACAGGGACGCAGGCGTGGAAGAGGAGTACATCATCGCGGCGGGTCCACATGCCGCCGCGCTTGACCATCCAGGTTGTGTGGTCGCGCAGCCGCATGGAGCGGGTGCAGCTCTCGCGGAGCATGTCCATGCACGCGGCCTCTTCCGGGCAGTAGGCGTAGGGGTCCTTGGGGTCGATGGTGGGCAGGCGGGTGTCGAGCATGGGGTGCGCGACGCCGTCGATGGTGACCGTGCCCGCGGCGAGGTCGATGCGGTGGAGCAGGCGTCGGTGGTCGAGGTTCCACTCCGGGTGGCGGGCGATCATCCGCCCCTCGGCCTTGAACTGCATGACGGCCAGGGCCTTCTGCATCCGCGCGACCGTCAACTGGTCGCGCAGCCCCTCGCCCTTGGGGATAAAGCGCTCGGCGGGGTCATCGGCGTAGCACTCGCGGACCAGGCGTTCGAGCGGCGTGGTGAGGATGCCGTACCCCTCTTCCAACTGGGCCGCGCGCCGGTAGCGGGCCTGGAAGCGCAGCATGGTGAGCAGGCACGGGTCGTGCCCAAGGTGCGTGCCCAGCCAGAGCATGTCGTGGTTGCCCCACAACAGCGTGGTCTTGGGCTGGCGCATCAGGGTGTCGATCACGCGGTCCATGCGCGGGCCGCGGTCGCCCAGGTCGCCGGCCACCAGCAGTTCCTCGCAGCTGAGGTTCCGGATGAGCCTAGCCCCCGCCCGCACCGCGCCCCAGTCGCGGTCGTGGGCCGCCAGCCCCACGATCATCTCGCGGATGTACTCCGGCCGCTGGCCGCTGCCGAGTTCGATGAAGAGCTCGCGGTACGCCTCGGGCAGGAGCCGCTCGAAGTGGTCGCGCCGGTAGGTACGGCGCAGGGCGCGGACGATCTCGAACTGCAACGTCAACGTCTCGAGCACCCACTCCACGCGGCGGCCGCTCGCCACGATCTCGCGGCTGAAGGTGTTGATCGCCTCGCGGGGGTAGTAGAGCACGGCCATGAACCGGGCGTGCTCCGCCTCGGAGAGCCTGCCCCGCAGCACCCGCTCCACCAACCCGCGGAGCGCCCCGCTGGCGTTGTTGATCACGTGACGAAGTTTCGCGTCCTCGCCGTGGATATCGCTGATGACATGCACAACCCCCATCGGCAGCGTCAGTTTCGCCCGCAGGGCCGCGGCCTCGGTGATCGCGCTCTCCGCCGTGGGGAAGCGCCCAGCCACCGCACGCAGCACCTCCAGCCTTTCTTCCGTCATCGCATGAGCCATCGCACTGTCCTTTCAGGTATGAAGTTCGATGATACAGCGCCGGCCTGCGTGCCTCTCGCGGACGCCGATCAGACAGCCCAACCCCGCGTGCGAGTCTTCACAACCCGCGTTCGGACGATCCGCCCGAGTTGACAGTGACCAGAATTCACCTATCATCTTCGTTGAGACACAGTCTCAACAACTACCTGTATCACCCGGCGGCTTCAACAAAGCAGCGTGAATGCCGATCATAATGCGAACGTAAGGACGAATCACCGCGCCGCGGCGGCATACCTGGCCGCGAGTTGAGCCGGCTCAACATCTCGATCACCATGAACACACCTTCCCCAGTTGCTTCCGCCGCACGGTGTCCCTTCGCTCGCATGACTAACAACACGGCCGCGCCGAGCCTCGCCGATGCGCTCAAGGAGCAGACCCGTGAGGCACACACGCGGGCCGAGCGCCATCCGGTTCAGGCGCGGATGGTGAAAGGACAGGTGACACGGGCCGAGTACGCCGCGTGGCTGGGGCAGATGCTGCCCGTGTGGCGAGCGGTCGATGAGGGGCTGCGCATGGCCGCGGCGAGGGACACCCGCGTGGCGGCGATGCTGAAGCCCTACCACCCGCACGCCGTACGGATCGAGGCCGACCTGCAGTTCCTTGGTGTACAGGCGGGCGTGCCGCTGCCCGCGACCGAGCGCTTTGTCTCGTTCATCACGGGCGCCGCGGCGGGGATCGAGGTGCTCGGCGTCTGGTACGTGCTCGAAGGTTCGGCCAACGGCGGGCGCTTCATCGCGGCGGCGATCTCTCGCGCGCTGGGGATCGAGGGGCCTGAAGGGTTGACGGGCTTCAACCCCCACGGCGAGGCCCAGCGCGACCGCTGGCAGGCGTGGCGTGCGGACCTCGACGCGAACCACTTTACTGAATCGGAGCGGGCGGTGGTGGTCTCGGCGGCGGCCACGTCGTTCGATGCGGTGTGGGAGATCATGGAAGACATGCAGGCGCGGGCGGCGTAAGGGCGCGGCCGGTTGCGGAGTTTGGTGTTGGTCCGCGGGATCGGCGGGTCGCGGCGTGGACGATCCCCCGTTTCCTACACTCATTCCAACGATGAGCCCGACCGAAACCACCACAGGACAGCCGCCCGCCGCGGAGAGCGGCCTGCCGAAGCAGTACCGACCTTCGGAGCATGAGAAGGGCGTGTGGGAGTCGTGGATCGCGGCGGGC
>DDSA01000059.1:826-2919 GCA_002343715.1 Phycisphaerales bacterium UBA2402 | reverse complement strand
TGGGAGTCGTGGATCGCGGCGGGCGCCTTCCACGCCGATCCGGGCCGGGTGGTGCGGGGCGAGGCCGAGCCGTACTGCATCCTGATCCCTCCGCCGAACGTGACGGCGGCGCTGCACCTGGGCCACGCGCTGAACAACACGCTGCAGGACGTGTTGACCCGCGCGCACCGGATGCGCGGGTTTGAGACGCTGTGGATGCCGGGGACGGACCACGCGGGCATCGCCACGCAGGCGGTGGTCGAGAAGCGTGTGCAGAAAGAGGAAAAGAAGCGCCGGACGGACTTCACCCGCGAGGAGTTCATCGCGAAGATCCAAGCCTTCAAGGACGAGTACGAGGCGGTCATCACCGGCCAGCTCAAGGCGATGGGCTGCTCGTGCGACTGGGACCGGCAGCGCTTCACCATGGACCCGGTATGCGCTCGCGCGGTGCGGGAGGCCTTCTTCCGCCTGTTCAAGGACGGCCTGATCTACCGCGGCAAGCGCCTGGTGAACTGGGACCCGGTCCTTCAGACGGCGGTGGCGGACGACGAGTGCTACGACGAGGAAGTCGCTTCATCGTTCTGGTACCTGCGCTACCCGCTGGTGCACCCGCACGGGGCGACGACGCAGCGCGAACGCCGCGCGGGGCAACTGCCCCCCGATGACGCCGTGCCCGTCACCTGGAGCGAACTGGCCCTGCGCGGCTACCCCGGCGCGGAGGAGAGGCCGCCGGAAGAAGAGGCCTGGGTGACGGTCGCCACCACGCGCCCGGAGACGTACTTGGGCGACACGGCCGTGGCGGTCAACCCGCACGACCCGCGCGCCAAGGCGCTGCGGGGCCTGTGCGTCGAGTTGCCGCTGGTGGGCCGGATCATCCCCATCGTCGAGGATGACTACGTGGTGCTCCCCAAGGCGATGGCCCGCACGGAGGAGGAAGCGGGCGACCCCAAGGCCGAGTACGCCACCGGCTTCCTGAAGGTAACGCCCGCCCACGATGTTAACGACTACGACCTGTACCAGCGCCACAAGGAGCGCATCGACACCTTCGCCGGCGGGCCGGGGCGGGGGTTGTGCAACATGATGAGTCCGGACGGTCGTGTGAGCGACAAGCACGGCTGGGTCGATGTGGGCGATGCGCACCTCTTCATCGGAAAGAAGTTGGCCGAGGCCCGCGCGCTGGTGGTCAAGGAGTTCGAGGCCAGGGGCCTGCTGGAGAGTGTCCGCCCGTATTCGCACAGCGTCAAGCACAGCGACCGCAGCAAGGCCGTGATCGAGCCGTACCTGTCGGACCAGTGGTACGTGCGCGTGACCGATCCGCGGATGGCCAAGGCGGCGAACGCGGCGCTGGTCCCGGACCAGAGAACACAGGGTGGTGGAGCTGATCAAGGTGGAACTGATGAAGGTAGAACTGGTCTCCAGTCCAGTTCCGACCCATCACACAGCCTTCGCTTTTACCCGTCCCGCTACGCCAAGACCTTCGAGCAGTGGCACGACAACATCCGGGACTGGTGCATCTCGCGCCAGTTGTGGTGGGGGCACAGAATCCCGGTCTGGAGTTGCGAACACTTCGGGGGTGGCGCAGAAGCATTTGTCAAGTTCGAGCAAGACCTCGTTGAATGGCAGAATCAAGGCCGCGTCTTTCTAAAAGGGAGAGCGGAGAGTGATCCCGCCGGCTTGATGTCGAACCAGCGAACCGATCGGTTTCCGCAGTTCTTCGTGTGTGTTCGCTCTTCGGAAGATCAAGAGATCATTCGATCCCTGGAAAGGTGGGGGTTCACTCAGGATCCCGATGTCCTCGACACCTGGTTCTCCTCCGCGCTCTGGCCCCTCTCCACGATGGGCTGGCCCGACGGCGATCGGGCCGCGGCGGAGACGGGGATCGCGGATTTTCCGTCGATGCTCGCGGCGTTCAATCCGACTTCGTCCCTTTCCACCGCGCGGGAAATCATCACGCTCTGGGTGTCGCGGATGACGATGTTCAACCGCTACTTCCTGGGGCCGGTCCCGTTCAAGGAGGTCTTCATCCACGCCGTCATCCAGGACGGCGAGGGGCGGAAGATGTCCAAGACGCTGGGCAACGGCGTGGACCCGCTCGACATCATCGAGAGCCACGG
>DDSA01000059.1:0-537 GCA_002343715.1 Phycisphaerales bacterium UBA2402 | reverse complement strand
AAGAACACCAGCCCCAAGTTCGACATCGGGCGCAACTTCGCCAACAAGGTCTGGAACGCCGCGCGGTTCACGCTCACGATGCTCCAGGGCGGCCCGGCGGCCGCGCTCGGACCCGGTGGCGTCGCGTCACTCTCCCTCGCCGATCGGTGGATGCTCTCGCGCCTCGCCGCGGCGATCGAGTCGTGCGACCGGGCGCTGGCGAACTACGAGTTCGCCGAGTATGCGCAGTCGCTGTACGACGTGGTGTGGCGTGACTTCTGCGATTGGTATCTGGAGGCCGTCAAGCCGACGATCGCGTCAAGCCCCGATCAGCGGACGGTGCTCTACAACGTCCTCTCGGCGGTCCTGCGGCTGCTGCACCCCGCGATGCCGTTCATGACCGAGGCGGTGTGGCGGCATGTGGGAACGCTGGACGCGCCGGCGGTGCCGGGCCTGTCGCTCTCGCCCGCCCGCAAGGGGGGCCTCTTGGCGACGGCGGGGTGGCCGGTCGCCGACGGTGCGCTGCGCGACCCCGGCGCCGAGGCGGAGTTCGCCAGG
>DDSA01000193.1:10824-10956 GCA_002343715.1 Phycisphaerales bacterium UBA2402 | reverse complement strand
CTCCCGCGGAGGCAGCACATGAGCGCCATCGGCAAGGTTCAGGTAGACTTCGTCGCCAACATCGGGCAGTTTTCCAAAGGTGTCAAGGACGCCACGGCCAGCACTACATCCTTCGCCACCTCGATCGGACGC
>DDSA01000193.1:10344-10592 GCA_002343715.1 Phycisphaerales bacterium UBA2402 | reverse complement strand
TCCTTCGCCACCTCGATCGGACGCCTTGCCGGTCGGGGGTTTTCCGCGATGCAGGGCACCCTCAGCAAGATCACTTCCACCGTCCTCAACCTGAAGACGGTGATGGCCGGTGCGGCACTGGCATTTGGCGCCATCAAGATCGCGGGATCGTTCAACGACGCGGCCGAAACGGTGGACAAGCTGGGCAAGGCCGCCAAGCGGCTGGGCCTCTCCGTGGCCGATCTCTCCGGCCTGCGGCTCGCGGCGGG
>DDSA01000193.1:9866-10132 GCA_002343715.1 Phycisphaerales bacterium UBA2402 | reverse complement strand
CTCCGGCCTGCGGCTCGCGGCGGGCGAGGCCGGCGTCGAGTTCGACACACTCGCGAAGATGGTGGGCAAAGCCCAGAAGAGCGTTGGGCAGATTCTGAACAAGGGCGGGAGCCTGATGCAGGTTGGCGACGTGAGCATCATGCTCCGTGAGGTCACCGGCGAGGCCCGCCCGATCGCCCGGCTGCTCCCCGAGATCGCCGCCGCCCTCGAGGCCGCGGGCGACGAGGCCAGGCAGCTCGACCTGGCGGCGTCGATCTTCGGCAAGG
>DDSA01000193.1:8300-9569 GCA_002343715.1 Phycisphaerales bacterium UBA2402 | reverse complement strand
CGAGCCCGCCGCCTGGGCGTGCTGTTCACCGAGACGCAAGTGAAGAACCTCACGGCCTACAACGACGCCGTGGGCCGGATCGGAGAGGCCTGGCTCGGGTTCCGCGTGATGATCCTCAACGAGATCGCGCCGATGATGGGCGAACTGGCGGATCGAACCGCCGAGACGATGGGCCGATTCACTCAGTTCTCCGTGAACCTGATCGCCGTGGTCCGTGAGGCCGTGAGCGGCGAGCAGCGCGGCAAGGCCATAGACCTGCTCATCACGGCCGCGAACACGATTCTCAACGGAGTGTGGACTCATGTCTCCACCCGCGTTCAGGAGTTTTTCGTTCGCCTGGGCAGCTTCGCTCAGATCGTCCTCAACAACATCGTGCAGGGCCTGGGAGACACGGTTCTGAGGGCGGCCGAGAGCATGGTGGGCGTGGCGGCCTCGATCATCAAGCCGGCACTTGAGGCCATTGGCAAGGCTCTGAAGGCCGTAGGCGAGTTCGCGTACGACGCGGGTGCCGCGGTCGTCGAAACCTGGGAGGAAGCCGGCAAGGCGACGGAGGCCTTCGCGGCGGAGATGGCGCGTCAACGGGGCCGCGCCAACAGCAGGTTCGACTGGGCGATCGACTCGATCGAGAAGTTCGGCAAGGAACTTCGCGGCGTCTCGGATGCCGCGCCAGGTGTCGTGCGGAACCTGGAGTCGATCTCCGCGGCAGCGACCGCGATGTCGATTCGGTTGGTCGAGTTCGGGACGCAGCTCCGCGACACGATCCAGGGCTTCGCGGCGGGCGCGGCCAACGCGTTCGCCGATTTCGCCGTGGAGGGCAAGGCCTCGTTCGCCGATCTTGCCAAGTCCTGGGGCAAGATGCTGATCTCGATGGCGGTGCAATTCTGGGCCTTCAAGCCCATTTTCGACGCTATCGGCAACTGGGCGGGTGGGCAGTTCGGGGCACCGGCGAGCGGGACACCATCGTCGGCCCCAGACGGCAACGCGGCTGGGTCGCAATACACTGGTGTGGGTCCGACTTTTGGCGATGCCAGCGGGGCCGCGTACGTTCGAGGTGTGCAGTTTTTCGCTCGCGGCGGTGTCGTGGGACGCCCGACGCTGTTCGGAGCTGCTGGAGGGCGGATTGGTCTGATGGGGGAGGCCGGGCCCGAAGCGATCATGCCGCTTACCCGGGTCGGGAGTGACCTCGGCGTCAAGGCCATCGGAGGCGGCACGGTCGTGAACATCATTGACCAGCGGCAGGGCGGCGAGCCGGTCCAGGCGAAACGATCC
>DDSA01000193.1:7689-8094 GCA_002343715.1 Phycisphaerales bacterium UBA2402 | reverse complement strand
GAGCCGGTCCAGGCGAAACGATCCCGAGGCCCCGACGGCCGCGAACTCATCGAGGTCATCGTCCGCGACACCGTCAACCGAATGCTCGGTGACGGCTCATTCGACCGGGCGATGGGATCAAATTTCGGTGTCGGACGCCGCCCGACGGCTCGCTGACCCCACTCGTTCTCGGCCCCCTGACCACCTCCCGGCGGCCCCGGTGACGGTGTATCCTGTGGCATGGGTTGCATCTCCCAGATCGTGGCGCTTGTTGCGGCGGCGACATTGACAGCCTGCCACCCTGCGTCGAAACCGCAGCCCCGGAAGGCCGTGTTCAACGCCGCCGAATACGTGCCGTATGAGCGGCAAGGGAATGGGGGTATACAGGGGCAGGCGTTCTTGGTGCAACGCAATGGCGGAGTCGTC
>DDSA01000193.1:6974-7435 GCA_002343715.1 Phycisphaerales bacterium UBA2402 | reverse complement strand
AACGATGGATCGTTGGGTACACAGTGCTCGAACCGACGGATGCGCCGACAAAGCAGTTCACAAAAGTGCAAGTCGGAGATGCTGATGGCAGGTTCAGTTTCACAGGCCTTCCAGCTGGAGAGTACTACATCTGGTGTACGATTAACTGGGAAGTCCCCCAAGGGTACATCACCGCCCGCGAGGGAGGGATCGCCCATGCGAAAGTGAAGGTTGAGGACGGGAAGGTCACACAGGCGGTCGTCACCCGCCGATAGCAGTGAGTCGCAGAGGTCAACGGCCCCGGAAGGACTCCGGGCCTCATTCATGGGATGGATCCCAAGAAGGGAATCCTCGCTATGAATGAGCACATGGACACGATCGTGGAAATGGCACGCCAGTCCAGGTTGGCCGTGATCTACTACCGCAAGGGCATTTCCAAGGGCACCGTCAAGCCTCGGCTTGTAGAGCCGTACGCTTTCGTG
>DDSA01000193.1:0-6778 GCA_002343715.1 Phycisphaerales bacterium UBA2402 | reverse complement strand
CTTGTAGAGCCGTACGCTTTCGTGCAAGGCAAGCAGGATCTGATGATCCGGTGCTTCCAACTCCAACACGGGGAGGACACCGGCGAGAGCGGCTGGCGGTTCTTCATGAGCCACAAACTTGAAGGAGCCGACCCCACCGGGATCACCTTCAAGCCGCGTCGTCCGATCAAGTTGCCGACGGGGGAAGTCGACACGAAGGTCTCGGAGTCGGAGCATTGGACCGAGAGCCGCAAGTTATATCGAGACATTGTTGCCGACGCCCTCGCCGACGGTTGGATCGATCCCGCGGAAGCGGTCTCCCTCAAGGAGTTCAAGGTCAAGAACGGCCTCACGGACGACGACACACGCTTCGTCCACGCGTCCGTCTATCACCGCTGCCTCGGTGCGGTCCTCGACGATGGCTTCGTGACGGAGAGAGAGCTGGAGGAAATCCGATTCCTCCACACCGCGATGCGATCTCTGGGTTGGGCGGTCGGCGAGTAGTTTACCGCGACGGCCAGCAGAACCGCCTCATCACCGTTTCCTCCCCGCCTTCTTGAACGCCCTGGCGAGCTTGTCGATGGTGGGCACGCCAGCGGAGTGCTTGCCCGTCTCGATGCGGGAGATCGTCTCCTGGCGGACGCCGGCGAGGTCGGCGAGGTCCTGCTGGGAGAGTCCCAGTTCCCGGCGCTGCCGGATGATGTCGCGGGCGATCGAAACCCGTGCGAACTCAACCGCGGGCATGTTGCCGTCCTTGTCGGCG
Organism: Phycisphaerales bacterium UBA2402; assembly: GCA_002343715.1. GTDB lineage: Bacteria > Planctomycetota > Phycisphaerae > Phycisphaerales > UBA1924 > UBA2402. Next base: position 6,036 of record DDSA01000193.1, on the reverse strand, counting down.
GCAGGGAAAGCCGGCAGGCCGTCGTCATCAGATGCCCGCCCCGCCGCCTTGGCGAGGTCGTTGTAGTCTCGCTCGGTCATGACCACAAGCCGCGTCCCTTCAATGTCGATCGTCTGTGTCCTGAACATGCTGTTCCTTTCCGGCCCCGCGGGGCCTCACTCGTAGAACCCGTCCCGGTGCCCCACCTTCACCACCGTCACCGTGTGGTCAACCTTCTTTTCCTTGCCCGCGCCGATGACCGTGGTCTTGACCGAAAACTGGACCCGGTAATCGCCGGTGCGGATGCGGTACTGACCCGCCAGATTGCCGCTCAGCGGCTTGGCTCCGCTGACTTCCGGCCACTTCCCAAGCCGCACGAACACTTCGGCGACCCGTTCCTGGATCCGCTCGGGGAGCGACATGAACTGCTCGCGGGCCTCTGGGGTGATGATCACGGTTGCCATGACATGATTATGACACGGCTATGATGCGTTGTCAAGTCTATCGGCAAGAATCCGCGCCGATTTTTTCGATCATCCACACGGGTAGTATCGCGGCAAGCTGCCGTGGACAGGCGAGCGAGTGAGAACCAATGGCGGAAGTCATCTGGCCTGCCGGGCTGCCGCAAGCCCCCCAGGTCGCCAGATACAGCCAGGTCGATCAGGACCGAACCGTCCGCACGTCGATGGACGTGGGGCCGGCGAAGGTACGCCGTCGCGCCACGGCCGCGATCGAGACATGCGAGATCGAGCTTCGCCTGACCCGCGCCCAGGTCGCCACGCTCAAGACGTTCTTTCGGGACACCGTACAGGCCGGCGCCGTCGCGTTCGAGTGGAAGCACCATGAGACGGGCCAGCAGGTGGACTACCGCTTCATCGCCCCGCCGACGTTCACGCCCAGCGCCCCGCGGCAGGCCGGCACGGAGATCTGGTCGGCGACGTTCCAGCTGGAGGCGATGCCGGGCACGCTGGTGGTCACGCCGCCGATCCCGCCGCCGCCCGCGCCCGATGATCCGCCGTGGATCATGTTCGAGGAACCGGCCCCCGGCGCGAACGCTCGAACAGAGCAGGAACTCCAGCCGTTCGCGGTGATGTACTTCGATGAGCCCGACGGCATCACCCCCGAGCCTGACGACTCGCCTCTCGTCTTCGTCGGCGATCCCCACCCCGAGGAGGAGGGTCTGGCAATGGCGATCGTCGGGGTTGACGCGGACACCAGCGGCACTTCCACCTCAATCTCAGACGCCGGCGTCATCGGTGGCAGCGGCATCGGCTCGTTCTGACCCCGACTCACACCATCCACCACACCACACAGGAGCAGACAGCATGGGAACCAAGATCATCGTCTCAACCAACACCGACATCGCCTGCGGAGCGGCCTCGCCCAAGACGGTCCTCGGGTACAAGGCGCCCACCGGCGTGGCGGCCCGCGTCCTGCGCTACGGCGTCTCATTCGACGGCACGAGCAGCACCGATGCCCGCGCCACCATCGACTTCCAGAAGAAGCCCTCGTCGGCCGGCACGGCGACGGACATCTCCACCGAGATCGCCGCGGTGTCCGGGCTGACCACCTCCCTCGGCTCGGCGTTCCAGAACTACTCGGCGGAACCGGGAAGCGATGCCAGCACCCGCGTCCTCCGCCCGCACCGGATGGCCCCGACCGGCCCCTTCGAAACGCTTTCCGGGATTGACCTCGGCCCCGCGGAGCAGATCGGCCTTCGCGTCTATGGCGCGAGCGGCAAGACCTGTCGGGCCTGGATGGAGGTTGAACTGGGCTGATGCCCATTCTGACCGATGCCCCGCGCGCTATCCAGCACCGCACGCCGAGCGCTCTACGCCCAGGAAACGGGCGAGGTGTTCCTGTTGCTGCTCACGATCAGCCACCCCTCGCTCGCCGAGCCGATCCGAGTTGTGAACAACAACGAGGATGTGGTGAGCGGGGGCGTCACCTTCGTGCGGTTTCCCTTCGAGCTCGCGCTGCCACCCGAAAGTGATGAGGCCCCGCCGACTGTCAGCCTGCGGATCGCCAACGCCGACCGCCAGATTGTCCAGGCCGTCCGAAGTCTGGCGGGCGAGGCGATGACGGTGGACCTGTCGGTCATCTTGGCGAGCAGCCCGGACACGATCGAGGCCGGGCCATACCGCTTCACGCTCCGCGATGTGTCGTATGACGCGGCGATCGTGGAAGGCACGCTGAGGTTTGAGGACGTGCTCAACGAGCCGTACCCCGCCGATGCGTTCACACCAGCCCGGTTCCCTGGCCTCTTCTGATGCGACTGACCGACGACATCCCCGCCTGGGCGGCCCGGTACATCGGCCTGCCGTTCGTCGAGAACGGCCGCGACCGCGCCGGTCTGGACTGCTGGGGCCTGCTCCGCCTGGTGTACGCCGAGCGGTACGGCATCTACCTCCCGAGTCACCACGATGGCTACAGCGGCACGCAGGACCGCCCAGGCGTCGCCGCGGTGCTGGAGGCGGAGTTGTCGGGGGGTGGCAACTGGCGGCCCGTCGTGGGGCATCCAATGCCCGCGGCGGGCGTGGGGGTGGAGATCGGGGACGCGATGCTCTTCCGTGCCGGCGCCGGCGACCTGTGGCACGTCGGCATGGCGATCGCCCGCGGCAGGATGCTCCACGCTCGCCGCGGGAGCGACTCGTGTATCGAGCGGTGCGATGACGGCATCTGGTCGCCGCGGTCGCAGGGGGTCTATCGGTTCGCCGGCCCGGTGCGGATGGCGGGCCGAGTCTCCCCGCTCAAGCCCGCGGTCCTCCAGGTCACGCTCCCCGCCGGCGGGACCATCGCAGACATGCTCGCGGCGGCGGCAGTGCCGCCCTCGCCGTTCCTGCGGATCTGGATCGGCGACCAGGAGATTCGCCGCGAGCACTGGGATCGGGTCCGGCCCAAGGCCGGGCGCATGGTGACGGTCGCGGCGGTGCCCGCCGGCGACAACAAGACGCCCCTGCGGATCATCCTGTCGATCGCGGTGGTCGCCCTGGCGGTATGGACGGGGGGCGCATCGTTCGGAGCCGCCGGAGCCTTCGGCACGTCAGCAATCGGGCAGGGCGTTGTCGCAGCCGCTGTCACCATCGCCGGCACGCTGGCGATCAATGCACTCATCCCGCCGCCTCGCCCGCGCCTTTCCGACAACGGAAGCGACCAGGCCAGCCCGACTATCACCGGCGCCAGGAATGAGATGCGGCCATTCGGCGTGGTCCCGGTCGTGCTCGGCGAGCACCGCCTGGCACCCCTGTACGCCGCCAAGCCCTACACCGAGATCGTCGGCGACGACCAGTACCTCCGGTTGCTGTTTGTGCTCGGGTATGGGCCGCTTGAAGTATCCGACCTCAAGATCGCCGAGACTCCGCTGGACGAGTACGACGGCGTCGAGGTCGAAATCCGCGAGGGACGGCCTACCGAGGACCCCCTCACGATCTACCCCGGCGTGGTCCTCGAGGACGCCGCCGCGGTGCTGATCGAGCAGGCCTCGGGATGGCAGACCAGGACCAGTGAGGCCGATGCCGACGAACTCTCGATCGACATCACGTTCCCCCAGGGCGTAATCGAGTACGGCGGCGGCGGCGATCGCCGCACCCGCACCGTCGGGCTCGAGGTGGAGTACGCCACGGCGGGGAGCGGGGCCTGGACACGCATCAACCAGGCATCCCCGGACTTCGCGGGCGGGCTGGCGTTCATGTTCCGTCGGCCCGAGGTCCGGCTCGGCGGCTATGGCAACCACAACGGCCGCATCGCCTGGGGCGCGGGGTTCCCCGATGCCCGTCCCTCGTACCTGCCGGCCGAGGGGGGCTGGTCCTGGGAAGCGAGGGGCTACCTGCGGATTTCAGAGGCTGGCGACTACAGGCTCGGGATCGACTGCTCGGATGCCGGCGAACTGGTCATCAACGACAAGGTCATCGCCACCTGGTACGGCACGCACACGACGGCCGGCGGCGGAACGCCGGATTTCGAGCCTCACAGCGCGGTCAAGCGGCTTGCCCGCGGCTTCCACTCCTTTCGACTCCGCGTCGAGTCTCGATCATCCGGCGGAGCGGTTGCCCTTGGGTGGCAACCGCCCGGCGGAGTCTGGGAGATCATCCCGGCCAACCGCATCTACCGCACGTCCGGCGAGGATTCGAGCAAGAGCCGGTACCGCTGGTTCCGCACGGACAGGTACTTCCATTCGATCGTCGTCACCGCCGACCGACCCGAGCAAATTCGCAAGTCGCTGGCCTGGGCGGTCACGCCCGGTCAGTACGACATTCGCGTCCGCCGGATCACCGCCGACACCACGAGCGATCGCATTTTGGACAAGGCGTACTGGACCGCCCTGCGGACCATCCGCCATGAGGACCCGGTCAAGCTCGCGGGGCTGGCGAGGGTGGCGCTGCGGATCAAGGCTACGGACCAGCTCAACGGCGTGGTGGACCAGTTCAACTGCCTGGCCCGCTCGATCCTGCCGGATTGGGACACCGCGGCGGGGCAGTGGATCGAGCGGGCGACCTCCAACCCGGCCAGCTGCTACCGGGCGGTCCTCCAGGGGCCTGCCAACGCCCGTCCCGTTGCCGATGACCGGCTCGACCTGGCCGAGCTCCAGGCCTGGCACGAGGCCAATACCGCCGCGGGTTTCCGATTCGACGCGGTCATTGACTTTGCAGGCACCGTCTGGGAGCGACTCTCCGACGTGGCCGCGACGGGCCGCGCCACGTTCGGGATGCGGGATGGCCGGTACTCGATCGTCCGCGACAAGCGGCAGAGCGTGCCCGTCCAGCACTTCACGCCCCGCAACTCCTCGTCGTTCAAGGGCCGCAAGGCCTTCCCCGACCTGCCCCATGCCCTGCGAATCCGCTTCCTCAACAAGGACGGCGGGTATCAGCAAGACGAGCGCACGGTCTACGACGATGGCCGCGACGAGACCAACTCCACGAAGTTCGAGACGTTGGAACTTTTCGGCGTGACGGGGGCCGATCAGGTCTGGAAGCACGGGCGGTACATGATCGCGGTCGCCAAGCTCCGCCCCGAGGTGTACGAGCTCAGCACCGACATCGAGCACCTCGCCTGCACGCGGGGTGACCTGGTCCTGGTCACGCATGATGTGCCCCTGTGGGGCCATTCCTTCGGACGAGTCACCGGCCTGATCACCGACACCGACAACAACCTGGTCGGGTTGAACCTCGACGATCAGGTGACGATGGACGCCGGCGAGACGTACGTCATCCGGGTCCGCCTCGAGGACGGGACCAGCTGGCTCCGCTCGGTGACGACACAGGCCGGCCACTCCACCCAGGTCACGCTCCAGGGGCCGGTCAGTCCGAACGACCCGCGGCCGAAGGTCAGCGATTTGTGGATGTTCGGCCGGCTCGGACAGGAGACACGAGAACTCCTGGTCAAGAGCATCGACATCGACAAGGACCTGGGCGCGAGGCTCACGCTGGTCGATCATGCCCCTGCGGTCCACGAGGCGGACCAGGGACCGATTCCGCCCTTTGATCCGGGCATCTCGCTCCCGCCCGCCTGGGAGAACCGGCCGGACGCCCCGATCATCGAGAGCATCCGCTCCGATGACTTCGTGATGATCCGGGACGCGGACGGCTCGCTCCGCCCGCGGATGCTCATCACGCTCCGCAGGCCCAGCGGGACGCGGCCGATCCCCAACGCGGCCCAGGTCCGCATCCGTCCGATCCCGGAGCCGGGCGCCGAGGGCGAGGGGCCGTGGATCCACCTGCCCTTGGTGCCGATCGATGACAACCAGGTCTCGGTCGAGCGAGTTGAGGAGGGCATCACCTACCAGATTCGCCTCCGCACCGTGACCGCCACGGGACTGGCCTCGGTCTGGGTGCAGGCCGAGCACACCGTCATTGGCAAGGTCGGGCCGCCGCCGGACGTGGTGTCGTTCGACGTGGTCAGACTGGCGGACGGCACACGGCGGTACTCCTGGGTGCTGGGCGAGATTCCCCCCGACATCGCCGGCGTCAAGATCAGGTACGGCCCCGGCGCCGAAGGTCGCTCCTGGGACCAACTCTCCCCGCTCCATGACGGCACGCTCGAGGGCGCCTCGCCGATGGA
>DDSA01000117.1 GCA_002343715.1 Phycisphaerales bacterium UBA2402 | reverse complement strand
GGCCCCCCCCCGCCGCGGCGGTCAGGGAGGCCGCCTGTGCTTCGCGCTCGATCGAGTCATCGGTCTCGCGCACACCGGGCGTGTCGATGTAACGAACGACCAGCCCGGCGAGGTCGAGCGTGATGCCCACGTGGTCGCGGGTCGTGCCCGGTTCATCGGCGACGACCGAGACGGCCCGGCCCGCGAGCGCGTTGGCGAGCGTGGACTTGCCGATGTTCGCTCCGCCCAGCGCCGCGATGAGAGGAGGATCGATCAGCCGGTTGAGGATTCGGTCGCGTGCCGGGTCGCTCGCGGCCCCGGGCTGCGCCCATCGGCGCGGTTGCGCCAGCAGAAGGTCGATGGCCAGCGGGCTGGCGGCCCGGGCGAGGGTGGCGAGCATGCGGGCCTCGATCTCGGTTGTCGCCTCCGGGTAGAGCGCGCGAGGATCGGGGTGCGGGGATTCGGGGATGCCCGCTTCGAGAAGAGCCTGGGCCAGTTTCCGCAGGATGCGCGGCCCGCCGTGGGGCATGAGTTGCAGCGTCTCGGTCGTCCAGCGCACAACCAGGCCCCGGTCGATGCCGAAGAGGTCGCGGAGGGCGATGCCCCCGACAGGCACAATGCACCAGCCCCAGTCTCGCATCGCCGCTTCGATGTCGCCGGTGAGTTGCACGATCGCCACCGCGCCGGGCGCGGTGGCGGGCGTCGTGATGGTCCAGGAGGCGCTGGGAGGCACGCGCTCAGCCCTGCGCTTCCTCGTGGTCATCGCCCGCGGCCTTCACCGCCTCGAGGATCCCGATGAGTTGCAGGTCGGGGACGATGCTCTCGACGAGCTCATCGTCCTTGAAGAGGACGGACGCATCGCCGCCGGTGGCGACAATCTGGGGGTAGGCGCCGAAGGCATCGGCGTAAGTGTCGATCAGGTGTCGGACCATGCCGCGGCAGGCGGCGAAGGCGCCCAGCCGCATGGCGTGGGCGGTGTCCTTGCCGAAGACGCCGCGCGCGGTATCGGGGGGGGCGGCATCGAGCGAGGGGAGCGCCGCCGCACCCTCGTTCATGGACCGGAGCATGAGGGTGAGTCCGGGGGCGATGGCACCGCCCTGGAAGGTGCCCTGCCCATCGACAAAGTCCACGGTGATGCAGGTGCCCGCATCGATGACGATGACGGCCTGCTTGGCGCGGGCGTAGGCCCCGAAGGCGCAGAGGATGCGGTCCTGGCCGAGGGTGGCGGCATCGTCGAGGGCGTGCTTCATGGGCACGGCGATGTCGCGGTTGATGCGCAGCACCCGCTCGCCCGAGTCCTCGAGGACCGACTCGACGGCATCGGCCACCGGCGGGTTGACGCTCGCCATGACGATCGGGGCCTCGTGGTGGGATTCGAGCAGGTCGCGGATGGCCCGGTGAAGCGGGGCGGGGTCGGTGTTGGGGTGGCTCGCGGCATCGGCGAGGTCGGTGCCCGTGAACAGGCCGATTCGGGTGCGGGTGTTGCCCACGGCGATGGCGAGGAGTGGTTGCATGTGAGCGGATTGTTGGTGCGGGTCACTGCCCGCCGCAGAGGCGCGACAGGACGGCCATGCGGACCAGCACGCCGTTGGTCACCTGACGCAGGATCACGCTTCGGGGGCCGTCGGCGACGGATTCATCGAGTTCGATGCCGCGGTTGATGGGGCCGGGGTGAAGGACGACGGCGCTGGGCTTCATCTGCGCGGCCCGGGCGGAGGAGAGGCCGTAGCGCTCGCGGTATTCACGGATCGAGGCGATGCCGGGGGCTCGGGCGACGAGCGGTGCTCCCGCCGCGGGCTTGGACTCGCCGGCGCGCTCGAACTGGATGCGCAGCATGATGACGGCGTCCACGCGGGGCAGCACGCGGTCCAGGTCGCGCTCGATGCTGACGTTCGTGCCGTCTCCGAGAGAGGCCAGCCCCGCGGGGGCCATCGGCGGAGGGCCGATGCAGACCACGCGGGCCCCCAGCGCGGTCAGCCCGGCGATATCGGAGCGGGCGACGCGGCTGGCGGACAGGTCGCCGACGATGGCGATGGTCAGCCCGCCCAGATCAAAGTGGCGCATCCGCCCGTGGCACTGGGCGATGGTGAACAGGTCGAGCAGGCCCTGGGTCGGGTGCTCGTGGCGGCCGTCGCCGGCGTTGATGACCGGGACATCGACGGCGGCGGCCATGAGGGCCGCGGCCCCGGATTGTGATGCACGAACGATGATGCCGCCGACACCCATGGCCTCGATGTTGCGGGCGGTGTCGATGAGCGTCTCGCCCTTGTTAACGCTGGAGGAGGCCCCGATGAGGTCCACGACATGCGCCCCCAGGCGGCGGGCGGCGATGCCGAAACTGGTGCGGGTGCGGGTCGAGTCTTCGAGAAAGACGTTGGCGATGACCTTGCCCGCCAAGACCGGCTTCACGCCCTCGGTGCTCAGCGAGCGGGCCGCGGTGAGGTAGCCCCGGATGTCATCGGCGGGGAGGACCGCAAGCCCAAGCAGGTCGGTCGCCCGTGCGGGCGCGGCGGGGCGGCGCGGCAGGGGTCGGGGGCGTACGGGCCGGGTCATGCGCAACCGTAGCAAGTGTGCACGGGTTATGAATCTCCTTCGATCCATGCCAGGCGGCGGAGCAGCACGGCGAGATCGGCGAACTGCTCCGCCGAACCTTCGTACACCCGGGTGCGGCGCTGGCCTGACGCCGAGACAGAGACGCCCGCGCCCCGCTGGGGAAGCGTGCCTTCGGCGATCTGAACGCCGCCGGTGGGGGCTTCGAGCGCTCCCGTGGGCACCGTGGCCTTCCAGACCTCGGTGTATTGAGCATCGTTGAGACGGCGGACGATGGGGGGGATGGCGCTGGTGGGTTGACGCGACCCCAGCGCCGCGCGGAGATGGCCATCGGGCTCCACCACGTACCACGCGGGTTCGAGCGGGGAACCTGGAGAAGTCTCACCCACGAGGGTCAGCGAGAGGGAAAAATCGGGCGGGGGTTGAGGCGGTGGGGGGTGCGAGGAGCGGGTCGACGTGCAGCCGTTGAGGCACGCCGCGGCGAGGAAAAGCCTGAGGAACATGGACGGAGTGTAACCGGGAGCGCCGGGCACGCGGGGGAGCGACAAAGATTCAAACTCCAATGTGATCATGGATGCGAGGACCCCCTCCGGCCTTGTCCCTCTCGGTTCCCTTCCCTACCTTCTGTCCCCGCGTGAAGCCTGATTCCACCCCCCAACATTCGCCTGTCAGTGAAGACACGCGTTGCCGCACTCCGAGCCGTGAGCGTGTTCGCATCGCCGTACCGGTCTGGTTGGGGGCCGGGGTGGCTCTGTCCGCGCTGGTGGGCTGCACGCAGTCGGCGATGGAGAAGGACAGCGAGCGGGACATCCGCAACGCGGTGATCGAGAGTGCCAGGCGGGAACTGGTGGATGCCCGCAAGCACCCCGATGAGATCGTCAGCCGCCGCCCCGAGGCCAAGAGCCAACTGAGCATCAAGCCCGAGTTCATGCCCGAGCTGGAGGCGATGGCGGGATTCGCGTCGTACTCGGGCGATCCGTACCTCGGCAACGACCTGACGGGGCAGCCGGTGCGGACGGTGAAGGTGAGCCTGGAACGGCTCATCCGCACGGCGGTGGAGCGGAACATCGCGGTGGAGTTCGCGCGGCTGGGGCCGGCGGTGTCGGAGGCGCAGGTCGCCGCGGCGGAGGCGGCCTTCGACTGGACGCTCTTCAACAACTTCAACTACATCAACACCGACAGCCCCCGGACGGGCACGAGTTTCAACAGCGGGATCTCGTTCACGCCGGGGCTGGATGTTCAGCAGGTCATCAACAACTCCATCGGGGTTCGGCGGACGCTCATCAGCGGCGGTCGGCTGACGATCCAGCAGGACCTGGCCAACACCAACAACGCGACCCCCGGGCAGACCACCAGCCCCGACCCGGCGAACCAGGCCTCGTTCACGCTCCAGTACGACCAGCCGTTGCTCAAGAACGCGGGCAGCGAGGTGACGCAGGCCGAGATCCGCGTGGCCCGCAACGCGGAGCGCGGCGCGGTGCAGACCCTCCGCCGCGACCTGATCCGCATCGTCACCGACACCGAGAAGACTTACTGGGAACTGGTGCAGGCGTACTACGACCTGCGGATCCTCAACCGCCTGCTCGAGCGCGGCGAAAAGTCGCGCGACCAGTTGATGGTGCGCGAGCGCATCGATACCAACCAGGCCCAGATCGCCGACGCCGTCTCGCGCGTCGAGCAGCGGAAGGTGGATGTGCTGCGAGCCCAGCAGCAGATCCGAATCTTGAACGATCGTCTCAAGGCGCTGGTGAACGACCCGTCGTTCCCGGTGGGTTCGGAGGTCTTCCTCAACCCGGCGGACTTCGCCCCCGATGCGCCGATCAAGTTCAGCCTGCTCGAATCGATGCAGCAGGCGATCCAGAACCGGCCCGAGGTGCAGTCGGCGATCATCGCCATCGACGATGCCTCGATCCGTCAGGCCGTGGCCCGCAACCAGCGTCTGCCCGATCTTTCGATGCGACTGCAGGCGAGGTTCACCTCCCTCGATCAGTCGATGGAGGACGCGGTAGGAAGCCAGTTCAGCGGGCAGTTCATCGATTACCTTGTCGGCGGGGCCTTCGAGATGCCCATCGGCAACCGGCGCGCCGAGGCCGAGTTCCGCCGACGCCGCCTGGAGCGGATGCAGACCGTGCTCGCCTACCAGAACGCCGTGCAGACCGCGGTGGTCGATGTGAAGGCCGCGCTCTACCAGACCCTGCAGCTCTACCGCCAGATCACCCAGACCGAGATCGCCCGCCTCGCCGCGGCCGAGACGCTGCGCGTGCTCGAAGTCGAGAAGGAAGGCAACCAGGGCGTCTCGGTCGAGCGGCTGGACCTCGAGCTCAACCGGCAGGAGAGCCTGGCCCGGGCCGAGCGCGAGGAAGTGCTGGCGCGTGTGGGGTACGCCGCGGCGTTGGCCGACCTCTTCGCCGCAATGGGGACGACGCTGGAACGCAACCAGATCAACCTGATCGTGCCCGCGAGCACCGATGTGCCGTGGGACGCCCCCGACCGCTGATACGCTTGCGGCATGTTCGAGATCACGGTGGAATCGGCCTTCTGCGCGGCCCACGCGATCATCATCGCCGGGGTTCGCGAGCCTGTCCACGGTCATAACTTCCGCGTAACGGTGACGGTGGAGGGCGACACCCTGGACGGTGACGGCCTCCTGTGCGACTTTCACACCGTCGCCGCGGTGCTGGGGGAGATCATCGCTCCGTTCGAGAACCGGAACCTGAACGAGACCGATCCGTTCACTCGGATCAACCCCACGGCGGAGCGCATCGCCGCGCACATCGGCGATTGTCTCGCGGAACGTCTCGACGGCTCGCTCGCCCCGCACGCCCGCATCGCTGCGGTTCGCGTGACCGAGGCGGAGGGATGCGCCGCGACGTACCGGCCCGCACGCCCCGCCTAATGGGACACCGGGGGCGTTACTCGGGAACCTTTTCCATCTCGATGGCGACGCGTTCGACGAGGCGCTCGACCGTGGCGGCGCCGAAATCAAAGGCCAGGCCGCACGCGGCGAAGAGGTCGGGCAGGGGCCTGGACCCGCCCAGCGACAGTCCCTTCACGTAGTTCCGCACCGCGGCGGCCTCGCCGTGTTCGATTGCGTGCAGCCAGAGTTGCAGCGCCCCGAGGCGGGCGATGCCGTATTCGATGTAATAGAACGGCAGCCCGAAGAGGTGCAGTTGCCGGTGCCAGAGCGAGGCGCGGATGTCCTCGAGGCCCGACCAGTCGGCGATGCCGCCGAAGCGATCTTCAAGGGCGAGCCATTCGCGGCGGCGCTCCTCGCGGGTGTGGCCCGGGTTGGCGTAGACCCAGTGCTGGAAGGCGTCGATCTGCGCCGTCCAGGGGAGGAGCAGGACCGAGTGCTTCAGGTTCTGCCGGCAGGCCCGGCGGAAGTCTTCTTCCGATGAATAGAACGTTCCCCGCCAGTGCGGCATCGACAGCAGTTCCATCGACATGCTCGCCACTTCACAGAACTCGATCGGAGCGGAGCGATACTCGAGGATCGGCTCTTCGCGGGAGAGCAGCGAGTGAAAGGCGTGCCCGGCCTCGTGGACGAGCGTTTCGATATCGCGCTGCAGCCCGGCGGCGTTCATGAAGATGAAGGGGCGGCGGCTGCGGTCGCGCATGTACTGATACCCGCCCGGGGCCTTGCCCTTGCGGCTGTCGAGGTCCAGCCCGGCGCCGTCGCGGCTGCCGCGGGCCTCGGTCCCGTCGCCCAGGGAGCGGAACATGCGTGCGAGCGTGGGATCGAGCCGATCGAAGCAGTCCCGTCCCTTGGCGATCAGGTCCGCTCCGTTGGTGAAGGGCCGCAGGGGCGCACGCCCCTTGACATCAACGGAAAGGTCCCACGGCCGGAGCGTCTCGACGCCCAGCAGGGCCGCGCGTTCGCGCTCCAGGCGGCGCGCGAAAGGGACGACGACCTTCTCGCACGCGTCGTGGAAGGCGCGGCAATGCTCCGGCCCGTAATCGAAGCGGTGCTTGCTCTTGTAGGCGTAGCCGATGAAGTTCGGGAAGCCCGCGTTGCGGCCCACCCGATCGCGCGTCCGCACCATCTCGTCGTATACCGCGTCGATGGCGTCGGCATCGCGCAGGCGGCGCTCGGCGGTGGCCCGCCAGGCCCGCTCGCGCAGCCCCCGGTCGGTCACTTCCTGGTAACGGGCCATGCGGGGCAGGGTCTGCTCCTCGCCCTCGAACTGAACGGTCATCGCGCCGCAGATCGAGTCGTACTTCTGTCCCAGGACGGCGAGTTGCGTTTCGAGGGGGACATTCTCTTCGCGGAAGAGATCGACATCGGCACGGGCGGCGCGCAGCAGTACGCCGTAGCGGGCCGGGTCGAGGCCGATGCGGCTCTCCAGTTCCACCAGGCGCTTGTCGAGTTCAAAGAAGAGCGGGGTCAGTTTCGGCGTGACCTCCTCGATGTACGTGAGGTACGCCCGCTGGGCCGCGGCGTCCTCGGTGTCGCAGGTCATGGTGATGTAGAGATTCGCGCGGGCCTCGCTGATCTGGGCCGTCAGTTCGCCCCGGTCGAGGATCCACTTTTCCAGTTC
>DDSA01000010.1 GCA_002343715.1 Phycisphaerales bacterium UBA2402 | reverse complement strand
GCTGCGGCGCGCTGTGCAACGGGCGTGGTGAAAGGGATCGGGGCCGGCGCGGCCGGGAGCGTGCTCGCCGCGATGCGCTCCTCGAACCCCGGGGGCGCGCTGTCGCGATCGGCCCGGGCAAGGGCGTCGAGGCTGTGGGAAAGGTCCGCGAGTTCGGGATCGATCTGTGGCTCGTTCATGGGTGCATGCCTCCACGCGTATGAGCGCTGGGCGCGCCCTCGACGAGGTCCTTGAGTTTGCGCAGCGCCCGGTGGTGACGCGCCAAGAGCGTGCCCACCGGCTCGTCCAGGACGTCGGCGATCTGCTTGAACGAGAGGCCGCCGTGGTGGCGAAGTTCGATGATCTCTCGATCAGCATCGGAAAGAGACTCCATCGCTTCACGCAGGCGGCCCAGGTCCGCCGCGTCGTCTTCCCCTTCCGGTTCGGCGTGGATCACGGGCCGCTCATCGAGCAACTCCGCCGGGGCGGACTCCGGGCGGCGCTTCACCCGGCGGATGTAATCCCGCACCCGGTTGGCCGCGACCCGAAAGAGCCACGACTCGAAGCGCCCCTGTTCCGCGTACTCGCCCGCGCCCATCTTGAGCGCCACGGTCGCGAACACGGATTGTGTGATGTCCTCCGCCACGTCGTTGTTCCTGCACCGGCTGCGCGCCAGCGCGAAAACCCGCCTCGCGTACAGGGAGACCACCTCCCGCCACGCCGAATCACTCCCCGCCGCCGCGGCTCGCAGCAGTGGGGCCAGGTCCGCCGGGTTGTGGGAATCCGTTTCGGCCATGTCCCGTGGATCTGTCGTACCGCTGAACGTCATCATCGTACTGGCATTGCCCTCGCCCCACGCAGGATCTAACTTTGGAGTATCGGTCCGAATCGGTGATTGTTCGGTATTTGTCGGTTGACATTCAACTTCGATGTCAATCATCCACTTCCTCGGGTCCTGAAAAGAACAGTCAAGCCTGACTTCTCACCTCTATCAATGCGATGAGGTGGGACAATCGACCATGAAAGCCTTCGCACAGACGCTGGACCTGGTGGATGACCCATCGATGATCGAGGCGTACAAGGCACACCACCGGGCCGTCTTCCCGGAGGTGGTCGCGGCACTCAAGGCCATCGGCATCGAGCGGATGAGGATCTACCTGCTGGGCACCCGGCTGTTCATGTACGCCGAAGCGCGTGACGACTTCGATCCCGCGCGGGACTACCAGCGTTACGCCGCGGATCCGAGGTGCGCCCAGTGGGATGCGCTGATGCGTCGCTACCAGCGTCCCGCGCCGGGTTCCAAGCCGGGGGAGTGGTGGGCGGGCATGGAAGAGGTCTTTGTGCTTTCCTGATGCTCGCGCAACGCACGCCGTATGCCCGACTCACCAGGCCAACGGGGTCAGCCAGGCCTGGGCGAGTTCATCGACGCGGGCATCGAGGTCGGCGTGCTTCCATATCAAGCGTCCCGAACGGTCGAGCCTCCCGATGACCGCCGCGGGGATCGCCCCGTGGTCGTTGAGCACGGTGCGGATGCGGGGCAGATCCTCGGGGCGCACCTCAAGCACGTAGCGGCTGGGTGTTTCAGCGAATGCACATTCGTGATCGTCGAGCAGACCGGGTTCAAGGGTCAGTTCCGCGCCCAGCGGCGCGAGCGCCGGACGGGCATCGAGCAGCGCGTCGAGCACGCCGCCGCCGGAACCACCCGCAACACCACGCGCGTGGGGCTCGCGCCCCGTGGTGGCGATGAGCATCTCGGCGACGGCCACGAGCAGCCCGCCATCGGAGCAGTCGTGGGCCGATTGCACCAGGCCGTCGCGGATGCACTGGGCCACTGCGCGGGCCGTGGCGGGGCCGATGGTCAGGTCCACGCGGGCGAAGTCTGTGTTCGTGCCCCCGAAGAGATGGGCGTAGTGCGAACCGCCCATCGCCGCGAGCGTGCGGCCAACCAGCAGCAGCGCGTGGCCCGGGGCTTTGGCGTCCATCGTCACACATCGGGACAGGTTGGGGACGATGCCCATGCCCGTGATCAACAGCGTTGGAGGTACCTCGATCACGACCTTCTCGCCGGTGGCCGGGTCGGTGTAGCGGAGTTGGTTGTTCAGGCTGTCCTTGCCGCTGACGAAGGGCGCGCGATAGGCCTTGGCCCCGTCGTAACACGCCTCGGCCGCACGGACCAGCGCCCCCAGGTTCTCCGGCTTCTCGCAACTGGGCCAGCAGAAGTTGTCGAGGATGGCGATCCGTGAAGGATCGGCACCCACGCAGACCAGGTTGCGCACACACTCGTCGATACCCGCCAATGTGGTCAGGTACGGGTCGCCCGGGTAGCGCCCCCCGGCCTCCACGCCCTGCCAGATTGATAGACCGCAGGCCAGCGCGATGCCCCGGTTACCGCCGGGGATCGGTTCGATGACCGCGGCATCTCCCGGCCCGCGCTGGTCGGGGCCGACCAGCGGCTTGACGACGGTATTGCCCTGCACCTCGTGGTCGTACTGGCGGATGATCCAGTGCTTGCTGGCGATGTTGGGGTGCGAAAGCAGCGCTGCGAGAGCTTCGGCGGTGGTCGGAGCTTTGGCGTTGATCGAGGGAGCGGGGGCGAGCGGGGTGGACCAGCGCGCCGCGCGGGTGGGCTGCGGGATGCCCTCGTGAAGAAAGTCCATCGGCAGCCGACCGACCTCCGTGCCACTGAAGTGCAGGACCAGTTCCGCGCCCGGTGTGCCGAAGTGGCCCAGGTCGGCCATCTCCACGCCTTCTTCCTCGCAGATCGCGCGGAGCGCGGCGATGTTCGCCGGGGGCACGGCCAGGACCATGCGCTCCTGCGCCTCGCTGATCCAGATCTCGGTGTACGACAGGCCCCGGTACTTGAGGGGTGCACGGTCGAGGTGAACTTCCGCGCCCAGGTCCTTGCCCATCTCCCCCACCGCCGACGAGAAGCCCCCGGCCCCGCAGTCGGTCAGGGCGTGGTAGAGCGGCCCGGCATCACGGGCGCGCAGGATCGCGTCGAGCGTGCGTTTCTCCTCGATGGCGTTGCCGATCTGCACGGCGTGGCTGAACTCATCGGCGTGCCCGGATTCGAGTTCCGCCGATGAGAATGTCGCGCCGTGGATGCCGTCGCGCCCGGTGCGCCCGCCCAGCGCGATGATGCGGTCCCCCGCGCGGACGCGCCCTTCGACCCCCCCGCGCGGGATCAACCCCACGCACCCGCAGAAAACCAGCGGGTTGCCCACGTACGAATCACCGAACATCACCGCCCCGTTGACCGTGGGGATGCCCATGCGGTTGCCGTAATCCCGCACGCCGCTCACCACATCGGTGAGAATCCGACGAGGGTGGAGCGTGTTGGGGGGCAGGGCCTTCCCGCCGCCCGTGGTCCCGGTGTTCCAGTTCTCCGGGTAGGCGACGCAGAAAACATCGGTGCTGGCGATGGGCCTCGCGCCAAGACCCGTGCCGATCACATCGCGGATGCACCCGCCGATGCCCGTGGCGCTCCCGCCGTACGGCTCCAGGGCGCTGGGGTGGTTGTGCGTCTCGACCTTGATGCACACGCCCCACTGATCGTCAAAGGCGATCACGCCCGAGTTGTCCTTGAAGACCGAGAGCGTCCAGTCCACGCCCTCCTCGATCAGTTCATAGGTCGCCGCCGCGACCGTGCGCTTGAGCAGGTTGTCGATCACGACCGCGCCGTCGGGCTCGATCGTGTGCCCCGGGCGGCCCTCCCAATCGATGAGGTCATCCCCGGATGTATAGCGGATGCGGGACTTGAGCGTCTTGTGTACGCAGTGCTCGGACCAGGTCTGGGCGATGGTTTCAAGTTCGATGTCCCGCGGCTCGCGTCCGAGCACGCGGTACTCGTCGCGCACGGCCCGCATCTCGTCCAGGCTCAGGAACAGGTGGGCCTCACGGGAGAGGGCGGTGAGTTGCTCATCGTTCAGGTCCCGCAGCGGGATGTGACGCACTTTCAACTCATACTCGTGCCCGCGGGGCAGACTGGCGGGCAGCCACGCCCCCTTCGTGATCTGGTGGACGACCGGGTTCCCCAGGGCGCGCTGCGCGAACTGGTGGGCCGCATCCGCCCCCGTTCCCACAAAGTCGTAGCGGACCCCCGTCGAGACTCCGGCCTCCACACCCAACAGCGTGCGGATCCCCTCGCGTACCGACTGTGCAGCGGGGTCCATCACGCCCGGCAGGGGGTGTACCTCGACCGTCGCTCCCGGCGACGGTGCCGCGCCCGGCGTGGCGCTCTCCGTCACCGGGTCGGCGAGCAAGCCGTTCGCCACGCGCTGCACCGCCTCGGCATCGAGCGGGCCTTCGATCAGGTAGACCTTCGCCGCCCTGACGGCCGCGGCGTTCAGGCCCGCCGCGGCGGCCCGCCGATGCACGGCCTGGGCGCGGGGATCGGCGTGGTCGGGCTTGATGCGGACTTCGATCCGGTGGAGCATCGGGGCGGGCGCGTGGGGCATGGAACGCCATCGTATTCGCCGTTCAGCAGCCGTTTTCCCAGTGGCCGAAGAAGGTGCCCACATCGTCGTTGTCGATGCCCCCGTCGCAGTTGAGGTCGGCCTGGACCATCCCGTTCTGCCAGTCGTCGAAGAACGCGTCCACATCGCCGCCGTCCACGCCCCCATCGCAGTTGTAATCGCCGGGGCAGATCGTCAGGGCGGCCGGGTCGCTCCACGTCGATCCGCAGGCGTTGGTGACACGGCACCGGAATCGCACGCCGTCGATCGGCAGCATGTTGGGGTCACCCGCGAGCGTGAGCGTCGCTGTCTGCGCCCCACTGACCAGCCCGCACCCGCCCCACCCAGTCGTATCACCGTTCCAGATCGGAACGAAGACATTGGGCGCCGTCTCCCGATGCCATTGGTACGTGTACGGGCCGTTGGTGGTCGGGCTTGCCGCCACCGTGAAGACCGCCGGACCCGCGGCGCACGAGACCAAATCCACCGGCTGCTGCGTGACCACGGGCGGGGATGTGTTGAGGCTCAGCTGTACGTAGTTGGTGGTCACGGTGCCGCAGGGGCGCGCCGCGACGCAGTAGTACACCCCGGCGACATCGGGCTTGGTGTTGGAGAAGATCAGCGTGGGAGACTGGGCGCCCAGGATCACCGTGCCGTCCGAGGTGACGCCGTCGGCTACCGGCTCGGAGAAGGAGAAACGATCGGTCTGGTGGTATCGCCACCACTGGTAGTTGGTGCCGGGGCCGGGGCTGGCCTGCGTGCCGATGACCGCCAGACCGTTGAGACAGGCCGTCGTGTCAACGGGTTGATAGTCGAGCGTGGGCAGCGCGCTGACGTTGAGCGAGGAGGGGTCCGAGGCCGCGCCGCCGCAGGGGTTCGAGACCCAGCATTGATAGTTGCCGGAGTCCTCGGGTTTGGCGTTGTGGATGGTGATGGTGGCGGTGTCGGCCCCGGTGATCCAGCTGCCCCAGGGGAGGGTCTGGTTGGTCAGGGGCACGCCGTCGCGGAGCCATTCATACGAGAGGGCGTTGGTGTATTGGCCGCCCGCGTAGACGGTGATGCTGCGCGAGACCCCCTGGCAGATCGTGGCGTCGGGCGAGATGGTGAAGACGGTCGGCCTGTGAAAGCAGGGCACGCCCGTCACAACAAACCCGTGGCGCACCCCGCCCTGAACACCGTTGCCCGCGATGACCGTTCCGTCCTCGCTGACCCCGACGATCTGGTTCAACACGCTGAACCCGTTGAAACTCGGGAGGCCCACGGTCGGCAACCAGGTATTGAAATCCACCATCCCCATCGCCTGCGTGAAGAACATCGCCCGAGGTTCGCCGTTCACCACGCTGGAGCCGAGCACCACCGACCCGTCCCGCGTGCACGTCTTGGCCTCGGTGACGGTCCCTCCCGGGAGCGCGCCGATGTCCTGAATCGCCGAAGCACCCCCGCCCAGGTCCTGCCAGCGGAAGCCGCGGATGGAGTACGGCGGCGGGCCCTGGCTCGTACCGACCACCACCGTGCCGTCGCTGCTCATGCCCGTGGCGATATCGGAGACCTGGCCGTTGGGGAGCGTGCCGACGATGCGGTGCGCCCCCGCGGACGTCCATCGGATCGCGTGCTTGTCCCCGGAAGGTGTGGTCACGTACCCCGCGAAGTGCGAGGCGCCGGGCGTGGCGCACAAGATCGCGCTGTCCACGTACCCCGATGGTGCCGGGTAGACCACCACGCCGTCCGTCGGAGTCCATCGAAAACCCCACATCGAGTTCGGGCCGGCCGTCCACCTGTGCATGTAGCCCGCGGCGATCTCGCCGTTGTCGCTGATGGTGCGGGGTTGCATCCAGTCGCCCGGGCCGTTCTGTGACAGCGGATACCAGCCGGACGATTCATATCCGGTCAAAT
>DDSA01000120.1 GCA_002343715.1 Phycisphaerales bacterium UBA2402 | reverse complement strand
AGGCCGGCCCCATCGGGCCGCAAGGCCCGGCGGGGCCCCGCTCCGAGCGGTTCATCGTGGCCCCCACGCTGAGCGACGGCGCGACGCACACGAGCATCGCCGCGGCGATCGATGACGCGGTCGATGCCGAGTACGGGCCGGAGAATCCGGTCACGATCGTGGTGCGCGAAGGCACGTACACGGAACTCGTGACCATGCGGGCGGGCATCCACATCACCGGCATCGGGCGGGAGCGTTCACCGGGGGCACGGCTGATCGGCGCGGTCGAAGTTGCCGAAGAGGGAGAAACCTCGTGGACGGGCATCGACATCGTCGCCGGGGACGAGGAAGAAGAGGACGCCGTCCACGCGGTACGCGTGCACGGGGACATCGGCGCGCGTTTCACGCTCCGCAACGCGGAGGTCACGGGCCGGTCGGGGAACGCGCTGCGGATCGAGCGCGGCGAAGAGCCGACGGAACCAAGCACGGTGGAGTGTGACAACGTGCGCTTCCTGTCGGAGACCGGCGCGGCCGAGCCGGTCAGGGCGCTCGTGGGGAGGCTGCACACCCGCGGCTGCTCCATCGCATCGAGCGATGCCGCGACCGCCGCGGTGCTCGTGGGCGATGAAGCGAATGTCGTGATCGATCACGCCGAGGTCAAAGGCACGGTCCGCGCGGAGGATGATTCGACGCTCCGCCTGCACCTGGTACGGATCGACTCGGGCGACGGCGTCGGCCTGGAAGCGGACAGCACCGGCGATATCACCCTCGAGGTCGTCTCGTTCATCACCACGGCCCTGCCCGAGGTCATCACCGACACCGGCCCGGGCGCGGTGCTCTACGCGACGCTCACCTACAGCGAGCCGGGTCAGACGATGCCCCTGAGCGCCACGCCCCTGCCCACATCGGGCGCTCCCGGCCCGCAGGGGCCGCAGGGGCCGGAGGGTCCGCAAGGCCCGGCGGGACCCACGGACTCGGGCACGTCGATCATCGAGAAGATCAACGACGCGGCCACCGAGGGCGCGATCAATGCCTCGCGCATCGCCAACCGCACACGCACGCTCTTCATCCCCGCGGGGCAGTTCATGCTCGGCCAGCGGGCGGTGCTCGACAGCATCAACTCCAACGCGCCGATGGCGAGCCGGGCGCGGTGCTGGCGCATGCTCGACGACACGGGCAACGCGATCAACTACATCAGCGCCCAGTTCGTGGTGCCCGCCGATTTCGTGCCCGGGCCGGCCCCCGCGATCCGCGTCCTGTGGGCCAGCAACGACGGCGGGGGACCCTCCCGCAACACCAAGTTTGACTTCTACATGGATCGGTTCGACGCGATCATCAGCAACACCTACCCGATCACCTTCCGAGGCTCGCTGACCACGCCGAACCCCGCCGCGCACACGGCCACCACCAGCATCTTCTCCTCCTACTCGGGCGACGCGCCGACCTGGAACCCCGGCGACGTGATGATCCTCAACCTCGCCCGCGACGGCGCCGACACCTCCAACGGCAGCGCGTACGTCTACGGCATCGCCTTCGAGTACGAGGCCGACATGTGATCCTCTCGGCCGCCCGATGCCCAAAGGCGCGGGCGGCTTTTTCGATCGTTTCTCTCTCTCTCGCTCACCGATCAGGAGAACAAACATGCGCCGCACCTCCATCATCACAGCATTCACCGCCGCCGCGATCGCCGCGGCGGCACAGGCCCAGCCCGACCTGTCGTGGACGACGCTCGACGGTGGAGGGATCACGACCTCGCAGGCGGGCACCATCAGTCTGTCGGGGACCATCGGCCAGCCCGATGCGGGCGCGATGGGCGCGGGAACGCTGGTCCTGTACGGCGGCTTCTGGGCCGTGGAACTTTCGCCGATCCCCTGCCCGGCGGACTTCAACAAGGACGGGGGAATCGACGGGGGCGATGTCGAGGCTTTCTTCGCGGCGTGGGAGGCCGGCGACGCCTCCGCGGATGTCAACTTCGACGGCGGCATCGACGGCGCAGATGTCGAGTTCTTCTTCCAGGCGTGGGAGGCGGGCGGGTGCCGGTAAACCGGCGAGGTACGATCCGCCCGCGTGCCGATCGATCCGACCAACCCCGTGCCCTTGCCACGCTTCACCTTTATGGGCACGGGAACCTCGTCGGGCGTGCCGATGATCGGCTGCTCCTGCCCCGTGTGCACGAGCACCGACCCGCGCGATGCGCGCCTGCGCACCGCGGCGGCGCTGGAGTTCCGCGATGCCAAGGGGCGCGATCGGACGGTGCTGCTCGATGCCGGGCCGGACCTTCGAGTGCAGGCGCTTCGGGCGGGGCTGACACGGTGCGACGCGATCGTCTTCACCCACAACCACGTGGACCACACCTTCGGGCTTGATGAAGTGCGGAGGTTCAACGCCGTTCAGAAGACGCCGATCGAACTCCACGCCGATGCGCACACCATGGAGCACCTGCGCCGGGTGTACGGGCACATCTTCGACCGCCACGCCAATGTGAACGACAGTTTCGTGGCCGACCTGGCCCCCCGGATCGTGACCGAGGATGAGATCGAGCGCGCTGCGCCCATCGACCTGTGGGGAGCGCGCTTCACGCCCATCCCGCTCCTGCACGGCCGCATGCGCGTGCTGGGGTGGCGGATCGATTTCGAGGCGGGTCTCGCCGACGGCGGGCACGATGCGGATGCTGCTGGTGATGAGGGGAGTGGGGGGGTCTTCCCGCTGGCGTACTGCACCGATGTCTCGGCCATCCCTCCCGAGTCGTGGAAACGGCTCATCGGGCTGAAAACCCTGGTGCTCGATGCCCTGCGCCACCGCAAGCACCCGACCCACCTGACGCTCGAACAAGCCGTGAACATCGCGGTCAACGTGGGGGCCCAGCGAACCTACTTCGTCCACATGACCCACGACCTCGCCCACGAGGAGACGCAAAGATCACTGCCGGAGGGAATGTTCCTGTCGTGGGATGGACTTGTACTGGTGTCGATACCTTCCTGAACCAAACACAAAGCGAGTATCCGCGGCTGTAAAACCTATCAGATACCGCATGAAAATCGGAACCGGCAATTCGGGCAACCTATCGGTCACGAGAGCGCATCTCCTGATCGCTTTTAGCCCATTTGCGCCTACCCTTGTCCCCCTATGGCAAAGACCCGCGAGATCCGCAAGCGCATCAAGGCGGTCGGCAACATCCGCCGCATCACCAAGACGATGCAGATGATCGCCAACAGCAAGTTCGCGAAAGCGCAGAACGTGGCGAAGGCGACCAAGCCTTACACCGAGACGCTCTTCGAGGTCCTGTCACAACTCGCCGCGGGCCTGGGCGAGGTGAACCACCCCCTGCTGGACACCGGCGACCAGGGTCAGCGTCCCGGCAAGCCCCTGACGCTGGTGATCACGGCGGACCGCGGCATGTGCGGGGCGTACAACAGCAACGTCCTTCGCGCGGCGATGGAGGCTTTCAAGGAGAACCCCGCCCTGCGCGCGGGCGAGGTCGAGTGCGTGGGTCGCAAGGGTCAGAACTTCTTCAAGTACCAGGGTGTGGCGGTCGGCCGTCAGCACACGCAGTTCGGCGACAAGCCCACGTACGAGAACGTCAAGGCGCTGGCCGAGACGTATATCGAGCGATTTCTGAAGGGCGAGATCAGTTCCGTTCGGGTTGCCTCCATGAAGTTCATCTCCATGGGCAAGCAGGCCCCGGCGGTGGTGCAGCTGCTCCCCTTCAAGCCAGAGGCGCGGGATAGCGCGGGCACGGATGCCGGCGCACAGGCGATCTACGAGTTCAGCCCCTCCGCGAAGGAACTGCTCGACGACATCCTGCCCGCGGGCGTCAAGGCGGTCCTCTTCCAAGCCTTCAACGACGCCGTCGTCAGCGAGCACATCGCCCGCATGGTGGCGATGAAGGCCGCCACCGACAACGCCGGCAAGGCCGGCAAGCGCTACACCCTTGTGTACAACCGCGCCCGCCAGGCCCAGATCACCACGGAACTCACCGAGATCATCTCGGGCGCTGCCGCCCTGGCCTGACGGCCTGCCGCGGCCGCGCTGTTCACCCGGGTGCTTTGCCGTCGCTGTCGCACGCCGCGGGTTTCTCGCCGAGCGGCACGGGGCGCAGCACGACAGACAGCATATTCCCCGGCGTGTGGTACCGCCGGAACGCGGCGAGCACTTCCTCGGCCGTGACGGCCTGGTACGCCGCGGGCATGGCGAGGACATCATCGAGGTTCGTGCCCGCCTGGGTCTTGAGTTCCAGCACCCCGAGCCAGTAGGACGGCTCTTTCATCGACTCGTCCTGGGTGTTGGCGAGTTGCTTCTTGGCGGTGGCGAGTTCCAGCTCCGTCGGGCCGCGCTCGGCGAAGTTGGCGAACATGGATGTGAGTTTCCTGGCCAGCGCCTCGGCGTTCTCGGGCTGCGTGGGAGAGGAAGCCCGCAGGATGCCGAAGCCGGGGAAGACCCCTCCGGGGACCAGCGAGGCCCCGATCGAGTAGGCCAGCTGGCTCTCCTCGCGCACTTCATCGATCATGCGGCTGGAGAGAATCCGGGCGGCGATGTTCATGGCCCGCACATCGGCGAGGTTCTTGCGGTCGGGGCCGTAGAAACCGACCATCACCCGCGCCTGGGGCGTGGCGGTGGCGATGGTCCGGTCGATCCGCCGCGGCCCCGCCGGCCGCACGAGCGCTCGACGATCCGCGAAGGTCGTCGGGCTGATGCGCTTGCGAGCGCTGAGCGAACCGATATACGTCCGAACCAGATCCGCTGCCCGCGCCTCGGCGACATCGCCCACCACGGCGACCTCGATGGGGCTGTCGGCGATCAGCGCGCGGAGCCAGGCCTGCGCGGCCTCTCGCGAGAGCGCGTTCACCGCTTCGCGCGTCAGCGCCTTGCCGCGGGCTTCGCCTTCCGGGTAGACGGCCTCGGCGATGAGCGTGGTGAACTTCTGGCCTGGGTTCTTCTCCGTCGCCTCGATGTTCTGGAGTTGCCCGGTCTTCCATCGGTCAAAGGCCGTGGCCTCGAGCACGGGATCGGTGAGGAGCAGGTAGGCCAGTTGCATCCCCGTCTCGAGATCCTCGGGCGCGCCCGAGACGACCAGTTGGATGCTGTCGAGGTCGGCGGACCCGGAGATACTCACGCGCTTGCCCGTCATAAGAGAGCGGATGTCGGCGCTGGTCAGGGTCGTGGTGGCCTGCTGGGTCCAGGCCTGCACCGCGGCCTGGGTCACGCCCCGGTTCGCGGCGGTCTCGAGCAGTTGTCCGCCGTAGAGCGTGATGGCGATGGCGGCATAGTTGCGGCGGTACTCCATGAACCGGTGGTGGTAGCGGGCCCCGTTATCGAGCCAGGCGTTGGTCACCCCCGATGTCTCGTGACGCGAAACATCCAGCATCCGCCCCGGCGCGGGGACCGCATCGAGCAGCCGATCGGCCCGGGCGGCGCGGTCGACCTTCGCCGGCGCGGCGGCGAACGCCGTCTCGGCGAGTTGCATGAACTCCGCCTCGGACGGCACGCCCTCGCCCGTGGGCAGTTGCGCGGCAAACATCACGTTCACGGGCTCGAACTCGGCGCTGAACCAGTCGGAACACTCCCGCGCGGTGATGGTGGGGAGGAGCCGGCGGGCCAGATCGAGGCCCTGCGCCGCTGACATGCTCACCTCGCCGCTGGAGAGCTCGGTGTTGAGCCGCGCGATGATCGCGCGGGCTGGAGCGGTGTCCTCGGTGGCGGCTCGCTGTTCGCGGAAGGCGAGCGTGTCCTTGCGAACGCGTTCGATCTCCTCATCGGTGAACCCGTGCAGGCGGGCCAACTGAACCTGCTCGCCCAAGTCCTTGAGCATGTCGCGCCATTTCGCCGGGTCGCCCCCGGCCTGGGCCTGCGCCTGCCAGATCGCGCCCGACAGGTTGTTGGCGAAACAGGTGCCTCCGAGGAACGATGCCCTGCCCTCGGTCACCAGGTCGCGCATGCGTCGGTTGAAGGCCCCCGTGGCGAGGTCACGGACCAGCCTGGCCCGGTACTCGCTCTCGGTCCGCGCGGGCGGGCGGGCCTTGCCGATCCGTGTCATCGACACCGTCGCGCGTGTCAGTTCCGGATCGGTGGCAACGACCGCGAAACTCGCGGTGTAGGGCGAGACGCCTGGTTCCCGCGGCGTGGGCCGGGGTTTGGCCGGCAGGGGGCCGAAGGCGCGGGTGATCTCGTCCACCACCATCGCGGGGTCCAGGTCCGCCACCACCAGCAGCGTGGAGTTGCCCGTGCCGTACCAGGATTCGTAATAGTCAACAAAATCCTGCCGAGTCAGGCCGTTGATGCTCTCGACCGTGCCGATGGGCATGCGCTCGCCGTAGATCGAACCCGGCGCAAAGCGCGAGTAGATGATCTCCATGAGGCGCTGCTGCGGGCTTTGTCGCGCGCCCTTCTCCTCGAGAATGATCCGGCGTTCGCGGTCGATCTCGCCCTCGTCGAGCAGCAGGCGGCTGTTCACATCCGCGAGAAACCGCAGGGCGGTGTCGAGTTTCTCGGGCGAGTTGTCGGGGAGAGCGAGCTGGTACGTCGTGGCGTTGAAACCCGTGGAGGCGTTCTGGTGCTGCCCGAACGTCAACCCCAGTTCCTCGAAGGTCTTGATGACCGTGCCGGGAGGAAAGTTCTCGCCGCCGTTGAAGGCCATGTGCTCCAGGTAGTGGGCCACGCCGCGTTGCCTGTCGGTCTCGTTGAGCGAGCCGCTGTGAACGTGCAGATACACGATGGCCCGCCCGGGCGGGTTGTCGTGGCGCAGCACCGTGTACGAGAGGCCGTTCTCGAGCGTGCCCCGCACCAGGCGCGGGTCGGCGAGGATCGGGGGATCGGCCCCGGGCGTCTGGGCGACCGCCCGGACGGTGGTGGACGCGGCGAGCAGCAGCGTGAGCAAGGCGCGGAGCATGCGAAACCATACGTCCCCACCCGGACGGCGTTCGGCGCGAGAACGCCCGGATCGACCTCGCCAACGCTCAGTGCGAGCGGGACGATCGGCCGCATGAACACGGCGTAAGAGACGCTCCCACCCCTATCATGCCCCATGGCCCGCCAAAGCCCGATCCGTCGTTTGCACCAGGTCGCGGAGGCGTCTGTCCTGACCTACGGCCCGGCGGATCACCCCTCGGGCGCGGTGGAAGTGGTCGAGACCTTCGGCGAACTCGAACTCGAGTACGCCGCGCTCCGCAAGCACTGTGTCCTGCTTGACCAGCCCCACCGGGCGGTGGTCGAGGTGGCGGGCAGGGACCGGATCGATTTTCTCAACCGCATGGTGACGCAGGAACTCAAGGGCCTGCCGCCGTTCCGCGTCCGGCGGTCCTTCTGGCTCAACAAGAAGGGACGGATCGATGCCGACCTTCGGATCATCGACCTGCCCAGCCGCACGCTGCTGGAGATGGATGTGCACGCCGCGGAACGAACCGCGAAGGGCCTTGCGGGGTTCATCATCTCCGAGGATGTGCAGATCAACGATTGGTCCGAGCGAACACACCGCCTGAGCCTGCACGGCCCGTCGGCCCTCGACCTCATCTCCGCGGTGGCGCAGAACGCCCACGGGGCCGATGCCAGCGGCCCGGCCTTCGGCGAACTCCTGCCCGACCGCGCGTGCGTGGTGCGCCTCTTCGGTGCCGAGACGGTGGTCTTCCGCGAGGATTCGTGCGGCGAGGTTGGGCTGGAACTGATCGTGCCGCTCAAGCACGCCTTGAACGTCTATCAACAACTGCTGGAGGCCGGGCACGACCGCACGCACGACGAAGGCGGCACCAGTTCGGGCCTGAGCACGACGCGGCGGGAACTCTCCACCCGGATCAAACTCAAGCCCGCCGGGTGGCACGCCTTCAACATCGCCCGTGTCGAGGCCGGCTCGCCGATGTACAACATCGACTTCGGGCCCGAGTCTCTCCCCGCCGAGACCGGTCTTCTCGCCGACCGCGTCTCGTTCACCAAGGGGTGCTATCTCGGGCAGGAGATCGTCGCGCGCATGCACGCGCGGGGTCACCCCAAGCAAGTCCTCGTCGCGGTGAAGTTCGAGTCCAAACGCGATGAGGAGACGGGACTGCCTCGCCAGCCCGTGACCGGGTCCCAACTCACACCCGCGGGCAGCGCCGAAGTGGTGGCCCAGGTCACGAGCTCGACGCTGTCCCCGATGCTCGGCTCGGCCCCCATCGCGCTGGCCCAGGCGAAGTTTGAGCACTGCCAGCCCGGCACGGTGCTGACGGCCGTGTGCGACGACGAACCGATCAAGGGCGTCGTTCAGCAGCACCTGACCTTTTTCCGGCGGGCGGATGCAGCGCCGAGGTCCGGGGATTGATACCCGTCGCTCCGGGCTTCCGCAGATGGCGCGAACGCGCCGGACGCGTCAACCCGCTCCTGCTCGGAGAGTCAATCACACAACACCCCGGGAGGGCGGTGCCGTGCTACCGCTTTGCTCCCCGGTAGCAGACGCAGATGCCCAGTGACAGCGACTTGGCCGTCACGCCCCCGAAGCCCGTCTCGCCCATCGCACGCGCCATCTCGTCCCGCATCATGAACGTGCCCACGGACTTGGGCAGGTAGCGGTACGCCCCGGAGCGGTCGCCGCTGATCAGCGTCGCCGTCCGCGGCATGATCCACCCGCAGTAGAAATCATTGAACCACCGCACCGGTGTGCAGCGCGGGCGGTCGAACTCGAGCACGATCAGCCGCCCGCCCGGCTTGAGAACACGGTAAAACTCCGCCAGCGCCCGCCGCGGCTCGGTCACGTTGCGGATGCCGAAGGCGATAGTGACGACCCCGAACTCCGCATCGTCAAAGGGCAGGTGCTGGGCGTCGCCCTCGATGTACCTGATCTTGGCCGACTGATTCTCGGGGCGGGCCTGCTGCTTGCGCCGTGCGATGTCGAGCATCTCGCGCGTGAAGTCCAGCCCGATCACCTCGCCAGCGGGCGAGGCGGCCAGCGCCTGCGTCAGGTCCCCCGTGCCGCAGGCGACATCGAGCACGCGCTCCCCCGGCGCGACCGCCGCGGCCTTCACCGCGTACCGACGCCACGCCTGATCGCGCCAGAGTGAATGCACGTGGTTGTTCAGGTCATAACTGCCGGCGATCGCCGCGAACATGCGGCGGACCTTGCCCGCCTTCTCCGAGGAGGCGTGCGGGTTGTTGAGTTCCTCGCCGGCCCACTCGGGCGCGGCGGGCGCGGTCGGCGTCCGGGTCATGAACAATGGTACGATTCACCCGGCGTCGGAAGCGGGGGTGTCACGCTTTGGCGCACCGGAGTTTGCCCATGAAGACCCTTGCGCTCCTCGCCGTCGCCGTGTTCACCGCCATCGCGTGCATCGGCGGCTGTGCCACCAACCCCGCCACGGGCAAGAGCCAGTACAGCGCCCTCTCCCGCGAGCAGGAGATCCAGATGGGCGCGCAGGCCAAGCCCGAACTGATCAAGGAGATGGGCGGAGAACTGAACAACGCCGAGGTGAAGGAGTATGTCACCCGCATCGGCAACAAACTCACGCCCTTTACGGAAGGGGACAACCCGACCCTGCCCTGGACTTTCACGGTCGTCGACTCCGACATCATCAACGCCTTCGCCTTGCCCGGGGGGCAGGTCTTCATCTCCAAGGGGCTGCTCAAGTGCATGACCAACGAGGCGCAGCTCGCGGGCGTGCTAGGGCACGAGATCGGCCACGTCACGGCCCGGCACATCAACGACCGCATCGTCTCTCAGACCACCACAAACATCACCGGCACGATCCTTTCCACCGTGCTCAGCGAAGGATTGGGTGTCGGGCTGGGGGGCATGACCCCGCGTGTCATCGAGTTCGGCGGGCAGACCCTCGTCATGTCCTTCGGGCGAGATGAAGAGATCGAGGCCGACAGTCTCGGCATGCGCTACATGAGCCGCGCGATGTACAACCCCACTGGACAGCGCCAGGTGATGCAGATCCTGGAGGCCGAAGCCAAGGGCGACCCCAACCCCGAATGGCTCAGCACCCACCCCTACCCCAAGACCCGCATCGAGCGCATCGACAGGCAACTGTCGGGCACGTACAAGGCGATCGTGAACGACCCGGCGTATGTCTACAACGAGGCCGAGTTCAAGGCCGCGTGCCTGAGCAAGCTCGGCGCGATGTACAACCCCGCCGATGCCCCCGGCCCGCGCCTTGCCGCCGCGGGCCGGTACGGGTGGTGCGCGCACTGCGCGGCGGAACCGCCGGG
>DDSA01000031.1:2482-3100 GCA_002343715.1 Phycisphaerales bacterium UBA2402 | reverse complement strand
CATCGAGGGGGCGTGCCTCCCCGGATCATCCATCAACATCGGCGGCTCGGTCCTGGCCTCGATCACCTCGGAGGGCGACCTGGCCGACCTCCTCATCGAGGGCGATGTGCTCAGCCAGAGCGGCCGGCCCGACATCAACATCCGCAGCGACACCGGCCGCATCGAGGAGATCAAGGTTTACGGGAACATCCTCTCCGATGATGCCGACGGCTCGGGGCACAACATCTTCCTCGAAGCGGCGGAAGGGTTAGGTTGGATCGAGGCCAGATCGATCGTGGCCTTCATCGGCTCGCCCCTGGGCGCGGGGAACTTCGTGCCCATCGACCACCTGAGCAGCGTGCCCGGCGGCACGGTCTCGGAGTTTGATAGCGAGGTCTGGTGCTCGTCCTTCGAGACCTTCGACATCGAGAACCCCGTCGGCAACCTTGTTTCGCTGGGCCACATCATCAACTTCCTCGAGGTGCCCGCCGGTGCAAAGGCTCGTTTCGCGGGCGTCTCCACAAGCCCGCCCGGCTTCGACGGCACGATCCGGATTCACGCCGCCGATGGTCTCAAAGGCCAACTGATCTTCAACGCCGATGCCATCCCCAACCACGACTGGGAGGATTTCGACGGAGA
>DDSA01000031.1:0-2131 GCA_002343715.1 Phycisphaerales bacterium UBA2402 | reverse complement strand
ACGGGCCGGATTGCGTGCCCGCCACCACTCAAAGCCCGCCCACGCTCTGCGCGGGCGGCTTCCGCAACGGCACAGCGCCGATCACGCTCACGTTCAAGGGTCCGGTGGCGTTCGACGGCCAGCACCCCATCACCATCGAGATGTTCGGCGGAGATCCGGGGCAGTGGCTCCCGATCGCGCCCCAGTCGTTCCGGGCCAGACGCGATGACCAGGACCACCGCCGGGTATTCGTAGACACGCTGCCGTCGGAGTTCCCGTGGACTCCCGCCGACTACCGCATCCGACCCGTCACGACCGGCGACGGCCGGCGCGGTGTGATGAACTCTTCATCACGGAGGCGCCCTCGGTCGCGGATTTCACGTACGAGTTTCACCTCAACGGCGACTGCGGGGGCGCGGGGTGCGATGAGGCCCGCTGCGAGTGCCCGGGTTATTGCTTCTTCTCGGATTTCAACCAGGATGGCGGCGTGGACAACGCCGATGTCGAGGCCTTCTACCAGGACTGGGAGAACGGGCTGCCGAGCGCCGATGTCGATCTCAGCGGCGGTGTGGACGGGACAGACGTCGAGGTCTTCTACTGCCTCTGGGAACTCGGCGGTTGTTGACGTCCGATTCGCCCGAGGCGGCGCACGGGCCGCGCGATGAAGGTCTCTGATGCGCGCCATCTCAGCCTTTCCCAAGAATAGCCTCTGCCCGCGGTGTGCCGCCCGCGGCAGCCCGCCCACCGAGCGCCTTCCGCGATTCGCACGAGGAAGGAATGGTCTACCATGCGCCCGTCTCCAGAGGAATCCCTGATGAAAGCGGCCTTTACTCGTTGTGTCCGTCCCCTGCTCTCATGCCTGACCCTTGCGACGGTCGCCTTGTGCGCCCGCGCCCAACAGCCCGCCACTTCGGAGCGGCTGCCCGATCCACCCGCTGTTCCCGCCGCCGCGCCGGCGGACAGCAAGCCCGCCCTCTCGCAAGAGGAGCTGGAGCAGATGCTCGCCCCCATCGCCCTGTACCCCGATTCGCTTCTCTCGCAGGTGCTCATGGCCTCGACCTACCCGGTAGAGATCGTCTCGGCCGCGCGGTGGGCCAAGACCAACGCGAGCCTGAAGGGTGAAGCGCTGACCAAGGCGCTCGAGAGTCAGGACTGGGACCCCAGCGTCAAGAGCCTCGTGAACTTCCCCGATGTCCTCCAGGGCCTGAGCGAGAAACTCGACCAGACCGTGAAGCTCGGTGATGCCTTCCTCGCCGACCAGAAGAAAGTCATGGAGACGGTCCAGACTCTCCGTGCACGCGCCGAAAAAGCCGGCAACCTCAAGTCCAACGATCAGGTCAACGTCACGGTCGAGAACTCCACATCCGGTTCCAACCCGCAGGTCATCGTCATCGAGTCGAAGGATCCGGAGGTGATCTACGTGCCTTCGTACAACCCCACGGTGGTGTACGGCTCCTGGCCCTACCCGGCCTATCAGCCCTACCCCTGCTACTACTACCCGCCCGGGTATGTCGCGTCCGCCGCCGTCTCGTTCGGCGTCGGCCTGGCGGTGGGGGCCGCGTGGGGGTACGCCTGGGGCAACTGCAACTGGCACGGCGGCGATATCGACATCGACATCGACCGGAACACCAACATCAACAGGAACATCGATCGCAGCAAGTACCAGAACAACTTCAACCGGGGTGGAAACAACTCCTGGCAGCACAACGCCCAGCATCGCAAGGGTGCCTCGTACCGTGATGCCTCCACCGCCAACCGCTACGGCGGAGCCTCGAACAGGGCCGCGGTGCAGAGCCGCGAGGCCTACCGCGGGCGGGCCGATGCGGGGCGTGCGGAGTTGAGCAAAGGCAACCTCGGTGCCGCAGGGGCCCGGCCCGCGAACACCGGGGCGAACCGGTCTTCCGTGGGCAACACCGGCGCCAGACCGAGCACGGGCAACCCAAGCGCCGGAAACCGTTCCTCATCGAACAGGTCCGGGGGGAGCGCCTTTCAAGGTTCATCGGGCAGCGGCGCGAGCACACGGGCCGCGAGCAGGCGGGGCAGCGCGGGGCGCGGGGGGGGGGGCTTCTGCGGCGGGGGGATGGAAGGGTGCACGGTTGAAGTTCACGTGCCTTTTTATATTTTTTTGCCGGGTTTGCTTTGTAGAGATGGG
>DDSA01000161.1:2393-3792 GCA_002343715.1 Phycisphaerales bacterium UBA2402 | reverse complement strand
GATCGAGGGCGGGCAGTACGCCACAGTCTTTGGTTACGGCTACGCGCCGATCGAAGACTATCAGAAGTCGTATCGCGGCATGGTCACGTTCTGGAAGTTCGACCGGGCCAGGGGTCGGATCGACGTGTCGGCCTCCTTCGCGATCGAACTGCCTCCGTACTGGCAGGACCTCGCGGATTCGGGCAAGGCCGCGAGCGACGGCCTGATCTTCGTCAACTCGTTCAACTCCGAGATGGCGACGGGGGGCATCGAGAGCGGCAATCCGCCCTTCGAGGCCGGAGTCAGCCGGCGCGATACCGACTATCTGCAGATCATCGACTGGCGCAAGGCCGAAGCGGCCTTCAAGGCCGGCAAGGCGGAAATGGTGAACGGCTTCCCGGTCATCCGCATGAAGGAGTCGGTGGCGGGGGGATTCCTCCATCTGGCGCCCGAGCCGAAAAGCCCCCACGGCGTGGATGTCTCCCCCGATGGAAAGCACATCGTGGTGGCGGGCAAACTCGATCCGCACGTGACGGTGTACGGCTCGGACCTGATCCGCAAGGCGATCGCGGACAAGACGTTCTCCGGCAACGACGACTACGGGGTGCCGATCCTGAAGTTCGATGCGGTGAAAGAGGCGCAGGTGGAACTGGGCCTGGGGCCGCTGCACACGCAGTTCGACGACAAGGGGTACGCCTATACCTCGCTCTTCCTGGATTCCGCCGTCGCCCGATGGACGCTGGGCGGCAGCGCCGCAGCGGCGCCGGAGGGGCCGTGGAAACTCGTGACCAAGACGCCGGTGCAGTACAACATCGGGCACCTGTGCGCCGCCGAGGGGGACACGGTCTCTCCCGATGGGCGGTACCTGATCGCGATGAACAAGTGGGCCGTGGACCGCTTCTTCCCCACCGGCCCGCTGCTGCCGCAGAACTTCCAACTGGTGGATATCAGTGCGCCCGGGACGACCATGCCGGTGCTGTACGACAGCCCGGTCGGGGTGGGCGAGCCGCACTACTGCCAGATGATCAAGGCGGACAAGCTCAAGCCCTTCACGGTCTATCCCGAGGTGGGTTGGAACCCGCACACGATGGCCCCCGATCCCAACGCGCCCCGCAAGGGCAAGGAAGGGATCGTTCGAGAGGGGAGCAGGGTGCTGGTGAACATGACGGCGATCCGGAGTCACTTCACGCCCGAGCATGTGACCGTGAACGAGGGCGACACGGTGACGTGGCGCATCACCGCCGTCGAGACGACCCAGGACGCCACGCACGGATTCTGCATCGGCGGGTACAACATCAACCTCAGCCTCGAGCCGGGCGAGTACGCCGAGTTTTCCTTCGTCGCCGACAAGCCCGGCACCTATCCCTACTACTGCACCGAGTTCTGCTCCGCGCTCCACCTCGAAATGCAGGGTTACCTG
>DDSA01000161.1:0-2320 GCA_002343715.1 Phycisphaerales bacterium UBA2402 | reverse complement strand
GCGACGCACGGCTTCTGCATCGGCGGGTACAACATCAACCTGTCGCTGGAGCCGGGTGAGTACACCGAGTTCACGTTCACAGCGGACAAGCCGGGGACCTACCCGTTCTACTGCACCGAGTTCTGCTCGGCCCTGCACCTGGAGATGATGGGATACCTGCACATCAAGCCCAAGGGTGATGCGAGGGCCGATGCGGCCTCAGGCGCAACGCCGTAAGCCCCACGGCGTGTGCGGGCGAACCGCGTTCCTTCTCGCCACTCTCTCAGGAGTCTCAACGTGCCGAGCGTTATTCAGCATCTGGTCGGTCCCCGGGTTCCGCCGGACCAACTACGGGAGCACCCCGCGCGGTTCGCCGCGCCCACGCTTGTGCTCGCGCTGGCGAGGGTGCTGCTGTTGATCTCGATCTTCCTTCCCTACTGGCACATGGAACTCGAGGCACCGCAGTACCCCGATGGGCTGTTCATCACCGCCTATGTGAACCACCTGCAGGGCGACGTGAAGGAGATCGACGGCCTGAACCACTACATCGGCATGCGGCCTCTGGGTGAAGCGGCTCGGCACGAGCGGGCGTTCGCGGTGTGGGCGATGGTCGCGATGGTCCTGCTCATGGAGGGCGCGGCCTTCGTCCACACGAAATGGGCGGTGCTCCTGGCGCTGCCCGCGGTCTTCTTCCCGGTCGGATTTCTGCTCGACCTGCAGTACTGGCTCACGACCTTCGGACAGAACCTGGACCCGCACGCACCCCTGTCGTCATCGGTCAAGCCTTTTACGCCGACCATCCTGGGCGAGGGGGGGATCGGACAGTTCCGAACCTACGCCAGCGCGGGCGTCGGGCTGTGGCTCGCCGGGGTCTGCTCGGTCATGACCATCATCGGGTTCTACTTTCATCGGCGGGCCTTCCGTCCCCTCGCGTTGGCCTCGCAGACCGGGGGGGCGGTGTGAACCTCGCGCTGCTCTCCATCCTCATCAGTACCGCCGGCACGGCATCGTGCGCGGAAGGCAACTCAGTTCATCGACAAGGGAACACCATCGCCCGACTGATCGACGAGGCGGAGACCGGTGCCGTCGTCACCGTGCCGCCCGGGGTCTATCACGAACATGTGCGCATCCGCAAGTCCGTGGTCCTCACTGCTTCGGGCGACGTGGTGATCGACGGCGGCGGCTCGGGCGATGTGGTTGAGATCTCCGCGCCGGGGGTCGAACTGCGGGGCTTCACGATCCGCGGCACGGGGATCGACCTCGATAAGGAGCACGCCGCGGTACGCGTGCTGGCCCCGCGGGCCGTGATCGTCGGCAACACGATCGAGGATGCGCTCTTCGGCATCGATCTGCGAGAGTCACCCGACAGCGTGATCCGCGAGAACCGGATCGCGGGCAAGCCGCTCGATATCGCGCGGCGTGGTGATGGTCTGAGGCTCTGGCGTGCCGATCGGGCCGTCATCGAGGGGAACACGATCCACGACGGGCGCGACGCGATCCTGTGGTATTCCACGGGCGTGGTCGTGCGAAACAACACGAGTGTCCGCTGCCGGTACGGGTTTCACCTCATGTACAGCGACGGGGTGGACTTGAGCGGGAACGAGGTGAGGGGCAACTCGGTGGGGATCTACGTCATGTACAGCGCGGGAGTGCGGATGCAGGGCAACCGCATCACGGGCAACCGGGGCCCCAGCGGCTACGGGGTGGGCCTGAAGGATGTGGACGGGTTCGCCATCACGGGCAATCTCATCACCGGGAACCGCGTGGGCATGTACCTCGACGGATCGCCCTTCTCCGCCGCGAACCCCGGCACGATCTCGAGGAACACGCTGGCGTGCAACGACATCGGCGTGACGTTTCTGCCCGCCGTTCGCGGCGCGGTGCTGATCGAGAACAACTTCATCGACAATACCGAGCAGGTGTGCGTGCTGGGGCGGGGTCAACTCACCGGGAACTCGTTCTCGGCGGGAGGGCGGGGCAACTACTGGAGCGATTACACGGGCTACGACCAGGACCGGGACGGGGTGGGAGACTATGTTCACGAACCATCGACGCTCTTCGAGAACCTGCTGGACAAGGAGCCGAAACTGCGCCTGCTCCTGCACAGCCCTGTGCAGCAGGCGGTCGAGTTGGTGGGCAAGGCCCTTCCTTCGACGCGCCCGGAACCGAAGTTCTTTGACGAGTACCCGCTCATGCGGCCGTCGGAAAACGCGGGCGGCGGACTGGCGGCGGTCTCCCCGCCGCGGGGTCGTGCGATGACGGCGGGTCTTCTTCTGGGGCTGGGGGCGGGGGTGCTGGCGCTGGCGTCTGCCCCGCGTCTGCCGCGTGGAAAAGGAGCGTG
>DDSA01000199.1 GCA_002343715.1 Phycisphaerales bacterium UBA2402 | reverse complement strand
GCGGCGATGTCGAGGCCTTCTTCGTCCGCTGGGAAGCCGGCTGCTGAGATCACACTCGGACTGATGACCTTTTCGGGCGGGCGATCCGGTATCGCCCGCCCTTTTTCATGCGCTCCCTGCCCGGCCACAAGACGCGGCCGATCCGGAAAGAGACCCGCGCAGAAGGCACACCGGTTGACCGCGCGCGCTTGAATATCCCCAACCACCAAAGTACATCACGGACACCCAGCCTCCCACGCGCGAAAAAACTCTTCCACATCACCCCCATCCACACCGCCGTCCCGGTTCACATCCGCCTCGGGCCGGGCCGTCTCCCACGCGCCGAAGAACGCCTCGACATCGGCCCCGTCAACACCACCGTCGAGGTTGAAGTCCGCCGTGCAATAGTCATCGAATCGGAGCACGAGGCTTGACGTGAGCGACGCATGCCCCCCGGTGGTGTACCCGGTGGTCGCCAGGCCGCACGAGATGACGTACTCGCCCGGAGAGAGGAGGAACGTCCCGTCGATGGGCCGCGTTTCGGAGAGCAGCCAGACATCCGGGACAGACCGAAAGAGCGGGGGCTCGATCCGATCGCTTCGGATCAGTTCGACCGCGAGATTGATGCCGCCGCCCTGCGAGTTGTAATAAGAACGCCACTCGCCGATGAGCGATGCAACCACGGCCCGAGGCCCCACCCGAAAGGTGACGGCGAAGTGCGACGACGAACTCCCCCCTGTGACCTGGAGTCCGCCGTAGGCCGAGGAGGATTGCACCGACTCGATGAGACTCGTGCCCAGCACCGACCGTTGCGAGGCGACGGCGCTGCCGCCAAACGTGCTGTTGAAGGCCGACACAGTCCGATACAACGGGGCGAAGTCGGCCGCATCGGCCTCGACCGCCCCATGCCCCGAGGCCTGACATCGCAGCGAACGTGCCTGCGCCAGCAGCGTCACATCGGGCTGGCCCACGGCGGAGCACGCCGCCGCGCCAAGCCCCACACACGCGCACACACGGCAATGTCGTTGATTCAGCATGCGCCCGCCTCCCACAACTCGAAAAAGAGCCGGACATCCTCGCTGTCCACCCCCCCGTCGGCGTTGAGGTCCGCGCCCGACCGACCCCCGGCCCACAGATCGAAGTACGCTTCCACATCCCCGCCGTCGATGCCGCCCCCGCAGTCCGCGTCCGCGCGGCAGATCCGAACCTCGGCCCCAGCGCTGACCACCGTGCCGCACTCCGACGTCAGCACGCAGTCGTACACGCCCGCCATCGCCGCGTGACCCTGGCGGAAGTCCAGGCGGTAGGTCGTGGTGCCGGTCAGTTCCGCCGATTCAACGAGATTCTCACCGTCGCGCCTCCATTGCAGGCGCGTCGATACCGGGCCGGAGAAACCGATCGAGAGATTCCACGACCCGTCGAGGCACCCGGTGATGCCGATCGGGTTCGCCGTCACCGTGATGTCCGGCCTGGGACGGAACTCCCCGAACGTGTTCTGTTCCCCGGTCTGCGTGCGGACCCAACCGCTCCCCCGCAGCACGCCGGCGGAGGCACCGAGTTTGAACGTGCCGAACGCCCGCGATGAGGTCTGCCGCCACGAGGCCCCGTCGAACGACCAGAGGTAGTACGCGTTCATCGGGCCGGGGAACACGGCAAAGAGCCGATCATCATGGACGAGCATCGACCACGCGATGCCCTGGGGTGCGGAGCCCGATCGCCACGATGCGCCGTTCCAGACCGCGTACTGGTTCGTTTGACTCACACCCGCGTGGTTGAAGTCGCCGGCGACGTGCAGCTCATTCCGGTACACCGCCATCGCGCGCCCCTCCAGCCCGCCGATCAGCCCGTTCGCGAGGGGGGACCACGCCGCGCCGTCCCACTTCGCGATCTTCTCGAGGGGCGTGCCGCCCGACCGGGTGAACCTACCCGTGGCGTACAGCGCACCGTCGTACACCGCGACCGCCTGCACGACACCCGCCGACAGGCCATCACCCAACGCTCGCCACGACTCCCCATCCCATGATGCGATGTTGACCACGCCGGATTCCGTGGAAAACTGACCCGCGGCGATCAGTCGCCCTTGGAACATGGCCAGACCGTTGATGTAATGCAGCAAGCTGAACCGAGTCAGTCCGTCGCCGAGCGGCCGGATTCTGACGCCGTCCCAAAGCCCGATCCCGTGCAACACGGTGCCGTCGCTCGCGGCACGGAACGATCCGGCGAGATACAACCCCTCGGGGGCGGGCAGCATCGCCCTGATAGGCCCATCCACCGTGACGCCCACAGAACTCCACGCCCGGCCTACCAAACGGCCGAAGTTCTCCGTGACCAAACCGTCGCTGGTGATGTACCTGAAGTCGCCCCCGCCGTACGTCTCGCCGCCGAGTTCGGCAAAGGCGATTCCCCCGCCCGAAAAGACCGTCGCCCCGTACCGCCAGACGCTCCCATCCCACTCGGCCGATCGATAATCCGCCCGGTAGTGAGGCTGAGCCCAGGCAAAGGTCCGCAGCAACACCCCATCGGAAAGAATGATCGACGGCACATTCCACGACAATGGTGAACCCGGCGATTCCACCCATTGGCTCCCGTTCCATTGCATGGCCGGTTGTGATGTGCCTTCCGGGATCGCGATCAACTCGTCCCCAACCACCGCGTACCGTGCTTCAAACTCCCACGGGGGTGGGCAGGAGAGCCAACCATCTTCGCTCCATCGAGCCAACCCCGGCATGACCCGGCTCCCCACGCGCCGAAACGACCCGCTGACGAGCAGCGTGCTTTGGTACGGCGTCAGCGAACTCACGGGGCCATCCGGGCCTTCGAGGATCGGCACCCACGCCGCGCCGTCCCACCGCGCCAGCCCACGCTGGGGCCGGCCGTCCACGTACCCGAACTCCCCGGCGACAAAGAGCTCCCCGCCGAACTCGGCCATGTCGCGCACGTTGGCATCGACCCCGAACCCCAGCGGCGACCAGGCCGTTCCGTTCCAACGCGCGATGCAGGGGGATGTCCGCCCCGCGAACGATGTGAAATCGCCCCCGACGTATAAATCGCCTCGATACGACCGGAGCACGCGCACACCATCCGACGTGTTGTGCGGACGCGAGTCGCCGACAGGCTCCCAGCCGGTGGGCGTCAATCGCACCACCATGTACGCTGCGGCGGGTTGCCCGAGCGAGAACCTTCCTCCCAGGTGGATCAATCCTTCATGCACGCACACCGCGCCCACCCAGCCCGGCGGGGGCGCCGGCAGCACCGTCCATCGCTCTCCGTCCCACGAAACCAGGCCGTTGGCCGCCTGACTTCCGACGCGTGTCAGCCCTCCCGCGAAGATGAACTCCGTTCGTCCCGCCGAGCGATGCACACAGCCCGCGGTCGGATACCCATCGGCGTCCGACTCGTACGCATCCGCGATGAACTCCATCCCGCACGGCTGCGCCGATGCCGCGGACGTCAACCATGCCAGCCACAACATCACGGAGTAGAAAGTCCGACTCTCCGGTCGCATGGGTCCTCCCTCGCGTCCTCCCTCGCGGAAAACCGCCCGCTCTGCGC
Source organism: Phycisphaerales bacterium UBA2402 (assembly GCA_002343715.1). GTDB lineage: Bacteria > Planctomycetota > Phycisphaerae > Phycisphaerales > UBA1924 > UBA2402. The sequence goes on along the minus strand of DDSA01000199.1, from coordinate 1,248 downwards.
CTGTCATGAAAGTATAACCGCCGCCGGCCGGAAACAATGGACGGCTGTTTCACATACAATCGTGCATGCGAACGACCCTCCCGCTCCTCGCCCTCTCCTCCTGCGCGTTCGCCCAGGCCACCTTCCCCGCCGCGTTCGTCGGCAACAACGGCAACCTGCGTGGGAGCGTGTCGAGTTACCGCGTGGACGCGGCCACCGGCAACCTCACCCTCATCGAGGAACTGGTGATTGGCGAACGGGCGGCCTCGGCCCCCAACATCCCCGGGACCAATGTCTACTCGCTGTCGCTCACGCCCGATGGCGGATTGCTCGCCGCGACCCACGCCACCGCCAGCACCACCGTCGAGCAGGTGACGCTCATCACCGTCTACGCCAACGGCACGCTCGAACCCCTCTCCCAGTTCACAACGCCCGACAGCCCCCTCGATTCCGTCTGGCTCAGCGAAACCGTGCTCGCCGTGACCCGCACCAGCGCGGGCGGCACCAACGAGGTCATCGTCTACTCCATCAACCGCGTCACCGGGGCCGCCGTCGAGATCGACCGCGAGCCGGCGGGCCTCTTCTGCGCCTACCTCGCCATCGACCCGTCGCGCACGCACCTCTTCGCCTCCGATGCCGACGGATTCGCCATCCGCTGCTTCGCCATCAGTCCCGACGGCCGCCTCACGCACCGCTCCACGCTCCGCACCTCCTGCTACCCCCTGGGCATCGATGTGCACCGTGATGGCTCGCGCATCTTCGGCGGCGGCGGCATCAGCGTCGGCGGGCGGGCCGTGCTGGGCGCGTACTTCAACTGGTTCACCGGCGACATGGGCGAACTCTCGGGCAGCCCCTACCCCGGCGGCGCGGCCAGCCCGAACAAGGCCATCGACAGCCCCGACGGCACGCGCCTCATCGTCGGCTATTCCGACGGCTATCTCCGGCTCTTCAGCCTCGCCTTCGGCACACCCCTGCCCGTGGGCGTCCCCTTCGGCATCGGCCAGCAGGGCGAGGTCGGCAACCTCGCCACGCTCGACCTCCCGGGGCGGCAGGTGATCCTCGTCACCGACAAGGAGAGTTACACCGCGGGCACCGGCCTCATCTCCCTCACGCTCACCAGCGACAACCGCCTTGTGCAGAACGGCCCGAAAGTCGCCAGCGGCGGCGTCGGTCCCACCGACATCGCCGCGTGGATGCCCGATGCGGCACCGCCGTGCATCGCCGATTACAACGGCGATGGCGGTGTCGACGGCGCGGACGTCGAGGCCT
>DDSA01000088.1:1401-12897 GCA_002343715.1 Phycisphaerales bacterium UBA2402 | reverse complement strand
GTCGGATTGGTGCCCGCGTTGCTCAGCCTCCCCCAGGCATCGGCGCTGCCGGGCGGCCCCGCGGGGCCGGGGAACCCGCGCGGGCCGGTCAATCCGCGTTCGCCCTGAACGCCCTGTGCGCCTGTGAGACCCTGTGGCCCCATCGGCCCATCCTCTCCCTGCGGGCCGGGCGGCCCCTGCTCCCCCTGATCGCCCTGCGGCCCAGGGGGGCCTTGTTCACCCCGTTGGCCCTGCTGCCCGGCGGGCCCTTCCACAACCTGCAACGCAAACGGCGCAGCGCACAACTTCTGCCGGGGCGTGAGCACGACCATCCCGGCATCCCCCGGGTTTCCCGTGCTGGGCGAGCGGGCCCAGATTTCCAGCCAACGCGCCGACCCGTCGAAAGCATCAGGACCGAAGTCCAACATTACGGAAAATCGCCCGTCGATGATCTCGCCCGGGCCCAAAGCCACCTGAAGCGTGTCGCCGAACTGGTTGCCCCCGATGTCCTGATCGAAAAGCCTGAAACGCACGTCCGCCGTGCCGATCACCGGCACGCCTTGGCGCGTCAGCACGCCCTGGTACGTAAAGCACGAGTCCGGCGGGGGCGAGCCAGCGACCGCCGCGGCGTGCTCGAACCGCGCCCCCGCGTTCCGCACGGGGTAACTCGGTTTGCGAGCATTGAAACTCGACGCCCCGGCTCCCCAGAAGATGAGTTCACCGTTGGTGCGGATGGCGAGCGCGTAGTTGTCGCCCACATCGACGTGGATGAACGCGCCGCTGGGAACCGTCAGCAGACCCAGCGCGTTCGATCCCCACGCCGCGATCGTGCCGTCGGTGCGAAGACCCACCACTGTTTCGCGGTTCGCGGCGAAGTGCCTGTAACGACCCGGCGGCACGGCGATCGGGCCGCTCGCTGTCCAGGTCGCGGCGGTGCCATCAGCCCGGATGCCCCCGACGATCTGATTGGCGATCCCCACGGTGACGCGAATCCACGGACCCGCATCGGGGATGCGCGCGTTGTACGCTGCCGCGCCCGACCCGAAGAACTGGATCACGCCCGTCGAAGAAACCGTGCCGATGAGTTGGCCCCCCGCGTCGGCCTCGGTGTAAAAAGTCGAGGTCTGTGGCGCGCTCGGCCCGGGTCCGATCACGACGACCCGGCCGTCATTCCGCAATGCAATCGCCCAGTTTCCTTCCGCCGCTACCTGCCGGAAAATGCCCGATGGGGCCGAAGGAATGGTGCCCCATGTCGCCACGGCACCGTCGCTGCGAAGCGCGATGCCAAAGTTGGAACCAGTCGAGACCTTCACGTACGCCGTGCCCGGTGCCGGCATCGGCGCCTGTGGCAGTGGCATCCCCGAGCGACTGAACTGCACGATCGTGCCCGGTGCCTGCGCCGACGCACGATGCCAACTTCCCGCCCACACGGACACCGCACATAGAACCACACCCCAGCGCTTCAATCCAGTCAGCATGACAGACCTCCGGCTGACCGCTCACGCCGTGGCCGGAATGAGCGCACAGCGAGCGCGGCGAGCTTCTGTCACGAGGAGCGGGATTCGTACCGGCGCGAGGCGCGAATTCCGAGAGAATCCTCACCCGTGTCCATCCTCCTTATCCGCCCATTGCCGATAACCAACAGTGCGGATCCACTGAACCCGTTCACGCAAGCCTCCCAGTGACGGGTCCGCTGAAAGCCCGGACTCCGCGGCATCAATCGCGCCTGTGACATCCCCCACCGCGAACCGCGCAGCGGAGAGAACATCCCAGGCATCGGCGTTAGCCGGATCAAATGCGACGGCGTAACCCGCTATAACGAGCGCATCCCATGGGTATGTCGCCAACGTTTGACCCGCGAGAGCGATGGCCAAGCCCGACATCTCGTTCCCTCCGCGACCATCGGCCGACCAGCGCGCCAGGACTCGGATCGCTCCGGGCACATCGCCGGTGCGGAAACTGAGAAGCGCGGTGTTGAAGGCGAGGGCGATATCCGCGGGGTCACGCTCCCAGGCGGCCCGCAGCATCGGGAGCGCCAGCGCGTCCTGTCCCTGATCGAGAAAGGGCTGCGCCCGCTCGATCAAGGCGTCGGTCCAGCGGAGGTTCACATACGGACGCCACACCCACGCGGCGAGAATCGCCGAGATGCTCAGCCCCACAGCGCCGAGCCAACCGGCCCAGCGTCTCCAGTCCTTCGCCGCATAAGCAAAGCCGAGCAGCACACCGATGCCCAGGCCCGCCGCGTGGGCGTAGTTGGCAACGTTCATCCAGCCCATCCACGTCGTGAGGATGCACAAGACGAACCACACGAGGAACAGCAGCGCGGTATTGCGCGTCATGAGTCCGCGGAGACTGGGCACGATGCGGCTCATGACCCACAGCGTGCCGAAGAGTGCGTACACAATACCGGACAGTCCGATGCCGCCCCGGTACAGAGCGAACTCCGCCGCGGCGCTGCCCGCGGCGGAGAGGATGATCAACACCCCGACCCTCCACCGCCCCAGGAAGTGCTCCGCGTGCGTGCCAAGGATCCAGCACCACAGCAGATTGAAGATAAGGTGCGCGGGACTTCCGTGTGGAAGGGCCGAGGTTAAAAGCCTCCACGGCTGTGCCCAGAATGCACGCTCGTCCATCACCAGCGGTTCGATGCCTCGCCCCAGCATCTGGCTGATCGAAACGACGAGCGCCCCGCCGCAGAGAAGTGAGGTCATCGGGAACTGGGGCGCGGCGGCGATGGGCGGGGGTCTGGGCATTCGGCGTGTCCGGTGGTGTGCGGGTCAGGTGCTTTCGTTGTGGAATTGTGCTCGTCGCACGGTCATCGTGTGCTCTGCTTCCCGAGCGATGCGGATTTTGTCCAGTGCGTTGGCCTGGTTGAAGGCCGTCTCGACTTCGCTTCGGCGGATGCGGACGCGCTCGACGGCGAGCTCGAGCCGCTTGTTCGCGGCACGCAGTTGATCTCGCTCGCGTGCGGCAATGACTTCCAGCCCGTTGAGGTACCGGTGGATGCGGTACAGGTCTTCTCGGTCCACGCGGCCCGCGCGGGGCGTGGCGAGGGTCTCGCGGGAGGCCGCGATCTTCGAGAGCGTCGCCTCCAGCGCGGCGACGCACGTGCCGCGCCGCGACTCTTCCTCACGCCGGATGCGTTCCGCGGCGGCGAGGGCGGACTCTCTGCCGCGCAGGTCCGCCCGGGCCTTATCGAGGGAGGCGGCGAGGGCGAACTGAAAAGCCCGCCCGCTCATACAAACATCCCAATCAGGGCGCGCGTGGTCTGGGCAAAGGGTGCGGCCTCATCTCGCCGCTGGGCCAGGAAGCGCTCGGCATCTCCGATTCGCTCGATGGCCTCGTCGATTTCCGGATCCGTTCCCCGCTCGTAGATATTGCAGCTGATCTTGTCGTAGTTGCGTTCATGCGTGGCGACGATGCGGATGAGCCGCTGCGCCGCGGCCAGATGTTCGGGCGAGACGACATCTTCCATCAGTCGGCTCTTGCTCCGCACGACATCCACGGCGGGGTAGCGGCCGCGTGCGGCCAGAGCGCGCGAAAGGATCACATGACCGTCGAGCAGCCCCATCGTCTCATCCGCGACCGGCTCTTCCAGATCATCGCCCGCGACCAGGACGGTGAAGAACGCCGTGATCGAACCTCTCTCATCGCAGCCGGCGCGCTCGAACAAACGGGGCAGTTCCGCGAAGACGGAGGCGGGAAAGCCCTGCCTTCCCGGGGCTTCACCGGCGGCCAGCCCGACCTCACGCAGCGCCCTGGCAAAGCGGGTCACGGAATCCATGAGCAGCACCACGTGCTGACCGGCGGCGCGGGCCTCTTCAGCGATGGCCATCGCGGTGTGGGCCGCCTTCAGACGCAGCAAAGCGGGTTGATCGCTGGTCGAGACAACGACGACCGCGCGTGAAAGGCCGCCATCGCCCAGATCATCCTCGATGAACCCCGCGACTTCACGCCCGCGCTCGCCCACCAAGGCTAGAACGATCAGATCCGCCTCCACATGCCTCGCGATGGACCCCAGGAGTGTGCTCTTGCCCACGCCCGCCGCCGCGAAAACACCGACCCGCTGACCTCGCGCGACGGTAAGGCATGAATCGACAGCACGTATGCCCGTGCACAGCGCCTCACGCATCCGCGCCCGAAGCAATGGGTGCGGCGGTGCCGCGGAGAGCGCGGCTCGTTGAGCCCCGGCGATGTCGCCGCGACCATCGATCGGGCGTCCGAGCGCGTCGATCACCCTCCCGCGCACCCCGGGTCCGCACGGCACGGACAGGACCGCCCCGGCGGGTGTGACGCGGGCGTTGGCCTCGACGGCATCGGCCCGGCCCAGCGCCATCAGGAGCGCGCCGGCCTTGTCGAAGCCGATGACCTCGGCATCAAGATCGCCGCCGCTCTTGCGCGCAATGCGTACGAGTTCGCCAACGCGCACATCAGGCAGTTCAGCACGGATGACCGTACCGGTAACAGCGACGACACGCCCGACACGGACGACACCATCGGAACCGGTTCGGATTCCGGTTCCTTGAAGCAGGCTTGTACTGACCGCGGGGTTCTCCATGCGAAGATGACTTCTCTCTCTGCCGTGTCCGATCACTCTACGCCCTTCGGCGCATCCGACACGGGGGATGTCAGCATCGCCCGCCGCATCGCGGCGAACTGCTCTTCGATGCCGGTTTCGTAGTCTCCCATGTCGGTAGCGATTCGCACCGAACCGCGGGGGACGGAGTCATCCGGCCAGACGCCGCAATCGCCTTCGAACGCCGCATCACGGGCGATGCTCGGAGCGTGATCGGCGAGCAGGGCGGCATCATCGGGGTGAAGGAGAATCCGGACACAAGCACTGAAGCCCGCGTGGCGAAGGGCTTTGACGGCGAACTGCCGAACCACCTCCGGCCGCACGGCAAACTCGGCATCGACCACAGCCCGTGCCAGGCGGAGGGCAAGGTCGGTGAGTCGGGCTTCGGCCTGATCGCGCATCGCCGCCCACTCCATGCCGGCCCGCTCAACGAGGGCGCCGAGTCGTGTGGCGGCTTCGTTGGCACCATCTCGTGCAGCGTGATCACGGATCTCACCCGCCTCGGCACGAGCGGCGGCGATGAGGTCAGAGGCTTCCGTGGCGGCCGCTGCACGATCCACGGCGGCCTCCGCACGCAGGCGCGAGACTTCCGCCTCGGCGCTTCGGAGCAACCTCGTCGGCGGGTACAACGGCTCGATGCGGGCATCGGTGGCCCGAACAATGCGAGCGGTACGGATGGACGCCGGATCGTTCATCACTCTGAGTGAGAGTAGACCCCCCGACACGGGTGCCGCCGAGATTGACAAACCACCCCACCAGGCCGCTCGTGGATCGTGATACGCATGAACCGTTCGTTGCGATGCTGAAACAAGCTCATCCGACGGATCTTACCGAAGCCGCCTTTCTTCGACCCGCCTCCCCGGCTGGGGTGCGGCAAAGGTTCGAGGGCCTTATCGATTCATCCCCCCCAAATTAAGCCGTTCGACAAGCGATTCACCGATAGTCGCATCGGAGACAGACCCCGCGCTGAACATGCCCGCACTCGAATCACCATCCGAGGCCCGGTCCACCACTACTCCGTCCGCGTTCACGAAACTGAATGTGGGCGGCGGCAAGGGCCATCCCCGCCTGCCCGGGTGGGCGATCGTCGATCTGCGAGAGACGGCGGACGTGCGGGTGGATATCTCGCGCGAAGCCTTACCCTTTGCGGACGGGTCGATCGACGTGGTGTTCACGTCGCACACGCTGGAGCACATCCTGCCGCAGCGCCTCGGCTTCGTGCTGGATGAGTTCCGGCGGGTGCTGAAGCCGGGGGGGCTGTTGCGGATCGGCGTGCCTGATATCGCCCTGGCGGTGCGTGCGTACGCCGCGGGCGACCGTGGCTTCTTCGAGCGAGCCGAGGTGACGCCGTTCGATGCCGCGGCACCCATCGGCGGTCTGCTGATGAGTTGGTTCTATTCGACTTCGGCGGTGGGGAACGGGCACGTCCACTGCTTTGACGAGGCCTACCTGCTCTCTTGGCTGGAGTCGCACGGCTTCAATCACGTCCGGCGGTCGGCCTTCCGTTCCAGTTCGCTGGACGAACTGCGGAGCGAGCACTTCGACCGCCATCCCAACGACACACTCTTCATGGAGGCGACCCGCGCGTAGCGCGACCGGAAGACACCGATGCTCAACGTACTCGCCATCATCCCCGCGCGCGGGGGCTCGAAGGGCCTACCTCGCAAGAACGTGCTGCCGCTCGCGGGACGGCCGCTGATCGCACACACGATCGGTCACGCCCTCAACTCTCGCCGGGTGACAAGGACGGTGGTCTCGACGGACGATGCCGAGATCGAGCTGGTCTCGCGGGCGGCGGGGGCGGAGGTGGTTCATCGGCCGCCCGCGCTGGCGACGGACACATCGCCATCGGAGGGCGCGGTGTCGCACGTGCTGGATGCGCTGTGTGAGAGCGAGGGCTACCTGCCGGACCTGGTGGTGTTTCTCCAAGCGACAAGCCCGCTGCGGGAGGCGGGGGACATCGACGGCGCCATCCACGTGCTGCTGCGGGAAGAGGCGGACTCGGTGCTCAGCGTGTGCGCCTCGCACGACTTTCTGTGGACGAACGACGGACGGGGAGCGCGGCCCCTGAACTACGATCCGGCGCGTCGGCCGCGGCGGCAGGAGATGCAACCGCAGTTCCGGGAGAACGGGTCGATCTACGTGTTCCGGACGGTGGGGTATCAGAAGCACCGGTGCCGGCTGTTTGGGAAGGTCGGGCTCTTTGTGCAGACGGCGCGGCACGGCATGCAGGTCGATACCGAGACGGACTTCGCGTTTATCGAATCGTTCGCGCACGTGCCGCTGCTGGCGGCGTAGAACGCGGCGCGCCCGTCGGTTGTCCATGCCGAGCATGCACCATGCGAACGCCGGACAGGAGTCTCAAGCAGACAGAGCCAAGACCGAAGCACATGACTCGCCAGCCAGAGAAGGAATATCCAGCCCCTCGCACCTCGACCAGTCCTGCCTTCTCTCACCGTACCGGATAAGGAGCAACGACATGAGGACCTGCGCCGACTCCATCATCACTAGCTGCTATGCCACCGTCGCTGCCGCACAGCCATGCGGAAACAACGCCCTGTTCTTTGATCGCCAACTCGCCAATCACGTCTACTTCAGCAAGGCACTCAGTTGCAATACTATGTGCTGCGGCTCGTCATGTGCAGATAACTGCTGCACATACAACGCCTTGCCCGGTGATCCTCACACTCTCGAATGCTGGTTCATGGCCACCGAGGACTACTCGATGGTCGCGGGCCTCAACTCGGTCATCGTCGGTCGCTTCAACAGCCCGTGTCAGTGCGATCAGGGCTACGCTTTTCGGCACCACAACTATGGCGGTTCCCACAAGTTGTCGTATGTCATCGATCACAGCGGCTGTGACAACTCTTCGTACATCATGTACCCGAGCGGCACCGGATCGATCAACCTCAACCAGTGGTACCATCTCGCCGGCACATTCTCAGGGGGAACGCAGAAGTTCTACGTCGACGGGGTGCTCATCGGTACGGAGACCGGAGAAACGCTGAGTTTCGGCAACGAGTTCATCATGGGAGGCAAGCGGATCTTTGTTCCGGCGTGCCAAACGTGCGCGGGCGGCCCCAACAACGAGACGATTGATCCGAACTGCACGCTGAGCCCAAACTACGAGCATCGCGACTCGTTCAATGAAGGCTGGCTCGATGAAGTTCGGCTTTGGTCAACGGCGCGCACTCAGGGCAGTATTCAACTCACCATGTCGTCCCGGTTGACCGGGCTTGAGGCAAATCTGGAAGCATACTGGAGCTTCGACCAGACGCCTTCGCAGTTTGTCCAGGACGTGCTCGGCGTCTTCAATGGCGTCCTTGGAACAACTGATTCGAGTGCGTCGGACGATCCGTACTGGGGTGCACCGTCAACGCTGCCGTTTCTCTCGTGTATCGGCGATTTCAACGGTGACAGCGGGGTGGACGGATCCGACGTCGAATCGTTCTTCGACGCTTGGGAACAGGGTTTCAGTTCGGCCGACATCAACTGCGATAGCGGGATCGACGGGTCCGATGCCGAGGCATTTTATGATGTCTGGGAAGAGAGTTGTTGACGGTACCCGTGGACGGCGCCAGTGTATGAGCACATCTGCACGTACGTGTAGTTGAGCGATGGCCTCCTCTGTGTGTCACAAAGCGTTTCTCGGCGAGGAGTTCGACAATGATGACCGTGCGTATGGGAAGCAACGAAGTTGGACCGAACCGCCCCATCTACATCGTCGCCGAGATCGGCATCAATCACAACGGCGACGTGAACACCGCGAAGAAACTGATCGACGCGGCGGCGCTGGCGGGGTGCGACGCGGTGAAGTTCCAGAAGCGCACTCCCGAGTTGTGCGTGCCGGCGGCGATGCGGGACGTGCCGCGGGAGACGCCGTGGGGCACGATCACGTATATGGAATACCGGCGACGGATGGAGTTCGGCGAGGACGCGTTCGCGACGCTGGACCGGTACTGCCGGGAGAAGGGGATCGCGTGGTTCGCGTCGTGCTTCGATCGACCGAGCCTTGACTTCATGGAGCGGTTTGAAACACCGTGCATCAAGATCCCTTCGTGCTGCCTGACCGACGATGCGCTGCTGCTGCACGCCCGCTCGCTGGGCCGGCCGGTTGTGCTCTCGACAGGCATGTCGACGTGGGAGCAGATCACGCACGCGGTGGACGTGTGCTCGCGGCATGGCAGGAGCAGAAGCGACCTGGTGCTGCTGCACTGCACGAGTACCTACCCCTGCCCGCCCGCGGAACTCAACCTGCGGGTGATAGACCGGCTGCGCACGTCCTTCGGGTGCCCGGTGGGCTATTCCGGCCATGAGGTGGGGTTGCAAACCACCGTCGCGGCGGCGACGCTTGGTGCGTGCTTCATTGAGCGGCACATCACGCTGGACCGGGCGATGTGGGGGTCGGATCAGGCAGCGAGCATCGAGCCGGGGGGTCTGGCGCGGCTCGTGCGCGACATCCGCGTTGTGGAGCAGGCGCTGGGCGACGGCGTGAAGCGGCTGTATGAAAGTGAACTGCCGGTGATGAAGCGGCTGCGGCTCGTCGGCGGCGAGATGCGGCCGCTCGCGAAGGCCGGGTGACCTGCAACGGAGACCGGCATGTTGATTCGCTTCGGTCCGGCTCAACGCGAAGACTTTCTCGCCCGGGTACGTCGCCAGGGCCTCGACGAGGAACTGGCCGCGCGGGAGGCGGAACGCCTGTCGCTCGCCATCGGCGCTGCGCTGCCCGCGGCAGCCGGCGTGGATGTGGCGAGGACACTCCTGAACAAGATTGCCGGATACAACGTGGATATGCACGGGTGGGTCATCCGCGCAATGAGAGCGATGGGCGCGGCGGACGACCTGCTGAACGGCGCTGGCCGTCTTGAGTTTGAACTCCCGGACCTTCTGCTGGGCGAGTACTTCCTGCTCGAATACGCCCGAAGCCGGGGCGTGCGGGTTGCGACGGTGGCGGCGTGGGACGGCCTCGTCGCTTCAATGATCGGCCGTATGAAGCCTCGCTGCGAGACAGAGGCTTACGAACCCGTAGAAGTTGATCTTACGGCACACACTCTTCCAGAGCCGTCGAAGCGGTGGCATGACGCTCGTCAGATCGGCGCGGTCTTCGTGGCTTCCATGACGAACTACCTGCGGCCGCTGCTCCCGGTGATAGAGCGTCTGATACAGGCCGGACGACGGGCTGTGTTGCTTACGCCGGGGACTGTCGCGTCGGATGCAGGCATCCCTGACGGCGTGGAGATCGTGCCGCTGGAGGCCCCCCCCGGCAGCGCGGTGGCCAGCGTCCGCGAGATGGTGGCCCTGAGCGTATCGCTGGCGTGGCGCGGCCGTGCCGCGGCGTGCAAAGCGGCGTGCCGGCTTGGGGGCGTTTCGCTGTGGCCGCTGGTGTGCCGCGATGTCGAGCACATGGCGCGTGTATATGTGCCGTACGCGGCTGCCTGCGATGAGGCTGTCCGCACGGTGCTGGCCAGAACGAGGGCGCCAACACTGGTTGTCGCGCGGCTGCGGCGTGCGACGGAACTGAGCGCGGCGATGGCTGCACGGGACATGGGCGTGCGGATCGTGATGATCCCGCACGGGCACATCGGCGAGCGGCCGACCCGGCGCTTCATCGATGGCGAGTTCGCGCTAGCGGATTGCGTCGCGGTCTGGGGGCCGCACCAGCGGGAGCGTGCGAGATCGCGGGGTGCGAGAGCGATCAGCGAGACGGGGAACCCGGCGTGGGATTCGCTGGCTACGTCGCTGCCGGATCGGGTTGCGGCACGCCGAACAATGGCGGCGGGGCTGGGGCTGCCGGAGTCCGCTCCCTGGTTCTGCATCGCGAGCCAACCGGAGGCAAGCACCCAACTGCGCGCTGTGTGCGGAGTGCTGCTCGATGTGCCGGGCTGTTGTGTTCTGATCCGCCCGCACCCGGCGGAAGCACCGGATGATTGCCGCGGGCTGTGCGAGACGTACCCCGACCGGGTGCGACTCGTTCGTGATGCTCCGCTCTCGACGCTTCTCGCGGCGTGCGACGCGTGCTTGACGCACCACAGCACGGTGAACCTGGAATCGCTGCTGTGCGGCACTCCGGTCGTGACCTGCGCATTCGGTGCCTTGCGCGGGGTGGATCGACTGCTGAACCTGGAAGAGTTCGGGCTGCCGATCGCGTTTGATGCGAAGGAACTTGAGACGGTGGCCCGCGAAGTAGCGGCGGACCCCGGCACATTCGTCGGGCGTTACCGGGCAAGCATCCGCCGGGCGCTGGACGCCACGCTTGCCAACCACTCCGACGGCGGCGCGGCTGTTCGGTTGATCGGGCTGCTGGATCGTACTAGTCGCACCTGGGCGGTAGCGGCATGATCACACACGGTATACCTCCCCCACTGCTCATCTCACTCCCCGGCGGGCTGTACGTCAGCGGGGTGGTGACGTGGGCGGTGCGGCTTGTCAACACCCTCGCCGCCCGCGGCATCCAAACCGGTCTCATCCTTCACCGCTCAACGCCGCACCACGCGCCGCTCAGCATCCCGCTGCACCCCGGCGTCCGCACCTTTGACCTCTCGCATCTGCCCCCGCTCACCGAGTGTGACGGCCGACTCGACGACTACATCGAAGCCTATATCCAAGCCTGTACGACGCTCCTGCCCTCCCTCCGGGTCCCCCCTCGCTCCGCGAGGGGTGTGAGTCCGGAGTTGCCGCACAACTGCTCGCCCCTCCCGGAGCGAGGGGGTGCCCCGAGACTGATTCTCTCACCCAACCTCCACGGTGATGACTACGGCATCGCCGCTGCGGTCTCCCAACAGGTGCCCATCGCAATCGTCGGCTGGTGCCACCTCGACAGCGCCTACGACCGCGCGGTCCTCGCCCACTACGAACCCTGCATCTCCCGCTTCATCACCGTGAGCACCGCCACGACCGCCGCGCTCACCGACGCGATCCCGCACCGTGCCGGCGACATCGCC
>DDSA01000088.1:1019-1182 GCA_002343715.1 Phycisphaerales bacterium UBA2402 | reverse complement strand
CCGCACCGTGCCGGCGACATCGCCCGCATCCCCTACGGCATCCCGATCGCCGACACACTCCCGCACCGCGCCCCGCTCATCGTGCGTTCGCGCGCACCAGCTCGCAGCCGTGTCCGTCCGCGCTCATCCGTGGCACGCCCCCCCAGCCTTCTCTATGTTGGCC
>DDSA01000088.1:511-789 GCA_002343715.1 Phycisphaerales bacterium UBA2402 | reverse complement strand
ACCCTCATCGCCATCAGCGACACCCTGCTCCGCCGCGGCGTCCCTCACGAACTCACGCTCATCGGCGATGGTCCCGCCGCGCGCGACATCGACCACGCCATCACAACCCGCCCGCACATCACACGCCTGCCGCCCATCGGGCCGCACGAAACCGCCGCCCACTACGCCGCGGCGGACTTTTTCCTTCTCCCATCACGCGCCGAGGGTCTCTCACTCTCCATGCTCGAAGCAATGGGTCAGGGCTGCATCCCCATCGTCAGCGCCGTGCGCTCCGGTCC
>DDSA01000088.1:0-251 GCA_002343715.1 Phycisphaerales bacterium UBA2402 | reverse complement strand
GCCGACGCCTTCGATGACGGCATCAGCGGCCTGCTCGTTCACGATGCCGATAACCCGACCCAGCTCGCCGACCTCTTCGCCGACACCCTCTCGCACCTGCTCCGCCGCGCCACGCCCCGGACCCTCCCCGACATGGCCGCCGCCGCGCACGCCGCGGCTCGGCGCTTCTCCATCGACCGCCACGCCGATCTCGTCTCCCCCCTGATCGCCGTCGCGGCCGTCGGACCCGCACGCCCTTGGACCAGATCCGC
>DDSA01000070.1:6770-6976 GCA_002343715.1 Phycisphaerales bacterium UBA2402 | reverse complement strand
CGCGCGGCCCGCGATCACCTTGAGGCCCGGGCGGGCCGGTTTCTCCCTGGGGGCCGGTTTCACCTTGAGGTCCGATGGGGCCTTGTGAACCTTGCTCACCGGGCGGGCCTTGACCCAGCACCTGCAGGGCGAATGGGGCCGCGCAGAGTTTTTGCCTTGGCGAGAGGGTGGTCATTCCCTGATCGCCGCCGCTGCCCGTGGCGGGA
>DDSA01000070.1:6312-6564 GCA_002343715.1 Phycisphaerales bacterium UBA2402 | reverse complement strand
TCGCCGCCGCTGCCCGTGGCGGGAGATCGAACGGCGAGTTCGAGGAACCTCGCAGAGCCGTCGAAGGCCCCCTCGCCGAAGTCCAGATCAGCGCTGAAGCGGCCGTTGATCAACTCGCCCGGTTCGAGCGAGACCTGGAGCGTCTCGCCGAACTGGTTGCCCCCCTCCATCTGGTCGAAGAGTTTGAAACGGATATCGGCGGTACCGAACAGGGGCTGGCCGTTGTACGTGAGTTCGCCCTGGTAGGTGAAG
>DDSA01000070.1:0-5989 GCA_002343715.1 Phycisphaerales bacterium UBA2402 | reverse complement strand
ACCCAGGCCCCCAGATCAACGGCTGGCCGTTGGTCCGCACGGCCATGGCGTAGATGCCGTTTGTAACGCCCATGTCCAAGTGGACAAAGGTGCCCGTGGGCAGCGGATTGAGATCCGCGGCGGCGGGTCCCCATGCTTCGAGCGAGCCGTTGGCACGAAGACCGATAAACGTAGTGGTATGCCCCGCGGCGAGCCGAAAAGAACCGGCCGGGGTTGAGATCGTCGAACCGTTGGAGGCCCGGCATACAAGCGATCCGTCCGTCCGGATGGCCGTGACGGCGGTTGCGCTGATACTGACGATGACACGGGCAAAGGGGCCGTTCACAGCGCCGAAGGCTGTCTGGTAGGTCGATGCGCCTTGACCATAAAATGCGAGCCGCCCGTCCGGGAGCACCGCGGCCACCAGTCCACCGCCGCAGTCGGCATCGCTCGCCAGGATGGGAGGCACCGTTGGGGAAGGGCCAACCGTGAACAAGCGCCCTTCTGTCGAAATGGCGATCCCAAAAGCCGCTTGCGCGGCGATCTGCTTGCACGGCGTTGAGCCGTAAGGAAACCCCGCTACATCTCCGAAACCGAAGACCAGCCCATCATTTCGAAGGGCCATGCCGAAGTTTTGTCCGACAACCACTTTTTTGTAGTACATCCCGGCGGGCGGCTGGGGAGGCGCCTGGGGCGGCGTGCCGGGGCCAAAGGTCACCACGCTGCCGGGAGTCTGGGCTGATGCGGGAAGGGCGAGAAGCGAGAAAAGCATCGCGCCGATGGCCGTCAGGAGCCAGAACGATGAGCGGGAGTGTGCCATAAGCAACCAGATTACCAAAGTGGCATGTTTTTTGGACATGAATTGCGCACAATTGGGGCGAACGCCCGAGCGCATCACGAACAGGCGTGGCGATCGATCGCTCCAAAGCCAGCGAGAATGGCCCGTGCCCTGTGGTGTGGCTCCGCGTACGCGGCGAGAGTTCAACGCCAAGACTGTGACTTCGGTGGCACACCTAACATGAACGGTGCAGCCGGCCATTGAACAAGCCACGAGCGCTGGTGTGACCGCTCCGCCGCGGCGGGAACAGCCCGCGCCGATCATCGCGAGGGAGGGGTGGCCGATCGTGGCGGGATTCGTGATCGGGTGGCTGGTGCTTAGCAATGCAACGTGGTACCTTGCCGGGCCTGTTGGCGGGTGGACGGCGTGGGGCGTGGGGCTTTTGTTGGTGGCGTGGTGCGTCTGGTTTTTCCGCGACCCGGCGAGGCGGTTGCCCGCCGATCCCGAAGCGGTGATCTGCCCGGCGGATGGGCGTGTGGTGATCGTCGATGAAGCCCCGCCCCCTGCGGAACTGGGGCTTGGCCCGGCCCCGATGCGGCGTGTCTGCATCTTCATGAATGTCTTCAACGTCCACGTCAACAGGTGCCCGACGGAGGGGCGCGTGGAGAAGATCGCCTACAGGCCGGGAGCGTTCTTCAACGCCTCGTTCGACAAGGCCAGCGACCTGAACGAGCGCAGTTCGATGCTGGTGCGGTTGCCCGATGGACGGGCGATGGTGGTCGTGCAGATCGCCGGGCTGGTGGCGAGACGGATCGTCTGCCGCGTGAAGGAGGGGGCGGTGCTCTCGGGCGGCGAGCGCTACGGCCTGATCCGTTTCGGCTCGCGCGTGGATGTGTACCTGCCGGAAGGGGCGAAGCCCGCGGTGCGCGTGGGCGATGTGACCGCGGCGGGTGAGACCATCATCGCGCATCTGGGGTGCGTCAAGGAGGGTGAAGCATGTTCCTGAGGCTCGGCCCCCGCCGCCAGACCGAGGTGCCCATCGCGGCCCTGATCCCCAACGTCATCACGACGTTGAGCTTGTGTTGCGGGCTGGCGTCGATCCATTTTTCACTCCTGGCCAAGTCGGCGAAGATGCCCGAGGGGATGGACCCCGCGGTGTGGCAGCATTCGTGTTTCTCGAAAGCGGTGGTGGCGATCGGACTGGCGATGGTCTTCGATGCCCTCGACGGACGGGCGGCGCGGCTGCTGCGGGTCTCGAGCAAGTTCGGCGCGGTCCTCGACTCGCTGTCGGACTTTGTCTCCTTCGGCATCGCGCCGGCGGTGATCCTGCACGAGTGGATCCTGGCCCCCGTGCTCTCGCCCATCGACCTCGCGGCGGTGATGATCTACGCCCTGTGCGCGGGGCTGCGGCTGGCGCGGTTCACGGCGGGCAGCCCGGCCCCCAAGGCCCCGGCGATGGCCAACTACTTCGTGGGGATGCCCACCCCGGGCGCGGCCGGGGCGGTGATGATCCCGACGATGGTTCAACTCAGCCGCGATGTGCCGTGGACGCCCTGGCCATGGCTGAGCATCTCCCTGGCCATCGGCATCGGCCTGATGATGGTCAGCCGCGTGCCGACCTTCGCGTTCAAGAAGTTGAGCGTCAACCGGCGGCTGGTCGCGCCGCTCCTGATCCTTGTCGGTCTTCTTGTGGTTTCGCTGGCGACGCACTTCTGGCTCACGCTGGCGGGGCTGGCGGCCTTCAACCTGCTGCTCACGCCCTTCGCGTGGATACTGGGCCGAAAGGCCCGCGCTACGGAGCTCAACCAGACCACCGTGAGCCTGCCCGCGATCGACCGCAACGGGCCGCTGAACTGAATGACACGGGCGGCCAGACCCTCCGGGTCTGATGCGCGCGAGGGGCGTGCATGGAACAAGGGCCGCGCACCGACGCGCGGCCCTTCAAACAGATGCACAACGCCGAACGGCCCGCAGGAGAACCGCTCGAAATCAGGAGCGAAGGCACCGACCCGGAGGGTCGGGCCACACCCGCCGCGTTCAACGACGACGGCGAGTCGCCACAAGACCAGCGAGGCCCGCGAGGGCCAATGGTCCCGGGCTGGGGATCAGCGTGTCGGGCACGAGGATCATGTCGAGGGGCGAGCCAGAGGCGTCCACCGCGGGCGTCCAGTACTGCTGACGGTTGACCACAGGGCCGTTGATGTCGGCGTTGTAGGCGTAACTGCTCGAACCACCCTTGGTGTAGAAACTGCCCCACATCGGCGCTCGCGTGGTGTTGAACGAGATGGTCGCTGCGTTGACATCAAACTTCACGCCCGACAGTGTTTGAGCGGTCGGGAAGCCGGGGTTCGACGGGTGAGGCCCGAACGTGCCGAACGTGGTGGTCTGGATGCCGCTTCCAACTGAAAGGAGGTCGGCCGGGGTGAAGTTCTCCGACAACTCGAGCACGATGTGACTGACACCCGGCCCCGTGCGGGGCTGCCCCGCGGCGTTCGTGAACGAGTAGATGTACGTCCACGTGGTATCCATGTTCTGCGTGATGTTCCAGTGGATGGCGAAGCCGCCCGCCGTCGCGGAGTAGTTTCCGCCGCCGATCACGCCGCCTGTCGCCGTGGACAGCGAACCGATGACCGAGGCGTCGGCCGCGCCGATGCACGCGCCCGCCGCGAGCGCGGCGATGCCCAAACGGGTACGAATCAGCATGTCTCTCTCCCTCTCTCGCTCAAGCCGCCGAACATCCTGGGAAACACACCCGGCCTTGCACTACAAGGCCCGGAGCCTCGGCGGAACAACTCTCTCTACGCGTACAACATACATGCTCGTTCCTGCGGAGCAAGTGAATTCCTTCAAGTTCGATCCGTCTTTCGGTTATGAGCACTCCCCAAACATGCGCATCGTTGTATTCTCGGCATCGCCCGTGTTCTCGGCATTTGCATGGATCCGGCGTGACAGGTCCCTCGCGCGGCATTCGTCCGTGGGCACCTGTTCGTTGGGGTCACAGGCGACATCGACCCGGGGGTTCGGGCCAGCCCGTTGGGGAGCACTTTCATGGCCGTAGAATCGGCGACACACCAACCCCCTCGGAGGACCAATGCCCGACATCTCTCGCCAGAACCTGTACGGTAAACTCAACCCCATCGGCTACAAGGCCCTCGAAGGGGCGGCGACGTTCTGCAAACTGCGCGGCAACCCGTACGTCGAGTTCGTCCACTGGCTGGCGCAGATCATGCAGAACCAGGACACGGACTTTCACCGGATCGTGAAGGCGTTCGAGCTCAACACGGGCAAACTCGCCGCGGACATGACGGCGGCGCTGGATCGGCTGCCCCGGGGCGCCAGCAGCATCAGCGACTTCTCGACGCACCTGGATGATTCGGTCGAACGGGCGTGGGCGTACGCGAGCCTCAAGTACGGCGAGAACGCGATCCGCACCGGGCACATCATCCTGGCGATGCTCCGCACGCCGACGCTGGAGCACATCCTGAAAGGCGTGAGCAAGGAGTTCGAGAAGGTCAAGAGCGAGCAGCTCGCCGACAACTTCGTCAAGATCACCGGCGACAGCGTCGAGGCCACGCTCTCCGCCGCGAGCAGCAAGGGCGTGAGCGGCGCGCCGGGTGAGGCGAGCGGCGCGATGGCCCCCGCGCAGATGGGCAAGGAGCAGGCCATCAAGCAGTACACGACGGACCTGACCGAGCAGGCCCGCTCGGGCAAACTCGACCCCATCGTGGGGCGCGATGACGAGGTCCGCCAGTGTGTTGACATCCTGATGCGCCGCCGCCAGAACAACCCCATGCTCACGGGCGAGGCGGGCGTAGGCAAGACCGCCGTGGTCGAAGGATTCGCGCAGAAGATTGTCGCGGGCGATGTCCCCCCCCAACTCCGCAATGTCCGCCTCCTCGCCCTCGACCTCACCCGCCTTCAGGCCGGCGCCAGCATGAAGGGCGAGTTCGAGAACCGCCTCCAGCAACTCGTCGACGAGGTCCAGGCCAGCGCATCGCCCATCATCCTCTTCATCGATGAGGCCCACACCCTCATCGGCGCCGGCGGCGGCGCCGGCGCGGGCGACGCGGCCAACATCTTGAAGCCCGCCCTCGCCCGCGGCACGCTCCGCACCATCGGCGCCACCACCCAGGCCGAGTTCAAGCAGTACTTCGAGAAGGACCCGGCCATGACCCGCCGCTTCCAGGTGGTCAAGGTCGATGAGCCCGACGAGTCCAAGTGCCTGCACATGATCCGCGGTCTGGCGGGGGTGATGCAGAAGCACCACAAGGTCGATGTGCTCGACGAGGCGCTCGAAGCGGCGGTCAAGATGAGCAAGCGGTATATCCAGGGGCGGCAGCTGCCCGACAAGGCCGTGAGCCTCATCGACACCGCCTCGGCCCGCGTGGCGGTGGCGCTGCACAGCGTTCCCGCTGAGATCGACGATGCCCGCAAGCGGATCGACAACCTGAAAGTCGAACTCGAGATCATCGACCGCGAGATCAGGACCGGCGCGGACCACGCCAAGCGCCGTGCCGAGGTGACGGACGCCATCGAGTCCGAGACCGCCCGGCTCAAGACCATGGAAGAGCGCTTCACCAAGGAGAAGGAGATGGTGGGGCGGATCCTGGAACTGAAGGCGAAGCTGGGCGATGCCCCCGACGGCGAGCGCGAGAAGATGATCGAGGAGCTGAAGAAAGTCCAGGGCGAACTCGCCGCGTTCCAGGGGGAAACGCCCCTGATCACCGCGAGCGTGGATGCGCAGGCGGTGTCGGCGGTGGTCTCGGACTGGACGGGCATCCCGCTGGGGCGGATGGTGAAGAACGAGATCGAGGGCGTGGTGAAACTGCCCGACACGCTGGAGCGGCGCGTCATCGGCCAGCGTCACGGTCTGGAGGCCATCGCCAAGCAGATCGGGCTGCACCGGGCGAAGGTCGCCAACCCGGGGCGTCCGGTGGGCGTCTTTATGCTCGTGGGCCCCAGCGGCGTGGGCAAGACGGAGACGGCCGAGGCCCTGGCCGAGGCCCTGTACGGCGGGCCGCAGGGCCTGATCCGCATCAACATGAGCGAGTACCAGGAAGCCCACAAGGTCAGCCTGCTCATGGGTTCACCCCCCGGCTACGTCGGGTACGGCAAGGGCGGCGTGATGACCGAGGCGGTGCGCCGCCGCCCCTACAGCGTGCTGCTGCTCGACGAGGTGGAGAAAGCCCACCCCGACGTCTTCAACGTGCTGCTGCAGGTGCTCGACGACGG
>DDSA01000007.1:3614-3855 GCA_002343715.1 Phycisphaerales bacterium UBA2402 | reverse complement strand
GGCAGGAGGGGCACACCGCCCACGCCACGTGGGACGAGGCCGAACAGGAAGCCCTCACCATGCTCGACGCCTACCGCCGCTTCGCCGAGGAGTGGATGGCGGTACCGGTGCTGACCGGCGTCAAGAGCGAGGGGGAGAAGTTCGCCGGCGCGGATCACACCTACTGCATCGAGGCCCTCACCCAAGACCTGCGCTGCCTCCAGGCCGGCACCAGCCACCACCTCGGACAGAACTTCGCCAA
>DDSA01000007.1:3163-3370 GCA_002343715.1 Phycisphaerales bacterium UBA2402 | reverse complement strand
GGAATACGTCTACGCGACCTCATGGGGCGTGTCCACCCGCCTGATCGGCACCCTCATCATGGCCCACTCGGACGACAAGGGCCTCGTCTGCCCGCCGCGCCTTGCCCCCGTCCAAGTCGTCTTCGTCCCGATGGGCAAGGAGGAAGCCCTCCGCGCGGCGACCATCGAGATGGCGGATCGCCTCGCCGGCGAGATGCGCGCCCTCGG
>DDSA01000007.1:2544-2918 GCA_002343715.1 Phycisphaerales bacterium UBA2402 | reverse complement strand
GGCTTCAAGTTCAACGACTGGGAGCTCAAGGGGGCGTGCCTGCGCGTCGAGCTCGGGCCGCGCGATCTTGAGGCGGGGACGTGCGTGGTCGCCCGCCGCGACACCGGCGAGAAGAGCACGTTGTCCTTGGAGGCCCTCGTCGCCGAGACCCCGGGCATGCTCGAAACGATGCAGAAGGCCCTCTACGACCGGGCGCTGGAGTTCCGCGAGGCGAACACCCACCGCGTCGACACCTGGGAAGAGTTCGAGCGCATGTTCGAAGGGGAGGCTGGCCCCGGCTTCGTCCTCGCGCACTGGGACGGGACGACGGAGACGGAGAACGCGATCACCGAGAAGACCAAGGCGACCATCCGCTGCATCCCCCTCCGCCCCCT
>DDSA01000007.1:2155-2330 GCA_002343715.1 Phycisphaerales bacterium UBA2402 | reverse complement strand
CCGCTGCATCCCCCTCCGCCCCCTCGACCCCGGCGACGACGCGCCCGGCGCCTGCGTGCTGACGGGCAAGCCGAGCGCGCGGCGCGTGGTGTTCGCGAAAGCGTACTGACGATGGGCGCGACGGGGAGTTCCGCAAATCCCCCTCGCTCGCGCGAGGGGGAAGCTGGCCGGGCGA
>DDSA01000007.1:1245-1885 GCA_002343715.1 Phycisphaerales bacterium UBA2402 | reverse complement strand
CCCCTTCCTCTCGCGAGCGAAAGGAAGGGGCTATTACTCCCCCTCGCCGCGCTTTCCCTCCGCTTCGCTTCGGTCGGCCGGACGCAGCGGAAGCACCGTGCCAGAATCGACCCGATGACCGCCTTTCGCGACCGGCCGAGTTGGTACTTCGGGGTCTCGGCGTACTGGTTCGCCACGAGCGCGAAGTGGTTCATCCTCCTGCAGGTCGTTCTGCCCGGCCAGGTCGAGCGGATGGTGCCGGGCGGGGAGAAAAACACGGCTTGGGGCCTCGTCTTCGCGATCGGCGCGATTTGGGCGATGATAGGCCCGTCGCTGTTCGGGCACTGGAGCGACCGGTTGGGGCGTCGCAAGCCGTTCTTGGCCTTCGGCGCGGCGGCAACGGTGATCGCGCTGATGGCGCTGTGGCAGTCCCCGTCACTGTGGATACTCGCTGTGGGCTATCTGCTGCTCCAGGTGTCGGACGACGTGGGCACCGGGCCCTACAGCGCGATCATCCCTCAGATGGTGCCGGAGGATCGGCGCGGGAAGGCGAGCGGAACGATGGGCTTGATGACGCTCTCGGGTCAGCTGGCGGTGGGGATTTTCGCCTTCGTGGTCGGCGGGGACGTGGCGTCGATCTACGTCGGCCTGGCATCGGTGA
>DDSA01000007.1:884-1084 GCA_002343715.1 Phycisphaerales bacterium UBA2402 | reverse complement strand
TCTACGTCGGCCTGGCATCGGTGAACTTGCTCGCGGCGGCGTGGACGATCTACTGCCTGCGGGGCGAGGTGGCCTCCCCGGTGGTGGACGGGGGCCGGTTCTTGCCGACGTTCCTCCAGGGGTGGCTGGAGCCGTGGAAGAGCAAGGACTTCTTTTGGGTGTGGTTCACGCGGTTCCTGAACGCGCTGGGCTTCTACTTA
>DDSA01000007.1:0-693 GCA_002343715.1 Phycisphaerales bacterium UBA2402 | reverse complement strand
CTGAACGCGCTGGGCTTCTACTTAGTGCAGCCGTACCTGCGGTTCTACTTGGACGACGTGGTGAAGGATTTCTCGGTGTTCGGGCTGTTTCGGCTGGCCGACGCGGGGATGGCGACGAACCTCATCGCACTCACGATCTCGCTCTTCGGCGCGGCCGGGTCGATCTATGCGTCCCGATCGGCCGATCGCTGGGGGCGCAAGCGGACGATCTATCTGGCGGGGAGCCTGATGGCGTGCGTGCTGGTCCCGTTCGCTCTGGTGCCGAACTTCGGGATCGTTTGGGTGATGTCCTGTCTCTTCGGCGTGGGCTACGGGATGTATCTTTCGGCGGACTGGGCTTTGGTGAGCGACGTTCTGCCCGATGCGGGGTCCTACGGCAAGGACATGGGGGTTTGGCAGATGAGCACGTCGTCGGTGCAGATCGTGGCGGGTTCGGCGGGTCGCGCGGTGGACGCGCTCAACGTCTCCAGCTTCGGACTCGGTTACCGCGCGGTGTTCCTGGCGGCCTCGGTGGCGTTTCTGGTGAGCACCGTGCTCGTCCGGAAAGTTCGCGGGAGTCGATAGGGCCGCCGGCGGAGGGCATGCCCCTCCGCCGGCGAGCCGGGTCGGGCTGCTAGGCCGCGGTCGCGGGGGGCGTCTCCGATTCTCCCCAGCCCTCCCAAAGAACCACCGGGGGCGCAGGCGGGGGCGCCC
>DDSA01000136.1:3619-4226 GCA_002343715.1 Phycisphaerales bacterium UBA2402 | reverse complement strand
GGTCGCCTGTTCCGCGGCGAAAGCCATCGAGATTCTCCGCGCGACTCCCGGTCTGGTCGAAACCCTGCGAGGCAATACCGCCTACGCCCGCGCAAGGATCAAGGCCGCGGGATTTGATGTTCTCGAATCCCCCACCGCCATCCTGCCCATCATCGTTCACGACACGGCCAAGGCCATCGCCATGAGCAAGCGCCTTCTTGATCTGGGAGTGTTCGTGATCGGTTTCGGTTACCCCGTGGTCCCCGAGGGACATGCCCGCCTCCGCATCCAGATGTCCGCGGCCCACACCAAAGCCCACATCGATGCCCTCGTGGATGCGCTCCGAAAACTCTGACCGTACATCCCGGGATCTACCCCCAATGCCACGAATCAACATCACCTCCGGTGCTCCCTGGGAACCCATCGTCGGGTACTCGCGGGCGGTGCGCATCGGAAACCACATCTATGTATCCGGCACGACCGCCACCGGTCCCGATGGCACGATCGTCGGACCCAACGACCTCGCCGCACAAACCGACTACACGCTCCGGAAGATCGAGGCGGCTCTCTCTCAAGCGGGAGCCACGCTCGCCGATGTTGTCAGAACTCGCCTCTTTGTCACCGATAT
>DDSA01000136.1:2652-3353 GCA_002343715.1 Phycisphaerales bacterium UBA2402 | reverse complement strand
TCCGCCCCGCCAGCACGATGGTCGAGGTTCGGGCACTCATCCACCCCGACATGCTGATCGAGATTGAGGCCGAAGCCGTCATCGACCGATGAGGCCCGGCCCCGATCCTCTGTGTTCGCACGCTACACTCGCCGGCCGTGGCGAAGAAACCCAAAGCCCCCAAAGAAGTCACCGTCGCACGCTCGGAGATGCCGACGATCGATCAACCGCGCCCGGTCCCATTCTCCGGCATCTTCGGCCACGCTCGAGCCTTGGGCATCCTGGGTGATGCGCTCCGTTCCGACCGTCTCCACCATTGCTGGATCCTGCACGGCCCGCGGGGCGTCGGCAAGTTCACCGCGGCACTCTCCTTTGCCTCGGTGCTGCTCGACCCGACCGCGAGACAAGGGAACAACGGCCGCTGGGAGACCGATCCAGAGAGCGAAACGCAGAAACTCCTGGCCGCGGGCACCCATCCCGACCTGCACATCGTTGTCAAGGAACTCACCAAGTACCACCCGGATCCAGAGGTACGCAAGAAGAAACTCTCAACACTCCCCATCGATGTCCTCCGTGACTTTCTGATCCAACCCGCCAAGCTGGCCCCGAGCCTTCGCACCTCCGCCCGGGCCGGCAAGGTCTTCATCGTTGATGAGGCGGAACTCCTGGCGGCCGCCGGACAGAACGCACTCCTCAAGGTTCTCGAAGAGCCGCCCGCACGG
>DDSA01000136.1:330-2460 GCA_002343715.1 Phycisphaerales bacterium UBA2402 | reverse complement strand
TGATGATTCTTTTGGTCACATCATCCGAGGACCAACTCCTCCCCACGATCCGAAGCCGCAGCCAGCGGGTCTACTTCAGTCCACTCGCCGACCATGAGATGCAGCGGTGGCTCGATCTCGCCAACCCCGATGCACCCAACGACGAGCGCCAGTGGCTCGCCGAGTTCGCCGCCGGTTCTCCAGGAGTATTCATGCAGGCCAGGGCGATGGGGCTGCACGAATGGTGGAAGAAGATCGGTCCCCTCATGGTCCCCGCTGCCAAGGGTGAATACCAGGTCGATCTCGGCGGCACCATGGCCTCTCTGGCCGATGCCTGGGCCAAAGCTCAAACCGAGGACACCGAGAACGCCAGCAAGGAGACCTTCAACCGAACCGCGTGCGAGTGGATGTTCCGTCTTGCGGGAACGTACATCCACCGTCGATTGCGGGAAGCCGCCCGCAGCGCGGACGCCCGCGCGGCCGTCCGCCCGTTCCTCGCCATGCTCGACAAACTCCGCGAGGCCGAGGCCGAGGTTGATGCCAATGTCCACCCAACCTTCGCCCTCGAGAAACTCGCCAGCGAAGTCGCCGCGGCCTGACGCCGCATTCGTCGAACACTACCTTCGCGGGTTTGTGATAGCGCCCCCGTCGGAACCTCGTACTGATTGGAACCGGGCCACAGTGCCGAACTGTTCGGTCCATTCCCGTCACTCCACGCACGGAGGTCTCGATGCAATGGGTTTCTCTCGGAGTTCTCTCCCTCGCTCTCGCGGCGGGTTCGTCCATCGGGCAAGTCGCCTTCAGGTACGACACCGCGGAGCCGGCGACCGGGATCACGCTCGGTGAACTTACGTTCCCGGCCGCGGGCCGTGATGCGAGGTCCGCCCAGGATGGTGTCGCCCGTTGCCGCCCCATCGGCATCAACTGGGGGGCGCTCGACGCCGTAACTCACCGCGGCGGCGGTCGCGTCTCACTCCCGCTCTTTGATGGTGAGACCTACGAGTTGATCTTCAGGCATCTCGAAGCACGCGGGGATGATGACTACACATGGTTCGGACAGGTCGCGGGCATCGCGGGTTCACAGTTCATTCTGACCAGATACCAAGATGCACTCTACCTCCTGCTCGAGAACTTCGAGCAGGGACGTGTGATGGTCGTGAAACTGGTCCCCGATGGTTCCTTCACGCTGCGTGAAATGACCCGCGGACCGCGCCCGCCCTGCGGGTCGTGCGGCCCCGGCGCGTGCGCCCCGCCCCCTCCGGTTGTCCATGCCGCCGCGGCCCGCATGGGGCTGGACCCGGACACCCATCCGAGCACCCCTGCCCCCGGCATTCCCGGTTCCAGAACACGCGGCGGCCTGGGCGATCCTGGTGGCACGTCGAACCTCGACGGCGGCTGGCGCATCGATGTGATGGTGGTGTACACCCCGTACGCGAGATTTGAAGAGGGTGGCCAGAACGCGATGGTCTCGCTGATCTACACCGCGATCTCCGACATGAACCAGCGTCTGGCCAACAGCAGCGTATCGACCCGTCTGCGGCTTGTATGGCACGAGGAGATGGCCGGTTATTTCGAGAACGGGATCGATGAACTCTCCCGACTCTCCTCGAACGGAGACGGTTACATGGACCAGGTCCACGCGCTCCGCGAGACCTACCGCGCCGACGCCGTCGCGCTGATCACACAGACCATGTTCAACAACTCCGGGGACAGCATCTGCGGCCAGGCGTACCGGATGTCGTCGACCTTCACCGGAGCCTCACTGGCCTTCAGCCGCACCAAGCGATCGTGCATCGATGCGGGCACCTTCGCCCACGAGATCGGCCACAATCTCGGCGCCAACCACGACTTCGACACCTGCCAGGCCAGCAGCGGGGGCAGTTGCACATCACCGATCACGTCATACACCTACGGAGCCAGGATCCGGCGCGACATGGGCCTGGGGTACTACCAACACTGGCACGACACCATGGCCTACGGCCTCTCCGACTCGCTGTACGGAGCCAGTACTCGACTGCCCTACTTCTCAAGCCCCGGTATTTACTACGACCCCAGCGGGCCGGGCGGCCCGTATCAACTCGGCAGTTCCATCGCCAACGTAAGCCAGACGATCCGAGACACCGCCTCCATCGCGGCCAACTGGCGTGACAG
>DDSA01000136.1:0-108 GCA_002343715.1 Phycisphaerales bacterium UBA2402 | reverse complement strand
CATCGCGGCCAACTGGCGTGACAGCCTGGGCATCTACTACGCCGCGCCTTGGGGTTCAGCGCTGGTTGCCAACGGCACGGCCATCCTCCCGTACACAAGCATCCCTAC
>DDSA01000238.1:2353-3124 GCA_002343715.1 Phycisphaerales bacterium UBA2402 | reverse complement strand
CGGCAACCTCTGCCGCTGCACCGGGTACGAGGGAATCATCTCGGGGGTGCGGGCCTGTCTGCAACCGGAGGCCGGTGCGTGAACGTGTCTCGCCCGGTCCGCCTCTCCGATGCGCTCGCAGATAAGGCCGCGGGAGCGGTCCCCGTGGCCGGCGCGACCGACCTGTGGGTCCACTGGCCCACGAGGCTCTCGCAGCACGACCGGCGGTACGTGGACCTCTCGCTCCAGTACGACCTTCGACGCATCGAATGGAGCGCGGACCACGTCCGCATCGGGGCGCTGGCGACCTACTGGGACGTGCTGCGGGATCCGCGTTTTCGCGCGGAGTTCCCGATCCTGCCCGCCGCGGCGAGGCAGGTGGGCGCGGTCCAGATTCAAACGCGCGGCACCTGGGCCGGGAACATCGCCAACGGCTCTCCCGCCGCTGACGGCGTGACGGCGCTCATGGCGTGCGATGCCGCCGTGGTGCTCGCGGGAGTGTCGGGCGAGCGCGTGGTCCCCCTTGAGTGTTTTTACAAAGGGTACAAAGTAATGGACCTCGCCCCCGATGAACTCATCACCGGCATCCGGCTGCCCCGCGCCGAGCGCTCGGGTTGGCGGTTCGAGAAAGTCGGCGCTCGCAGCGCCCAGGCGATCAGCAAAGTCGGACTGGCGATGGCCCGGGCCGCGGACGGCTGGCGGATCGTGGTCGCCAGCATGGCCCCCACCGTCCGTCGATGCCCGTCGCTGGAGGCCGTCTTCAACACGGGCCGGGGTTCTGATCGCGCGGCG
>DDSA01000238.1:0-2105 GCA_002343715.1 Phycisphaerales bacterium UBA2402 | reverse complement strand
GGAGTGATCTGACACCCATCGACGATATCCGCTCGCAAGCCATGTACCGGATGCGCGCGTTGACGGCGCTGCTCGCGATGCCCGGTCAGTCGGACCACTGAGCACTCGGCCGGGTCCAGCGCGCTCTACGCCCGTTCTGTCATCCGAGTGGTGAGAAAGCGGGAGCAGAAGTACTGCACTCGTGATTACAAAAACGCGGCGGGCCGATCGCCCGCCGCGTGTGTGTTGGTAAGAAAGGAAGACGCAGCCCTACCGCGGCCGCCAGGTGTACACGCCGGTGGAGGGGTTGGTGTTCTCGGGCGCGTAGTTGTCCCAGTACTTCATGTTCCGGAGTTGCTCGATGCTCATCCGGACGCCGCTGGCGTCGAAGCGGGTGACGGCCACGGTGTTGAAGTAACGGGCGTTGAGGTAGCCGAAGCCGCTCTGCATCACCCGGGGGTTCCATCGCGTGGTGCTCGAGCCGGTCCAGCCGGGCATCATCGTGTAGGTGCTGCCGTGATCCGGGTCGCTGGACGGGATGCTGGTCGGCGGCAGAACCTTGTAGAACCCGTCGCGCCGGTTGTTCAGGTTGCTCGCGTCCGAACCGCCGTTGCCGTGGTAACTCGTGCCCGACACGTCCCCCGCGCGCGACGCGGCGAAGGTGATCAGGTCGGCCGGGCGGCGAGCGTCGGAGGTCTTGGTCACGTAGAACAACCCGCCCGAGGTGCGCGGATTCCGCCCCGGGATGACGCTGTTGTTGCCGCACTTCGATGTGCCGTACTGCTTGAAGGCGGAGTGGTTCGTGTCGCCACCGACAAAGACGCCGTTCATGCCGAAGGCCGGGTGCGTCGCCGCTCCGGCGACAAACGACGTGTCGGGGTACGTGAAGAGATTGCCGCTGTAGTTGCTGCGGCCCTCGTACCCGCGGGCGCGGAGGGTGGCGATCTCGTTCTTATCGATCAGCAGCGTGCCCTCCATCGGCATGCTCGCGTACCCCATGAGGCGCCACGTCCAGTTCCGCATCGACTCGTGCGAGATGCGGGCGCGGCCCGGGTCCGCCGGGTCGGGCGGGTACATCGCCGGATCGCAGATGTTCCACCAGATCCAGTACTTCGGGATACGGACGGGGATCACCTCGTCCTTGAAATCCAACGAGTACGTCGCGTTGATCTTGGCCAGTTGCGAGATGCTCGCCAACTCTCTCATCGAGCGGGCCGTCTCGCGGGCCTTGGCCAGGCCCGGGATCAGGATGCTGATGACCAGCGCGATCACGGCGATCACGACCAGCATCTCGATAAGCGTGAATCCGCGGCGGGGCAACCTCATGCAGAACCTCCGGCGTGAACGGCGAATGGCCCGGATCCAGAACGGACGGGCACAAGGAACGCGAGCACTCTTTTCGGCCGATGCACTCCAACCCCGAGTGCACACCCGTATAGACCGGGTGGAAAGATTCTACCCCGTTCGGCGGTGTTGGGCGTAATCGATTACCTAATTTATTACGAACACAAGTGCCCAATTTCTGCGCACCGCGCGTCCCTTTGTTTAGTCAAGGAGAGTGTTGGTGTCGGACTTATTCCACCCGGGACCGGGGTTATAGAGATTGATCGCCGCGGGCCCGTTGGGACCGCCGAAGTCCTGCTCGTAGACGATCCCGTCCTGATTGACGATGAAGGTCATCACACCGCTGTTTCCGTACTCGGCGGGCCAAGCGAGAATACCAAAGCCCGCGATCAACTTGCCGTTGATCATGTAGTTCATGGCACCCCCCGGGGCCGCCGGTCCCTGTGCGGTGAGAAGTCTGTAATAATAACCGTGAAACGGCAGGCGCCCGCCGCGAGCATCGCGCCTGCCGCTGTACCCCTCAGCGGCGGCTGCGGCGATTTCTTCGCCGAGCGGGCTGGGTGGTTCGCCGGCCGCAGTGGGCCAGTACAAACCGTCCTTCTTTCCCGGCGTGCTCAACACGCGCATGGCGTACGCGGCGATCCCGTCGTTGTTCGGATCGAGCAGGGCGTATTCACGTTGGGCATCGACAATCGCCAGGCAGGTCTGGATCGTGCGGAGTTCGTTGCGGCCGATCCGTCGATTGAGTAGTTCCTCCTCGCCCGCGGCGGTATCGAAGTACC
>DDSA01000204.1 GCA_002343715.1 Phycisphaerales bacterium UBA2402 | reverse complement strand
GGTGGGGGATGCGCGCAGCCGCGGCCGAGGTACAGCTTGCCGCCTCCCCGACCCCCCCTCCACGACGCCGCCACTCCCGCGAAACTATCCCAACCCCTCGCCCGCGCCGGCGAGCGCCGGCCGCCCCCGCCCCGCGATCGCGCCATCACCCGCCCCGCCGAGCCACGCGAGCCCACCCGTTCATTCGGCCGCCGCGTAGTCCGCCGCGAACGCCGCGACATCGGCGGAGGTCACTTCGCCATCGCCGTCGTAGTCCGCGGCGAGCGAGTCGGCGGTGAACGCGGTGAAGAAGTAGTCAAGGTCCGCCGCGCTGACGGCCCGGTCGGTGTTGAGGTCGGGGCCGAGGGGTGCTGAGTGCTCCCCGATCTCGCCCGTTCCCGCGGCGAGGCCCTCGGGGGGCAGGGCGAAGGTGTCGTGGCGGAAGACCTGAAGCAGGTTGTGGCTGGATTGAAAGGGGGTGGTGTCGATGACGCTGGCATGTACAAAGTGGGCGATGCGCACGCGGACTTGCCCGGACGAACTCACGAAGCGCGAACCATCGCCGAAGAGGGCGCCGCGGCGGGCGGAGAGGTCGGGCGTGCCGAAGAGGCAGCGGTGCGGTTCGAATGGGTCATCGTTGAACACGACGGGGTGCCACCAGCCGCCCGCGTGGGTGGTGTCGTACCAATCCCAGAGAGAGATTTCAGCGTGGGCGGGGAAGGCGGCGGGGTTGGCGATGTTGGTCATGCCGGGTATATGGATGCGGCCTTCGTAGACGAGTTGCAACGACTCTCCCGGGGCGGGAAGCCAGGTCTCGAACTGGGCGACGGCCTCGGTCATGGCCCAGTCGGGCATGGCGTCGAGGGTGCTGGTGGCGATGAGAACAGTCTCGGGCCCGTGGAGTTGCGCGGGGTCGCGCAGGGTGTTGGTGATGTCGCCCAGCGGGTGGACGGAGTGGCCGGGATTGTCGCCGATGGTCCATTCCCAGTTCTGAATGCGGAAGGCGTGGACCTGCTGCATCAGAGAGAGAGTGCGGTTCCACAGGGTGGTTGAGGGTGTGGACTGAGAGTTGCCTACACCGTGAAAGACGTTGATCTGGAGGAGTTGCTTGGCGCGTGCCGCGGCGAACTGGTCGCGGACGAACGCGGCGGTGAAGAGGTGGTTCATGACGCCGGTGCCCAATGGCGCATCGGGCGCGGGGATGTACGGCTCGACGCGGCTCTGCCCGGCGCCGGCGTAGGAGTTGATGGTTGTCTCTACCCGGTGACGGTGGACACGGCGAAAGGCGTCTTCCGTGGTCTCATCGGGATTCACGGGAAGGTCGGGGATGTAGAGGTTCTTCATCCGCATCCTGTGGTTGTACGAAGCATCCGACGTATCGACGCTGTACAACTGGGGCTGGTCCACGGTGAAGGGGCCGCGGGGTTGGGTCTTGAAGTTGTACCACGAGCCGAGCGCATCGTACCCGATCATGCGCGAGGACTCGTTGAACGACTGGAGCGACACGCGGGGCAGGGTGTTGGAACTGACCATCGGCGGGGGCGGGATGGTGCCGCCCACGGGGTCCTCGTTGCGGTTCGCATCCGGGCCGCGGACGCGCTGCCAACCGAACACATCGGGCTGGCCATCGGCGGCGAACTCGCCGTAGTTGCCGGTGAGGGGCGTGGCGCCCAGGTCGGCGAGAATCTCGCGGGCGGGCGCGAAGACCTGCGTCTCAATGATGTGCTGCTTGGCGCGGTAGGCGATGGCGTTGTACCAGAGGTAGACGCGGCGCTTGGAGGCGCGGAAGAAGGCGAAGTTCGTTCGATCCAGGACATCGGCGATTGACTCGTCCCACGAGAATGCGGGGTCCGTCGTATCCCACTGGGCTTCCGCGGCGGCCCACAGTTGGGCCAATGTCTGCCCGCCAAAGCCCGGCACCGGCTCGGTGTTCCAGCGGTGGGCGGGGTCGCCCGCGCCACTCGCCATGGCCTTCAGAACACGGTCGTCCGTCACCGTGGGGTAGGTTTCCGAGTCGATGAGAAGGCGGTCGATCGGGAACGCGTAGATCCCCATCGCACCGTCACCCATGATGAGAGTGGCGATCGGCACCAGTTGATTGCACCCTTCCGCGGGCAAGGAAGGATCAAGAACACCTGTCAGCGCGATGCGGCGGTACTCCTGAGCGAACGCCTTGATCCAGAGTTTCATGTGTTCGGATGCGTGGGTCATCCATGGGTTTCGAGCGCGGATGCCGACCGTAAGGGCCTCGTTGCCCGCACCGAACTCGCTCGGTGTATACGGAATCGCGTCATCGGGATGCAGCAGGCATGTCGGTTGCACATCGCCAGCCGCTGGTTGTTCGGGGCAGTGCGCAAAGCCTTTGAGCACCAGGTGTACCCGCCCCTGTTGAAACTGCTGCGAGTACCGTTGCATGCGGCACACAACCTGCCTCGCCACCTTTTCCGGGGCAAAGTCGTACTTGCCGTTGTCCACCGTCTGGATGATCATCCCGTGGATGGCATCATCACCGACCCAGCCGGTCGGCGGCGCGACCGGCCCGCCGTTGTTCGTGAGCGAGCGGCAGATGAGGCACGGGTCGCTCAGGTCGCCCCGGCCATGATTGTTGTCCCACATCGAGATGTGGGGTGTGACCTCCGGAAAGACCTGGCCGACGGCCGAGAGAGGGCAGAGAAGCGCGAGCGACAGCGCACGCCGAGACTTCGGTGTCATTCGATCACTCCATGAGGCCACCGCGATCAACACGTCACACGACGAGCGATCAGAATCAACCGCGGAGACGTGAAATCAGGCAAGAGAGCGGCGGCGCACACACACCGCGGAAGCAGCAAAGAGCAGCGCCGCCGTCGGCGCGGATGGAACAGTGACGACAAAGCCCCGGAACTGGCCGTCAGGTCGGCGGGCTGACCCGGCGATGGTCCGGCCATCGTCCGAAACGCCGACGGCCTCAAAGAGAACCCATCCGTCCGGAACGTCAATCCCGAATGACTCGATGTAATCGGGGAGAGGCATTGCAGCGCTCATGGCCGGTGTCCATACATTGGCATTTCGACTGAAATTGCGCGTATCGAGCAGGATCATGCCCGAGTTTGACACCACCTGAGGTTGGCCGCTGCCGGTGACCGTCAACCCAATATCAATGATTCGCCCATCATGCCACATGACATTGTGACGCCGGCCGTCGTCGAGATAGGCCGTTCCGACGATGCGGCTCCCGTCACTGCTCACCGCGTTGGCAACCACATCACCCGAACCGGGTAAAATCTCAAGACCCCCACCTGGCGTCCAGCGGAAGGAACGCTCCGGGCCGTCGGTTCCGCCCTCCCAGCCAAAGCCGTGCCCCACCACGACGTTTCCATCAGCGCTCACGCCCGTGGCCATGCTGGACCAAAAGCGGGGATCACCCTCTTCGATAATCGTCTGAAAACCGCCCGATTCCGTCCATCGAGACGCGACATAGCCAGAAACAAACGGCTCAATGATGAACTGACGGCCGCCGACGATGACACTGCCATCGTGGTTGATGTCCCAGACGCGGGAGTAGATCGGGGTCAGGCGCTGCTCCGAGCTGCAACCATCGCGGCGAAACGAGTACTCATTCTGATACTCTGGCGGCTCGGCGCCGGTTCCCGCGGTGTACCGACCGTCACCGGATATGAAGCGGGGTACACCCTGCGAAAAAGAGGGGCTACACAGGCGCAGATCGCCATCCACTTCGCGTATGAACGATCTCCATGAACCACCTGTGTTTCTTGTGCTCACGCCGACCGAGCGAGTACCGTCCGACGAGAGGCCGGAGATCTCCGTGAAATCATGCCCCGGCAGCGGCTCCACGACATGAAACCCGATCGGTTGGGCCACCGCCGCGACCGGAGCGGCGAGCCACGCGAGCCACGACATGGGGCGGAGCGCGAAGATAACACATCACAATAGGGGGGGGGGGGTGGGAAG
>DDSA01000172.1:1097-6352 GCA_002343715.1 Phycisphaerales bacterium UBA2402 | reverse complement strand
CATCTCCGAGCTCCCCACCGAACTCACCGAGAGCAGCCGCAAGCTCATCGGCATCGCGATCGACGTGCACAAGACGCTCGGCCCCGGCTACACCCGCGAGGTCTATCTCGCCGCGGTCAAGCTCGAACTCGACGCCATGGGCATCGCCTACAAGGCCGGCCACACCATCCCCGTGATGTACAAGGGCTCGCAGGTCGGCACCACCACCGCCGATTTCTACATCGAGGACAAGTTCCTCGTCGAGATCATGGCCCGTCACGGCGAAGTCGACACCGGCGAACGCATGGGTCTGCGTTCACGCCTCAAGGCCGCAGCGCTCGACCTGGGGCTCATCGTCAACTTCGCCGAGAAGCGGCTGAAGGATGGCCTCGTCCGCGTGCTGAACGTCGACAAGATCAACGCCGAGCGGGGTGTCTCGTTCGATGATCCGGACGGTCACGATTCCGAGGCGTCGCCCTCGCACCACGATTTCGACGCCCAATAAGGCCGCTCCCTCGAGGAACCGCCGCGCATGTCACGACGCGTGGTCATCACTGGGATGGGTTGGGTCACACCCTTGGGGTGCGATCTCGATGCCGTCTGGGCACGCCTGCTCAAGGGCGACAACGTCGCCGGGCCGGTCACGCGCTTTGACGCCTCGACCTTCGCCACAAACTTCGCCTCCGAAGTCAAGGGGTTCTCGCTCGCGGATCACTTCCCCACCGCCGATCACTTCGAACGGTGCGGGCTCAGCACACGCTTCGCCATCGCGGCCGGGGCCATGGCCGCCCGCCAGGCCGGCATCGGAACGAGCGTGAATCCCGAGCGGATCGGGCTCTACATGGGCGCGGGCGAGGGCCCGACCAACGTCGAGCAACTGGCGGCCTCGAGCGTGGCCTCGTGGGATGCGGACGCCCGCCGCCTGAACGAATCCCGCTGGACGGCCGAAGCCCTCCGCCGCATGTCCATCGAGATCGAGCGCGAGCAGGAGCCCAACGCCACGCTCGCGCACATGGCGCAAGCCCTCCGCTGCTACGGCCCCAGTGCCAACTGCATGACGGCGTGCGCGGCGGGCACACAGGCCATCGGCGAGGCTTCCGAGATCATCCGCCGGGGCGACGCCGATGTCATGCTCGCTGGCGGGGCCCACTCCATGGTTCATCCGCTCGGAATGACAGGGTTCATCCGTCTCACGGCCATGTCCACCCGCCGCGATTCGCCCCGCACCGCCTCGCGCCCGTTCGACCAGACGCGGGACGGATTCCTGATGGGCGAGGGGGCGGGTGTGCTCGTTCTCGAGGATCTGGAACACGCCCTCCGGCGCAACGCCGTGCCGCTGTGCGAGCTCGCCGGGTTCGGCAGCTCGGCCGATGCCTTCCGCATCACCGACATCCAGGAAGAGGGCAAGGGCGCCATCGCCGCGATGATGCAGGCCTGCCGGCAGGCGGGGATCAACCCGCGCGAGCCCGGTGCCGACGGCCGTCCGCAGGTGCACTACATCTCCGCGCACGGCACCGGAACGAAAGAGAACGACAAGATCGAAACCCGTGCCGTCAAGGGCGTCTTCGGTCCGCTCGCGCCGCGCGTCCCCTTCAGCAGCGTCAAGAGCATGCTGGGGCACCTCATTCAGGCGGCGGGCGCCGTCGAGCTCATCACCTGCGTGCAGGCCATCCGCACCGGCTGGCTCCCGCCCACCATCAACCTGCACACGCCCGACCCGGAGTGCGACCTCGACTACGTGCCCAACGCGGCCCGCGACCTGCGCGGGCAGGGTGTGGACGCCTGTCTCTCCAACAGTTTCGGTTTCGGCGGGCAGAACGACACGATCTGTGTCAGGCGGTTCGTGGTCTGAGGGCCGCCGCGCACTTTTCGCAGTCGCACTCGCAGTTCTCGTCCACCATCGTGGAGCGAACACCCCGCCGGGCCGAGGCGCAGAGCGCCGCGACGACCCCGTTGTGTCCCGCGTGAAGGAACACGCCGAGCCAGACCCCGCCCGAGACCAGTCGCAGGACTCCCAGCACCGCGCCGGCGACGGTGGCGAAGGACCACGGCCCCACGCCCTGCCCCCGGTGAAAGACCCCGAAGAGCACCGCGGTCGCCGCGAGCGCGGCCCAGTCGCCCCCCAGCGCCGCAACGTACCACCACAGGTACCCGCGCCAGACGAACTCCTCCGCCGCGCCGCCGATGATCGAGTTGCGAGCCGAGCCGGGCACGCCGATCGAGTGCGCCCGAACGCTGGCGTTGGTCCGCAGCATCTTGCGCCACTCTTCGCGGCACGGCTCGCAGTGCGGGACGTGCACCGACTCCATGTTGAGGAACACCAGCATGAACCCGAGATAAGCGAAGACCGCGCCGGCCCCGATCCACGCCCACACACCCCACCCGGACACCGAGATCCGCAGTGTCTCGCCCGCGCCCGTCCTCCACAGCAACACCGCCGACACCAGCGCCAAGCCGCCGCCGATCCCGACCGGGCCCAGCCACGAGACCCGGTCGGGAACAAACGGTTCCTGCCCCGCGGCGAGACGAGCTTCATCGTGGCGTCGGCGCTCCCGGACCTTCGCCGCGCCGCGCCGGTCGAACCACCAGTGTGTGAACAACAAGGCGATGACCGCGATGTGATCGATCAGGTCGGGCACGCGGGAACATAGCGCCTCAGGCCGGCAGGCGCGTGAAGTCCACGCGCACGCGCTTGAACTCCTTGTTCGCCCCGGTGTCGGTGACGAACAACTCGAACAACATCGTGCCGGGCACTGTGGTGGTGTGGGTCTCGCGGATCATCGCGGGCGTTCCGGTGATCGGGCAGCTGGAGGTATAGGTCCAGGTGATGGTCCGGCCGTCTTCGCTCGGTTCGCCCGTGCCATGAATGATGTCGTTTGATTGGTTGTCCACCCAACTGCCGACGAACTTCCCCGTGACAGTGTCGAACCCGCACACGCGCTCGCCCGTGAACGGCCCCACGCCCGGCAGCGACCCGCTCACTTCGCAGCGGACGTACCGCCCGCCGAGGATCGGCGTGACCCTCCAGGTACACACACCCTCGACCGGCTCCTGTATCCCGGGGCCGATCCACATCTTTGCTCTGCCCGTCCAGACTCCCGCGATGTGCTCCATCGGCCCGTGCATTTTCAAGGGCACGCCGGCCGTTGCTTCCTTGACGGGCTGCGTGAGGGCAAGCCCGCCGGCGGTGAGCGTCACGAACGTGACGAAAAAGAGGGGTTTCATAAGTCGGTTCATCCGAGTTCTCCGGGTTCAGTGCATCCGCGATCCCGGGCCGGCGGTGGTTTCAGGCTGACCACACGAGGCCCATGTCGAGTCACGTTACGAGGACCCTAACAAACCGATCAAGTTCGCTTGGAGCGGATTTTTATTATGTCGGTGTCACACCCGCCGTTTGATCACGCTCAGTGAAGGACCCGGGGCGAACGCGATCGCCGCAGGCATCGCACCGAAACAGCAGCACGACCCGGCACGAACGAGAAGGAAACCACACCATGTGCAAGAACACAACTGTCCGAACGCTCACTCTGCGCGCGTTGGCGCTCGCGTCGGGGCTGGCCACCGCCGCCCACGCGACCGACAACTGCGACGTCTTCCGCCCCGGCCTGCCCGACTTCGACCAGAAGCGGGCCGTTGGGCTGAGGCCACAGCCGCCCCACCGCCCGGGCCTTCCCGGCAACGGCTCGATGTACTGCATCCCCACCTCGGCGATCAACCGCATGGGCTTCATCGCCAACAACGGCTGGCCGTCGATGATGGGCGGGCCGCGCCACTGGTCGCAGGACGCGAACTACGAGTTCGTCACCGAGCAGATCCGCGAGATGGGCGAACTGATGAACACCCACGCCGAGAACGGCACCGGCGGCACCGGCTGGTTCGATGGTGTGAAGGCGTGGCTCAACCAGCGCGCTCCGGGCAGGTTCATCGTGGGCCAGTACGGCGTCGTGGACGGCAAAGGCCCCAGCCCGGCCCAGTTGCGGGCCTTGCTGGACCTGGGCGCGCTGGTCGATATCTGCTACGGACGCTTCAGCCCCGAGGAGGACAACCCGGGTGTGCTCAAGCGCTCCGGCGGCCACGCCTGCACCCTGCGGCACGTCTACAACGCCTGCTCGACGCCCGAGGTGGCGCTGCGCAACCCATCGAACAGCAGTTCGCTGGTCACCCAGGCCCCCTTCGACCTGGCGAAGTCCGAGATGCGGCTCAGGATCGGCGATTTCCGCACCGGCGGCGGCGAGGTGCAGGAGCGCACCTACTGGGAGTTCGACGACTTCAACAACGGGAGCAACCCCCCCTTCCGTCTCCTCGACGGCGTCAACTTCATCCTGCCCCTGTTCGCCCTGTCGTCCAGCCCCATCGCGGGCGAGGAAGCCGCGATCCATAACACGCGCCCCCTCGACTTCACAGACAGCCCCCATCCGACACACAACATCTTCCGGCTCGACGCCTTCGCCGCGGTGCAGGAT
The DNA here is from genome assembly GCA_002343715.1 of Phycisphaerales bacterium UBA2402. Taxonomy (GTDB): domain Bacteria; phylum Planctomycetota; class Phycisphaerae; order Phycisphaerales; family UBA1924; genus UBA2402. The sequence goes on along the minus strand of DDSA01000172.1, from coordinate 1,910 downwards.
GTTCAACTCCATCCTGTATCGGTGCTGGCGTGGGCGCGGGTCTCTGGCTCGTCCGCTACGGGCGGGGCCAGGCCGCACGTCAAGGTTTTCGACGGGAGCACCGGCGCGACAGCCGCAACCTTTGAACTGTCCACGGGCAACGGGCCGATCGCATGCGGGCGCGATGGCGATCTGTACGTCGTCGATGGGAACATCCTGCGTCAACTCCGCCTGCGGGACGGTCGCATCGACTCGATCGGGACCCGCACGCTGCCGAGCGTGCCCGGCGCTATCGCCTTTGACGACAGCGCGGACCAGGTGGTGCTGATCCACGGCGGGCAGTCGAGCCATCAGGTGGTGCGCCTGGGCAGGAACATCGCCACGTCCGCTCAGACCACACACTCGCTCCCCCCCGGCATCGTGCCCTGCACCGAACTCACCTTCACCATCGACGATGAGGGCCGGCTCCTGCTGGGCTGCTCATCGGACATCTTTTTCGTGGGGTCGAACCCCTCGGGCGGACTCTCGATCGTCGACCAGGTCCGTCTGGACGGCGGGGTTCAGGTCCGCAGCGTGCAGGCGACCGACACCGGCGGCATCATGTTCGTAGACCGGGGCATCGTGCGCGAACTGGTCCGCACGCGGACGGGATGGGCGCCCAACCCCGATTCGATGTTCGACGGCATGACCAGCGGCCCGATCTTCCGCATCGCCCGGTCGCGCTCGTACTTCGACATCACCGACGCCGAGCCGGGCCCGCGTCAAAGCCCGGAGGACGACCTGCCCGCCGTGGGCGAGTGCACCGCCGACTTCAACGAGGACGGCGGCATCGAC
>DDSA01000172.1:0-776 GCA_002343715.1 Phycisphaerales bacterium UBA2402 | reverse complement strand
CGAAGCCTTCTTCGCGGCGTGGGAATCGGGCGCCTGCTGATCCTGATCGCTCCTTTCTGAGTCATGAACAACGCGGCGGGCGAGTGCCCGCCGCGTTGTCGTGCGCTGTCGAGATGACCCGAACGGTGGGCCGATCAGCTCCCGGTGTCGCGTTGCAACTCATTCGTGTTCATCAGGGACTTCGGCCCCGCTGACCCCCCACACCGCTTTCATCGACGCCCCCCGTTTTCGTTGTGGTCCGCGGGGCAGGGGGTGTTCGGTGTGTCAGACCCCACCCCTTCCGCGCCGTGCCCCGAACAAGGCGGTCGGCCCATCCGTTGGCGTCGCCGCGCCCAACTGCGAAGGGGCGAATGTCCGATAGATTCTCTTCGTGCAGGATCGTTGAACGACCCGAAGAATCCATTACCGGGAGCGGCCTTCCTCCCCGCTAAAGTCACGCCCAGCATGCCCCGTCCGCTCGATCTTCTCCGCCTCGCGCGCCCCAAGCAGTGGGCCAAGAGCGCCTTTGTCATGCTCGGGCCGTTCTACGGCCTGCGAGACCACCCCGACCTGGGGCACAAGCCTCTGCTCGCCGGTCTCATCGCCGCCGCAGCCTTCGCCCTCGCCAGCAGCGCCTGCTACATCGTCAACGACATCGTCGATGCCGAGAGCGACCGCCACCACCCGCGCAAGTGCAGGCGGCCCATCGCCAGCGGCGCGGTGGGCCTCGGCGCGGCGTGGGTTCTCGCCGCGGCGCTCACGCTCGGCGCGGCCGGGCTGGTGTGGTTCCTCGAACC
>DDSA01000239.1:12063-12649 GCA_002343715.1 Phycisphaerales bacterium UBA2402 | reverse complement strand
GCTAGAAGCGAAGCCGGTGATGCCATTGATCGAGATCGGCGGGAAAGGGTCGGCGGTGGCGACCCCGGTCCGCGCCGACTGGGCCGCGGCGAAGCGCTCGGCCTGTCGCACATCGGGACGCCGCCGCAGCAACTCGGCCGGCACGCCGGCGGCGATTCGCGCCGGGGCCTGAGGCACACGCGCGATGCCGACCGACGAGGGGGCGAGCTCGTCTTCGAGCTCCGATGGCGCACGCCCGAGAAGCACGCAGAGCGAGAGCCGGAGTTGATCGATCGCGTTCTTGAACTCGGGAATGAGGGCCTGGGTGTCGGTGAGGGTTGCGCGGGCGGTCGCGACGTCGAGCTCGGAGACTGCGCCGCTGCGGAACCGGACGTCGGTCAGGTCGAGGGTCTGCCTCTGGAGTCCCACGTTCGACTCGGCAATCGCCAGTCGCTCCTGGAACGAACGCAGGAGGATGTAGTTCGTCGCGACATCCGCGATGACGGTGATGAGCACGGCGTCGTAGTCGGCAACGCTCGCGAGCAGCTCAGCGTCAGAGGCTTCGATGCCGCGTCGGAACTTGCCCCAGAAATCGAGTTCCCAGGCG